>JADLBP010000144.1 GCA_020847695.1 Planctomycetota bacterium
ACCCCGCGATACGGCCGACCCAAGCTCGAGCGCGCCGTCGGAACCGATTGCAAGACGATGAGTTAGGACAGTCTACCGTCGGCGGTAGTTTTGCGAGTTCCCCGCCGGGGCTCCCGCAGCTCGCGCGTTCGCCCCCCACAACAGGGGAATCGGCCCGGCGTGACGCACGCGCTCGCGGGAACCGGCCGAGCGCCGGAACCGGATCGCCCGCGAACCAAACGGCGCGCTCGCGGCGACACTAAGGTCCCGGTCCGTCGACGGCAGCCAAACGGGAGGATTCACGATGCTCGCTCGCTCGTTCGCAGTCGCGTTCCTCGGCGCGGTCGCCCTCGCCGGCGGCGTCGGCAACGTCAGCCACTCCCCCGTCGTCGTGCACACCGACCTGCAGGCCGCGATCGACGCGGCCGCTGACGGGGACGTGCTGCTGGTCCACGGCGGCACGTACTCCGGCTTCACGATCGACAACCGCTCGATCGCGATCTTCGGGGTGCCGGGCGAGACGGTCGACGTGCAAGGCCGGGTGGACATCACGAACGTCCCCAGCTCGAAGTGGGTCGTGCTCTCCGACATCGACGTGCACGAGACGATTCCCACCGGAGTCCACGGCTACCGAGCCGTCGGGCTCACGAACTGCGCAGGCACTGTGTGGATCCAGGGGTGCACACTCGCCGGGTCAGACGGCAAGAGCTCCGGAGGCTTCGGCGACGGCGGGTTCGGCGGTGCAGGTCTCCTGGCACAGAGCTCGACCCGCTTGGTGGTCGTCGGCTCCACGCTGACGGGCGGCAAAGGCGGATACAACGGCAACACGTCGTGCTTCCCCTCGTGCACGGGGCCGGGCGATGGAGGCGCAGGGATCCTCCTGTACACGGGCTCGCGCGTCGCGTTGTACGACTGCGATCTCGTCGGCGGCGCGGGCGGCGACGGCGGCTACCAGGCGGGGCGCGGCGGGGACGGGCTCTTCGCGGCGACCAACACGGGGCCGGCGTTGTTGGCGAACTGCAGCTCGACCGGCGGCGATGGTGGCTACGGCATCGCCTACAAGAACGGTGACGGCGGTCACGGCGTGCGTTACGGCGGCGGTAGCGGAGCGGTGTACGCCCTCGACACGCTCTTCGTCGGCGGCCAACCCGGCCAGGGTCCGGCGGGCGGCGGCGCGGGTGGCGCGCCGATCTTGGGTCCGGTGACGACTCTCGCGCCGAGCGCTCGCACGTTCACGACGCAGCACATCGCTCGTGGCGCGAGCTCGGTCCCGGCGACCGTCGGCGGTGTCGTCGGTGACACGTTCTTCGCAGCGCAGTCAGGAGTCGTCGGCTGGCTCCTCCAGCTCGGCATGAACGGTGTGTGGACCCTTCGCTATCCAACGACGATGCCGAAGACACCGCTCGCAGTGCTGCCTCCTTCGGGTGCAACGACCGCGTCGTGGAACGCCGCGCCGATCCAGTCCGGTACGCAGGCGAACTTGCGTTTCGTGCAAGGCTACGCGCTCCCCCAAGCCGGCGGCGCGGTGGCCGCGAGCCCCGCGTGCACGCTCCTGCTCGATGTCGGCGCGCAACCCGATTGCGACGGAAACGGAGTGTTCGACGCGCTCGACGTGGCCGAAGGTGCACCGGACGGCAACCTGAACTTCGTGCCGGACGCGTGCGAACTCCAACCGGTCTGGTACGTCGACGATAGCGCACCGCCAGGCGGTGACGGTTCGCTCGCTTGGCCCTTCCAGGCGATCCAAGACGGCGTCGATGCGGTGATTCCGGGCCGCACGGTCGAGGTCCTCGACGGCGTGTACACCGGCGCGAGGAACCGAGAGCTCGACTTCAACGGCAAGGCGATCGTCCTCCGGAGTCAGAACGGCCCCGCCAACTGCATCATCGACTGCCAGAGCCTGGGCCGAGCGGTCCATCTGAGCTCGGGCGAGGCGCTCGGCACGCGATTCCAGGGGTTCACGATCCGCAACGGTCGCATCGCTGGCCTGGGCACCATGCGCGGCGGCGGTGCAGTGTTGGTGGAGTCGGGCGCGACCGTCGAACTCGCGGAGTGCGTGCTCGAGAGCAACTTCGCGGAGGAGTTCGGAGGTGCGCTCGCCGTGCGAGCGTCCGCGGGCCCGGTCAGCGTCCGCGACTGCAGCTTCACGAGCAACGCGACGACGCTGAACCTCGGCAACGCGATGGGCGGAGCGATTCGCATCGAGCGCGACGCATCGATCCTCCGTTGCACGTTCGTCGCCAATCAGTCGTATCGCGGCGGCGCGATCCACGTCTCCGGGCCCACCGAGCTTCGACTCAGCCATTCGAGCTTCCTCGGCAACAGCGGCAGCGACAGCGGAGGAGCGATCGGGGTGGAAGTGCTGGCTGACAACCAGTCTGCCAGGCTGATCGGATCGAACCTGCTGTTCGCCGGCAATCACAGCGACTACCGAGGCGGCGCACTCGAGACTTGGGCGGGGTACCAGAACACCTCGATCGCCGTCGATCTCCAACACTCCACGTTCACGGCGAACAGCACGCACTCGCTCGCCAGCTACGCCGGCGGCGGCGGAATCTATGTCGGCACGGGCACGAACGTTGGACTGCGAAACGTCTTGCTTTGGAGCAACACGACTGCGTCGCCGGGACCGCAGATGCGCCTCGAGTCGGTCGCCTCGCTCGCCACACTCGACTACTGCGACGTCGAAGGCGGACCCGCCGGCGTGTACGTCGGACCCGGTGTCTTGAATTGGGGCACCGGCAACCTCGCCCTCGATCCGCAGTTCGTCGACGCGGACGGCGCTGACAACGACCCCGCGACGTTCGACGACAACGTGTATCGCCTGAAGCCGACATCGCCGTGTCTCGATGCGGGCGACTCGATCCATGCGCTCGCCGACGTCACCGATATCGACGGCGACCTCGACTTCGGCGAGCCCGTGCCGCTCGATCTGAATCTGAAGCCGCGCTTCAAGGACCTGCCGAGCGTCCCCGACACCGGCGTCGGCTCGCCACCGATCGACCTCGGCTGCTTCGAGCGGCAGAACTAGCGCGCGAGCGACGCAGGCTCCCTGCCGAGCAAGTACGTCAGCACGTCGGCCGCCGTGTAGCTCGTGCGGCCCGCGAGGCAGCGCGTGAGGATCGCGAGATCGTCGCCGCTGGTGACCAACGGAGGCTCGACGCCTCCGTTGCGCGGTTGGCCGAGGCCGACCGCGGCGAGCAGCCCGTTGCAGAGGCACACGCGACCCTCGGTGTCCTCGATTCGGCCACCGGACTTCACGTAGTTCTCGACGGGCTCGCTCGGGCACCGGTACGCGACCTTGCCGTCGGCGGTCGCGTACGCGGTGCGCAGGTAGCCGAGGTCGCAGATGCGCTCGCGCTCGCGGCTCGGCGAGCGACCGCCGTCCCACGACACGACCTTGAACGGAAAACCGGTCGGCGACGCGCGCGCGTCGGTGCGGACGTCGACGTCGCCGCGCGCGGCGTGCTCGAGCACGTTGCGCTTGATGTCCGCGTCGAGGCCCGACTCGTCGCAGTACGCGAACAGCGTCCCGACCTGGATGCCCGCGGCTCCGGCGGCACGCGCGGCGCGCAGGTCGTCGGGATGGCCCTTGCCGCCCGCGAGCCAGAACGGGAGCCCGAGCTCGGCGATGCGATCGAGTTCGACCGCGTCGCGCGGGCCGTACAGCGGCTCGCCGCGCTCGTTCCACGTCGGTTCGCCGCGCGGCGGCGCGTTGTGGCCGCCCGCGGTCGGCCCTTCGATCACGAAACCGTCGACGCGACCGGTCGCCTTGCGCGCCATCATCGTCGCGAGCGAGTTGCTCGCGATGATCGCGAGGAAGTCGGGGCGCACGAGCCCGGTCGGCGCGTCGGCGAAGTGCTCGCGCGGATCGAAGCGCAGCCACTCGGGCTCGGTCGCGCCCTCGATGTCGAAGCGGATCGCGGTCGGTTGGTGCGCTGCGAGCCCGTCGAGCGCACCCGGCACCTCGCGCGGGATGCCGGCGCCCATCAGCACGCAGTCGACGCCCGCGAGCATCGCTCCGTAGAGCAACGCGAGGTTCGGGAACTGGATCTTGGTCAGCAGATTGATGCCGACGCGCCCGTCGTGGCCCTCCTTCGCCAAGTGGACCTCGACGAACGCCGCGAGCATCGTCAGTTCCTCGCGCGCGCGTCCGAGCACCTGGCGCGGCATCGGCAGGAGCGCGTAGGGCTCGTGCGCGGCGCGGCCTTCGGGCTTGAAGAAGCGGCTCGCCGCCTCGGCCGCGACGCGCGGCAACGGAAAGCGCGCCATCGCGCGGCGCGCATGACCGCCGAGATCGCCGTCTTGCAGTCGGCGCACCAACACGGTGTCGAGCGCGGTACCGGAGACGACGCCGAGCTCGCCGCAACGCGCGACCGCGTTCGCGAGCCGCCAACTGGACACCGCGGCGCCCATTCCGCCTTGGATCACGACCGGCAGCGGAGGGCGCATCACTGCCGACTCGACGAAAGGAGCCTCGGGGCGCGCATCGGACGCACAGATTGACATGTCGCCGCGCGCGTCGCCACGGCGCAGCTCGATCCGCCGCGCGCGGCTCTCGTCAGCGTCGTTCTTGGTCCAAGCTCGCGAGCAACGCCTCGAGCGGCCCCGCGACGTTCTGGGCGATGCGCTCGTGCCCCGCGCGGTTGGGATGGATGCCGTCCTCGAGCGTCCTCTGCGCGGCGACACCGACGTACGTCGAGCGCGACGGCTCGCACGTGACGCCTTCGTCGTCGCGATGCGCGGCACGCAGGTCGCGAACCGTGCGACCTAGTCCGTATCCAGAGTCGAGGCGGTCCCGCGCGGCGGCGCGTTCGACGCAGCCGGCGACGGCGAGCGTCCGCGACGACGCGCCGCGCATGGGCGCACGCGGAGGCGGACGGGCGCCAGGCAGCCAGCTCGCGCACACCTCCGGCTAGTCTGGGAGGCGTCCCTTCCCCCCACAGGAGGCCCGCCCATGCTCCGCTCCATGCTCGCAGCTCTGCTGCTCGCCGCCGCCGCGCTCGCGCAATCTCCAACGCACACGGCCACGCTCGCGACCAAGCACTTCGACGTGCGCTACGAACCCGGCTCGCGCGCCGGAGCCTTCGTGGAACGCGAAGCGGCGCGCGCGGAGCGTGACCACGCCGAGATCTGCGAGGCGCTCGGGATCGAGCCCAAGGGACGCTACCAGCTCTTCCTCTACGACGACGTCGCGGACCTCTCGGCGACGACGGGCACGAGCGGCACCGGCGGCTTCTCGGCAGAGGACCAAAGTCACGTCCCGGTCAACAACGACCAGACGCGCTTCCACGAGCTCGTGCACATCATCGCCTACGGGCGACTGCAGAAGGCCGGCAGCGAGCCGCGCAATCTGTTCTTCGCCGAAGGGCTCGCGAACGCGCTGCTCGAGCACGTCCACGGCGTGCCGGTGCATTCGGTGGCGCGCTTCTATCTCGATCGCGACGCGCTGCCGCCGCTCGCGGAGATGACGGGCGCGGCCGATTTCTACGCGTGGCTCGGGGCGCGGAGCGGCTTCAATGCGTACGACGTCGCGGGCAGCTACCTCCGCTTCCTGCTCGACACGTACGGCGCGAAGAAGACGACGCGGTACTACATGGGCGCTTCGGCGAGCGTCGCGTTCGGGGTCGACGAGGCGAAGGTCGAGAAGGCTTGGCGTGAGGCACTCGCACGTTTCGAGCTACGGCCGGAAGTCGCGGCGTTGCTCGAAGAACGACACGGAGCGTCCGTCACGATGATGCTCGACCTCGCGCGCCCGCCGGGATTGCCGCCGGAGCTCTTGGGCTCGCCGAAGGATTGGACGAGCCTGCTCGATCGAGCGCTCGCGCCGCAGAACGGCGCCGAGTGGAAGCGCGTCAAGGACGGGATCGTCGGCAAGAGCCCGCTGGGCGAGTGGTCGATCTGCGAGTTGGGCACGGAGCTCTACGGCGATTGCGTCGTGCGCGCGAAGATCCACACGTCGCAGCCGTCGCCGCTGATGCTGCGCTTGAGCGCCGCGAACCAAGCGTTGCTAGTCAACGGGACCTTCGTGTACCGCAACGGCGAGTCGCATGCGTTCTCACAGCTCGCGAGCATGGACGGGGCACGCCGCCAGACCGACTTCGTGTTCGTGCGACGGGCGGGCAAGCTCGAGATCTGGATCGACGAGCGGCGCGTGCTGTCGACCGATGCGGATGCGACTCCGTCGACCGTCGGAATCGGCTTCCACCAGGGCGAAGTGCGCTTCGAGGACGTGCGCGTTCGCCGGCTGTGAGCGACGCAGGCGAAGGAACTCCGCCCTTGCCCCACGCGCTCGGCGTTCGACGTCGCGCGCGCAGTCGATCGAGAGCGACTCGGGTCAGCGTCGTTCTTGGTCCAAGCTCGCGAGCAACGCCTCGAGCGGCCCCGCGACGTTCTGGGCGATGCGCTCGTGCCCCGCGCGGTTGGGATGGATGCCGTCCTCGAGCGTCATCTCCGCGACGCCGCCGACGTGCTCCATGAAGAACGGCACGAACGGGACGCCTTCGTCCTCGGCGACGCGCGGGTAGAGCGCTTCGAACCGTGCGACATAGTCCGTACCCAGGCTGGGCGGCAGCCGCACGCCGAGCAGCAGCACGCGCGCGCCGGCCGCCTTCGCGCGTTGCACGATCGCGCGCAGGTTCGCTTCGATCGACGCGACGTCCTGACCGCGCAAGCCGTCGTTGGCGCCGAGCTCGACCACCAGCACCGCGGGCTTCTGACCGAGCACCCAGTCGACGCGCCGCAGTCCGCCGGCGCTGGTGTCGCCGCTGACGCCGGCGTTGACGAGCTCGAACGGCCGGCCGCGGCGCGCGAGCTCGCGCTGCAACGCCGCCGGGAACGCGTCGTCCGCCGAGAGATGCAGCCCGGCCGCGATGCTGTCGCCGAGGAAGACGACGCGCGGCGCGTCGGTCGGGATCGCGAGCTCGGGACGAGCCTCGGTGCCGTCGTCGGCCTCGGGCGCGGGGCGCTCGCCGGGAAGCGCGGAGACCGGCTTGCTCTCCGGCGAGCACGCGACCGCACCGAAAGCGCCGAGCAGGACGGAGGTGACAGCGACGATGCGGCGAGGGAACGACATCGGATCCAGTTTACGGGCTCGGTGCGGGTCGAAATCGTCCCGTGCGGGACGATGAGGTGCGCGCGGGCGAGCACTCGTACGACGAAGCGCGCTCGTGTTCCAGCGCGGCATGGGATCCCGCTCGCGCCCGCAGTACGGTGTCAGCCCATCCGCCGCGGTTCGGCGTCGACGCGCGACCTTCGCGCCGTCGCCACGAGCTCGCGCGGCAACCCGAAACGCAACCGAACCATGTCGACCGCCCGCATCGAGTGCCGCTCCGTCACCAAACGCCTGCCCTCGGGCTCGCAGGTGCTGACGATCCTCGACCGCATCGACCTGGCGATCGAGCCCGGCGAGTTCGTCGCGATCCTCGGGCCGTCGGGCAGCGGCAAGTCGACGCTGCTGGGCCTGCTCGCCGGGCTCGACCGGCCGACCGAAGGCGAGATCTACGTCGACGGAGAGCGCATCGACACCCAGGACGAGGATCGGCTCGCGCTGCTCCGCCGCCGCAAGGTCGGCTTCGTGTTCCAGTCGTTCCAGTTGCTCGGCAACCTGACCGCGCTCGAGAACGTGCTCTTGCCGCTCGAGCTCGCGCGCGTCGAGCACGCTCGCGAGCGCGCGAACGAGCTGCTCGGCGCGGTCGGCCTCGCCGCGCGCAGCCACCACTATCCCTCGCAGCTCTCCGGCGGCGAGCAACAGCGCGTCGCGCTCGCGCGAGCGTTCGCGCCGCGGCCCGCGATCCTCTTCGCGGACGAACCGACCGGCAACCTCGACCTCGCGACCGGCGGGCGCGTGCTCGAGCTCCTGATCGAGCTGCGTGCGCGCGAGCGGACGACGTTGGTGTTGGTGACGCACGATCTCGAGGTCGCGCGGCTCGCCGATCGACGCGTGCACCTGCGCGCGGGTCGGATCGAGCGCATCGAGTCCAACACGGCGGTCGCGAGCCCGTGAACGCGCGCTCGATCGTCGTCGCGGCGTGGCGCGAGTCGCGCGGCTCGCGCGGGCGGCTCGCGTTCTTCGTCGCGTGCCTCGCGCTCGGCGTCGCCGCGATCGTCGGCGTGTCGTCGCTGGTCGCAGCGGTCCAGAGCGGCATCCGTGCGCAAGCGCGCGAGCTGCTCGGCGCGGACATGGTCGTCAGCTCCTACCGCCCGCTGCCGGACGAGCTCGAAGAGCAGCACGCGCTCGGCATCGCGCACGAGCGCACCGACGTCCGCGAGCTCGCGACGATGGCGAGCTCGTCGAAGAACGGCCGCAGCCAACTGGTCGAGGTCAAGGCGATCGGCGGACGCTTCCCGTTCTACGGCGCACTGAAGCTCGAGCCGGCGAGCACGCTCGACGCGCTCCTGACGCCGGAAACGTGCGTCGTCGCGCCCGAACTGCTCTCCGCGGGCCGACTCGCGCTCGGCGACGAGCTGACGATCGGCTCGGCGAGCTATCGCGTCGCCGGCGTCGTGCTCGACGAACCCGGACGCCTCGGCATCGCGTTCACCGCCGGACCGCGGGTGTTCCTGACGCTCGACGGGCTCGCGCGCGCGGAGCTCGAACGCGTCGGCTCGCGCGTGCGGCACAAGGCGCTCTATCGCTACGCGGACGAGAGCGCGCTCTACGGCGGCGACGTCGAAGCGTGGTCGCGGCTGCTCGCGCACGTCTACCTCGAGGACGCGGAGTACCTGCGCTTCGAGACCTATCGCGACGCGCAGCCGACGGTGCGCCGCGCGGTCGATCGAGTCGAGCGCTACCTCGGCCTGGTCGCTCTGCTGTCGCTGATCCTCGGCGGCATCGGCGTCGCGATGATCGTGCGCGCTTGGATCGCCGAGCGCACGGGCGCAGTCGCGGTGTTGCGATGCCTCGGCTATCGACCGCGCGAAGTGTTGGTGCTGTACGCGGGCAACGTCGTGATGCTCGCGGGCATCGCGAGCGCGCTCGGCGGCTTGCTCGGCAGCTTCGTGCCGCTCGCGATCGAGCGTTGGCTCGGCGAGCTCCTGCCGACCGGCGTCGCGCTCACGTGGCAAGCGTTGCCGATCGCGCGGGGCGTCGCGCTCGGCATCGCGATCGCGCTGGTGTTCAGCCTGCCGCCGCTGCTCGCGATCTGGCGCGTCGCGCCGGCGCGCGTGCTCCGCCAGGAAGCCGAGCCGCTGCCGGTGCCGCGCGCGGTGCGCTTCGGCGCGCTCGCGGTGCTCGCCGCCGGCCTGTTCGGCGCCGCGTGGGTGCAGAGCGACGACCTCGAGCACGCCGCGGTGTTCACCGTCGGCCTCGCGGTGCTGACCGGCGTGCTCGCGGCGTGCGCGTTCGGGCTGACGAGGCTCGCCGCGAAGCTGCCGCGCGAGCACGCGAGCCCCTACCTCGTCCACGGCATCGCAGCGCTCGCTCGACCGGGCGCCGGCGTGCTCGGCGCGGCGATCGCGCTCGGCTTCGGCGTGCTCGTCGTGCTGACGATGGCGCTCGCGGAGCGCGAGCTCTCGCAGAAGCTCGAGCGAGCGATCCCCGCCGACGCGCCGACGACCTTCTTCGTCGACGTGCAGCCCGATCAATGGCCCGACGTCGAGCGCGTGCTCACCGCGCACGCCGCGAGCGGCGTCACGCGCGTGCCGGTGGTCACCGCGCGGCTCTCGTCGGTCGACGGCAACGAAGTCGAGAGCTCGCGCGGACGCGGCGAGGGTCGCAGCCGTTGGGCGCTGACGCGCGAGCAACGGATCACGTGGCTGCAGGAACTGCCGTCGTCGAACCGGATCGTCGCGGGCGAGCTGTGGAGCGATCCAAGCGCCAGCGAGATGAGCCTGGAAGAGGACTACGCCGGCGACATCGGCGTCGTGCTCGGCTCGAAGCTGGTCTTCGACGTGCAAGGCGTGCCGGTCGAGTTCACCGTCACCAGCTTGCGCAGCGTCGAGTGGGAGAGCTTCCAGATCAACTTCTTCCTGGTCGCGGAGCCCGGCGCGTTGGAGCAAGCGCCGCACATGCTGCTCGGCGCCGCGCGCGTCGATGCTTCGGAAGAGGACGCGTTGCAGGACGAGCTCGCGCGCACCGCGCCGAACGTGACGCTGCTGCGGATGCGGACGATCCTCGAAAAGGTGCGGGCGGTGCTCGATCGCCTCGGCCTCGCGGTGCGCGTGCTCGGGCTCTTCACCGTGGTCGTCGGACTGGTGATCCTGGCGGGCGTCGCGAGCTCGACCGCGGTGCGCCGCGGGAGAGAGGTCGCGCTGCTGAAGACGCTCGGAGTGACGCGGCTCGGCATCACCGGACTCTTCGTCACCGAGTTCGCGCTGCTCGGGATGGTCGCGGGTTTGGTCGGTGCGTGCGGCGCGTTCGCGCTGGCGTGGGCGTTCCTCGACCGCGTGCTCGACCTCGGCCCGGAGCTGCCGTGGTGGTGGCTGCCGCTCGCCGCGCTCGCAACCGCGCTCCTCGCCGCCGCGAGCGGCCTCGCGGCGACGGCGCGCGCGCTGAACACGCGCCCGCTGGAGAGCCTGCGCGCGTTTTGAGCGACTCGCTCGACTCGCAGGGCGACCGCGAACCGAGAGTCGAGCGTCTGAGTCGCGCTGTCGGACTCCTGCCTTCGCACGGCGGCGAGCCCGCTCGGCTGTCGCACGAGCCGCGCGCTCGGTTGCGCCGCGCTCGAATCGTCGCTTCCGGGCCCGCGCGTCGACGCTTCCCTGCGCGGTTTCCGCCGGCGCCGTTTCCGTTCCGACGTCGGCCCACGCTCGACCGTCCGATGGCCGTGAACGGCGGCGTCTAACCGAACTGCGGATCGAATCGAAACGCGTCCGCGATGACGTAGCTCCGCCCGAGCACCAGCACGCGCGGTGCTGCCGAGCTCGCGCGCGCCGGCATCGTCGAGTGCACCACGCGCCGACGCTCGAGGACCTCAGAAGCGATCGCAGCCACACTGCGCGGTCCGTTGAGCAGCAGACCGTCGCCGGCGACGATCAGCCTCGACATCCGCGCGGTATCTCCCATGTACTCCTCGACGCGTCGCCATCCCGACGAGGCGGCTCGAACGCGATCCGAGAGTTCTTGGAGCGTCGCCGGCAGCGCGAGCGCGGCGCCGGTGACGTACACCGACTCCCATGGCTCGGAATGGTGGACCAACAGCGGGTGCGAGGTCGAGAGCTCGATCGTTTCGTACTCCTCGACCTCGAAGCGCGACTCGCGCTTGCCGGAGAAGTGGGCTCGCATCCGAAGGCCCGTCGACGATCGGAACTCCCAGTACGTGGTCTGACGTCGCTCGATGCGGCCCGGTCCAAGGCACGACGCGGGCAACTCGACGCTCGGCGCCGACCGTGCACGTGCTTCTGCCTCGCGCGTCTCTGCGAAACGTTCGAGGACTTCGGCGAGCGTCGTTTGATCGCAGCGATATTCGGCGATCACTCCGCGCATCTCGATCCGACTCGTATTGAAACCGTCCTCGATGTCGTTGAACCAGACGACGAGCCCGTCGTGCTCCGCGACGACCCAGAAACCGCCGCCGTCGTCGCCCCACGGACTGCACCGCCATTTGACGGGCTCGACGCGCATCCGCTCCCACTGCTCACACGAGGACTTGTCGAGCCGCGACAGCTCGTCGGCGATGCGAGTATCGAGTTCCTCGCGAGGTACAGGGCACCACGTCATGGCGGATCGAACGAGAATCTAGCTTGCGGCCGGGGACATCGCCGAGCTTCCGAAGTGCGGACGGAAAGGCTCCGGCTCCGTCGGGCGCTCAATCCTCGACGACGTGCGTCGCGAACACCTTGCGGAACTCCGCCCACTTCGAGCGGTCGAAGCTCTTGCCGTTCAGGCACTCGACCGCGCTGTACGCCATGAAGAGCGCGTGGTGCGTGTTGTCGTGCGCGAAGAGCCCTTGGCGGCCGTACGAGATCGCGTCGGGCAGCGTTTCGGCCCAACGATCGAGCGTCTGGAACGGCTGCTCGTACCCGTTGAGGTAGACCGGGTACGCCTGACCGAGCCGCCGCGTGAACGCGCTGGTCGGCGACTTCGGGACCGGGATGCCGCTCTTCGCGAGGTCCTCGACGACGAGATTGCCGAGCTCGGCGTCGCTCATCTTCCAGAAGCGATCGCCGACTTCGCATGGCAGCTCGGCGCAGAGCACGGTGCTCCCCTTCGGCTCGTTCGTCGCCGAGTAGTTCTTCGGTTCGGAGAGCCGCGTGATCCGCGTGTCGGCGCCGGGGAAGTAGTGCGCGTCGTACTCGGTGAATTGATCGATCGGCAACTGCACGTAGATCAGGATCATCGCGCGATACCCGATCTTCTCCGTCGCCGCGAGCACCTCGGCCGGCGGCGCGGGTTGCATCGCGCGCGCGAGCAGCGTGATCGGGATCGTCGACCAGAGTTGATCCGCTTCGAGCACGCGCGTCGCGCCGCCAGACTCGACGTGCACGCGCCACGTCGAGCCGGCGCGCTCCAGCCGCGTCATCGTCGTGTTGGTCAACAGCTCGGCCCCGTGCTTCTTTGCGTCGGCGGCGTACGCTTCGCTGATCTGTCCGAAGCCGCGCCGCGGATAGAAGAAGCGACCCGCGCCGGGCTTCTTCATGCCGGGCACCGCGCCGAGGACCTTCTTGACGAGCTTGCCGAAGTTGCCGGCGGAAACGCGGCGGCGCGCTTGGATGCCGGAGAGCTTCTCCGGCGGATGCCCCCAGAGCTTCACCGCGTACGGGAAGTAGAAGTGATCGCAGATCGTCGGCCCGAGGTTCGCGCGCAGCACCGACGCGAACGTGTCGCCTTCCGCCGGCGCCCCACCGAGCGACTTGGGCAGCTTCTTCGCGATCGCGTCCTTCAGCGAGCCGATCGCGAAGCTCTTGTCGAGCCGCAGCACGAGATCGACCGGCTTCAACGGGAAGTGGATCCACTTGCCGAGCAGGCGGATCCGTCCGTGGCGCGGGCGATCGAGCAGATCTTCACCGAGCAACGCGCGCACGTCCGCCATGATGTGCGCTTCGGTCGCCGGGTGCAGACGGTGGCTGCCGTAGTCGAGGCGCTGACCGACCGCATCGAACGAGCCCGAGTTGCCGCCGAACGTCGCGCCGCGCTCGACGACGATCGCGTGCGCCTTCTTCTGCCGCGCGAGTTGCCACGCGGCCCCGACGCCCGCCGGTCCGCCGCCGAGGATCACCACACGAGCGTCAGCCACGCTTCACCGCTTTCTGTGCGCCGAAAAGCGAGCCGACGCGCGAGCTCGCGCGCAGCCCGAGCACGAAGAACAAGAGCCCGCAGAGCAAGCCGGTCGCGACCAGCACCGTCTGCCAGAGGATCGATGACGCCGCGCCGAGCGCTTCCGGCACCGCCGCGATCGCGAGCAGCAAGCCTGCGAGCGTCTTCTCGCGCAGCCCGAAGCCGCCGAAGCTGATCGGCACCAACGTCACCGCCTTGGTGAACGGGATCGCGAAGAACCACGTCGCGAGCGGGAGCTCGACGCCGATGCCCGCGCCGAGCCACGCGTTGAGCACGACGAACCAGCTCTGGAGGACCAGCGAGAGCGCGAGGATCGCGAGCGCCGCCGCTGGACGCCGCGCGAGTCGACGCAGCGACACCAACGTCTTCGCGATCGGGCGACGGAGCTTCTTCGGCCAACGTTCGAGCTTGACTCGCAGCACGAGCGGCAGGAAGAGCAGCGCGCCGCCGAGGCCGACGACCACCGCGACGATCAGCGTCTGCTGCGCCCAGCCCGGGAACGACTCGCGGCACAGCAACGCGCCGACGACGATCAGCACGAGCAGCGCGAACGTGTCGATCAGACGCTCGGTCGCGCCGCCGATCACCGCGGCCTCGAAGCGTTTGGTCGCGCGTCCCGCGAGCACCGCCTTCACCGCGTCGCCGCCGACGATGCTCGGCAAGCAGAGGTTCGCGAACATGCCCGCGGCGTAGCACTGGAACGCGTCGGCGACCGACAGACGCGCGCGGCTCAACGACACCGCGTACCGCCACTTCAACGCGCCGACCGCGTGGCCCGCGACGAAGCACGCGAACACGAGGAACCACGTGCTCGGCGCGATGCGCGTCGCGTGCGACCAGAGCTCCGCCCAGCGCACCTTCGTGAAGAGGAGCGCGAAGAACCCGAGCGTGAACGCGACCTTGATCGCGAGCACGACGAGCTTCTTCCTCGGACTCTTCGCGCCGACGGGAGCGAGCGCTCCCGGCGCGACGGCCGAGCGGGGCGGGGGTTGGGGCGGGGTCACTGTGGCGGGCAAGGCGGACGAAAGGCTCCTATCGGCGAACTCGCACGACGACCTCGCTGCCTCCGACGGTGCCGGGAAAAACTTTCGCTTCCGAGTACTCGTCCTGCAACCGTCTCCACGCTTCGGGCTGACGCGCGGCCAGGAAAGTCGGTGTGCAGTACACGATCCACGTGCGCGGATGGCGGCCTTCGAGCGCGACGAGCTCGTCGAGCGATTTCACCGACTCCCAGCCCGCGTCCAGGAATTCGCGATACGGCAGGTCGGTCATCTCGATCGTCGCGACGCCGTCGTCAGGGGCGGCGTTCGAGCGAACGAACGCGAGCGCGCCCTCGAAGTCCTGTTTCGGACCGTAGGCGCGGGGCAACGTCGCGGCGCTCGCCGCGCACACCAGCACGCCGACGATCGCGGCGAAGCGCGGGCCGAGCGGGCGTCGCGCGACGAGCTCGCCTCCGCGCGAGATGCCGCGCAGCACGACGAGCACCAAGAAGCCCGCGCTCGAGAAGAAGAAGCGCGGCCAGAGGTTGTGGTGCATGCCGACGATCGCGACCACCGTGACGACGATCGGCAGGAAGAAGAGCGCGAGCACCGTGAGCCCCTGGCGCGCGTAGCTCCACACGCCGAGCGCGAAGACCGCCACGCCGCCGATCAACGCGAACCAGCCGCCCGGCAAGCCGCGCGCGAGCCCCGCGAGCGTCTCCGTCACCAGCCACAACGGGTTCTTCCACTCGGTCGCCGCGCCGGGCATCGACTTCGCGAGCATCGTCGCGGGGAACTGCGGCAGCACCAACGCATAGGCGAGCAACGCGAAGCTCGCGGTCAGCACGAAACCCCACGCGGGCGCCCAGCGATTCGGTCCGGTCGCGCGCGAGCGCGAGGCGACCAGCGTCGCGAGCCAGATCAGGCCGTGCGCCGCTACGACGAACAGCGCGGTGACGTGCACCGCGATCGCGAGCGCCATCCACGCGCCGTACGCGACCACCGGACGGAGCTCGCGCGCGGAGCGCCGGGTCAGCAGCTCGACGAACGTGTTCGAACCGAGCAACGCGAAGCAGAGGAGCCCGGTGTAGCCGCGCGCGTTCTGCGAGAACCACACGTGGTGGAAGGAGACGGCGAGCAACGCGGTAGCGACCAGCGCCTCGCTCGCGGGCGCGACGCGGCGCGCGAAGCGCCACAGCGCCCACAGGCTCGCGACGCCGAACAGCGCGGCGGGCAGCCGCAGCGCGAACGCGCCGTCGCCGAACGTGACGCACGAGATCCGCGCGAGCACCGAGTAGAGCAGGTGCTGGTTCTGGCTGTCGAACGTCGTCAACACCTGGCCGAGCGGCCGGCGCGCGTAGTGCA
>JADLBP010000145.1 GCA_020847695.1 Planctomycetota bacterium
TCTCCAGCGCGAGCTCTCCGCGTGGTTCGCGCGCGAGCGGCGCGACCTGCCGTGGCGGCGCACGCGCGACCCGTACGCGATCTGGATCAGCGAGGCGATGCTCCAGCAGACGCGCGTCGAGACCGTGATCGACTACTGGCAGCGTTTCCTGGCTCGCTTTCCGGACGCCGCCGCGCTCGCCGACGCGCGCGAGGAGGACGTGCTCGGCGCGTGGAGCGGCTTGGGCTACTACCGGCGAGCGCGCAACCTCCACGCGGCGGCGCGCGCGATCCGCGAGCGGCATGACGGCGTCTTCCCACGCGATCCGGCGCTGGTCCGCGAGCTGCCGGGCGTCGGTCGCTACACGGCGGGCGCGGTGCTCTCGATCGCGTTCGACGCGCCGGAGCCGCTGGTCGACGGCAACGTCGCGCGCGTGTTCGCTCGACTGTTCGAGCTCGAGGCGCCGCTCGGTTCGAAGGAGCTCGAGCGCGAGCTCTGGAGCCTCGCCGAGCGCCTGGTGCCCGCGCGCGGCGCCGGCGACTGGAATCAGGCGTTGATGGAGCTCGGCGCGACCGTCTGCACGCCGAAGAAGCCGCGCTGCGACGCGTGCCCGCTCGCGCGGCGCTGTCGGGCGCTCGCCGCGGGCGTCGTCGAGGCGTTGCCGCGTCCGAAAGCGCGCCGCGCGTCGGTCGAGGTCGAGCTCGAGGTCCTGTGCGTCGAACGCGACGGCGCGTGGCTCTTCGTGCGCCGCCCGAGCGACGGTCGCATGGCCGGCATGCTCGAGCTGCCGACGATCGAGCTCGCCGTCGCGGGCCGCGAGCGCCTCCATCCGACCGCGCACGCCGCCGGCGTCGAGCTCCGCGCATCCGAACCGCTCGTCCGAGTGCGTCACACGATCACGCACCACCGCATCCGAGCGCAGGCGTTCGTCGGTCGGACCGCGCGACGCGCGTTGCCCGAGCCGTACGAGTGGCACGCGAGCTCGCGGCTCGGCGATTTGCCGCTGACCGGCCTGACGAAGAAGGTGTTGCGCGCGCTCCGGAGCTGACTCGCCCCCGCGCGACCGCTATGCTCCGCCGGTTCCCAGGAGAGAGCGCCATCGAACCCCAAGTCCGGCTTTCCACCGAGCACGAGGACAGCGACGAACCGCGTCCGAAGCTCTCCGCCAACGGCGTGACGATCGTCGTGCCGGTCTACAACGAGGAAAACGGCGTCGAGGGCGTGCTCGAGCGACTCTCGAAGATCGAGCTCGGCGTGCCCGTCGAGTTGCTCGCGATCAACGACGGCTCGATCGACGGAACCGCGGCGAAGCTCGCGGCGGTGAAGAAGCGCATCCCGAAGCTGCGCGTCGTCACGCACCACGTCAACCAGGGCTACGGCGCCGCGCTGAAGACCGGTTTCGCGCACGCGAAGCACGAAGTCGTCGTGATCACCGACGCCGACGGCACGTACCCCGAGGATCGCATCGTCGACTTGCTCGCGTGCATCGACGACGGCGCGGACATGGCGGTCGGCGCGCGCATCGGCGCGAACGTGCACATCCCGTTGATCCGTCGGCCGCCGAAGGCGTTCTTGCGCCAGCTCGCATCGTTCCTCGCGGGCACGCCGATCCCGGACCTCAATTCGGGGCTGCGCGCGTTCCGGCGCGAGCTCGTGCTGCGCTACCGGCCGATCCTGCCGCAGGGCTTCTCGTTCACGACGACGATCACGCTCGCGTCGCTGACCAACGGCCATCGCGTCGACTACGTCAAGGTCGATTACGCCAAGCGCTCGGGCAAGTCGAAGATCCACCCGATCCGGGACACGCTCGGGTTCACGCAGCTGATCATCCGGACGGTGATCTACTTCAACCCGCTCAAGGTCTTCTACCCGTTGACGTTGCTGTTCGGCTTGCTGCTCGCGGTCTCGATCTACTACGACGCGTTCCTCTCGCCGGTCGCACCCAACCTGTCGGACAAGAGCGTGTTCCTCTTCGTCGCGACGCTCAACGTGCTGACCGTCGGCCTGCTCGCCGACCTGATCGAGAAGCGTTCGAGGCTCTGAGCCCGACGCGCGGGGCCTGACCAACGGAGTTCCGCGCGAGCGGCGCATCCCACGGCGTCCCGCGGGGACGAAGCGGACGGCGCATCGACCTCGCCGCGCAGCGCAGCCGGCGGTCGAGCGCGCGCTCGAGCCGCGCAGCTCGGACACGACCGCGACGTGACGTCACGCAGGCGCCGACACAGCGCGCACTCCACCGCCGGCCTCGTCGAGCGGGAGCCGCTCGACCGCAGTCGAGCTGGCCATCGCCCTGTCTGCCTCATCCGACTTCCGCCAGCGAGCACCGGCCGAAGCGCCCACGGCGTCCTACGGGCTGGTCCACGGACCCGCCTGCGTCACGTTCACGAAGGACTGCCCATCGAAGCGGAACAACCCACCGGAGAAACCGAACCACAGAGTTCCATGTCGGTCCTCCACCATCGCTTGCACGCCGAACACCGCGGTCAGGTCCGGTCTGTCGGTCTTGTCGAAGAGCGTGAACGGTTGGGCACCTGACGTGCGCGCCACCGTCGGATCGAAACGGTAGGCGCCGACGCGCACGGCGCCGATCCAGACGTTCCCGGACCGATCCACGTACAGGTTGTAGATGTCGTTCGCGGTCAGACCCCTCACTTCGGGGAACTGCGTGAACGCGCGCCTCCCGGGCTCGCGCGGAGCCGCTGGGTCATATCGACTCACGCCACCCTCCTCGACGTACTCGGGGTGATCCGAGGTGATGGACCCGAACCACAGCGCACCCTGTGCGTCTTCGACGATGTCGGCGACGTTGTTGCTGCAGAGTCCGTCCTCTTTGGTGAAGTGCGTGAACGGAGCTCCACCGCCTTCGAGCGCGGCCGAAGGGTCGTACTTGCACGCGCCGTAGCCATCCCTCGCGAACCAGATGTTCCCGTGGCGGTCCTCGCACAGGTCCCAGACCTTGCCCGGCACGATCTTGTACGAGAACCGGTCGATCGTCGGCGTCGGCAACGGGAACGCGTTGAACCGAGCGCCGTCGAAGCGAAAGGCGCCCTCGCTCGTGCCGGCCCAGATCGTTCCGTTTCGATCGACGAGCAGCTTGCAGCCCGCGCCCCGTAAGCCGGCTTCGCTACCGAAGCCCGTGAAGCCCGTTCGACCGAGTTCGTGCGCTGCAGGAGGCTCGTATCGCGATGCGCCCGTGTGCGTGCCGAACCACAGTCGGCCTTGACGATCCTCCGCGATGTCCGTGACCACGTCACCGATCAGGCCGTCCTCGATCGAGAAGTACCGGAGGACGCCGCGTGCTCCGGGGGAAGTCGACGGCTCGTAGCGCGCGACACCTTGACCGTTCGTGCCGAACCACAGGTTGCCGTGGCTGTCTTCCAAGGCGGCCACCACGTACTCGGCGAGTTGTGCTCCCTTGCCGGGCGTCCGACCCGTCTCCCGCGGCTCCGCCGCTTCGACTTTGCGTGTGGAGTCGTCCTGTGTGCCGCACGCTGCGACAGTCAGGGCGGCGAAGAGCAAGGTATGTAGCGCGGGGATCATGCGGCGAGCTTCCTTTCGAGCGATGGGCGAGTCGAGGGATGAGCGGGTGGGGCGGACCTGTCGCGGTTTTGTGTCGAGCGACGAGCATGCGCTGCGGATCGACGAGCACACTCCAAAGGCGTGGGTTGCAACCACCCGGTCTCGGCGGTTCGGATGGCACGTCACGGGCTGTCGGTGACCGGCGCGGAGTCGACGAGGTGGGCGAAAATGCGGAGTGGGTGCCGAATCGAGCGCGACGGTGTGGACGCACGCGCGCTCGCTGCGTGCAGGGCATCGAAGTACGACAGGACGAACAGCACGATCCGGCGGCAACGCGGGCTCGGCCTCCTCCGCTTCCGCCGACCGTCGTGCCGAGCGGTCCGGAGCGGACCGCGTTGCTTTCGAGCTGCGCCCTACGTGGCGCGCCGCGTCCTGTGAGAACCGTGCGCCTCGTCGCTTGGGTCGTGCAACCTGGCGGTCGAGGAGCGCTCGCGGCTCCGAGCTCGACGCACGGGGCCCGTTTGCCCATGGCGGACCGGTCGAGCGCGCTCTCGCGTATGCGCGCCTCGGCGGCGAGGCAACGACTTCCGAGCCGACGAGCGCCCGGAAGCGTTGACACCCTCGCCTCCGCGACTTGTGATCTCTGGTTGGCCCTCGGAGGCCCGAACATGCGCACCGCCATCGTCGTCACGCTCCTCGCCCTGCTCTTCGGTCCCGCGTTCGCGGGCGCGCGCGCCGGCGAGGCCGCCGGAGAAGTCGAGGACCTCGCAGCTCGGATCAAGACCGAGAAGGACCTGGTCGGCGAAGCGCCGGTCAAGCGACTCGGCGAGATCGGCACCCGGCCGGCGATGGACGCGTTGGTCGTCGCGTACGACGCGATGGACACGCTGTACATGCGCCGCGAGGTGCTGCGCGCGTTGGCCAAGTACGACGGGCTCGCCGACTGCGAGCAAGCGGCGCTGCAGAAGATCACCGACGCCGCGACGATGGAGGACGCGCGCGAGCTGCGCGAGGCGGCCTTGAAGCTGCTCGGCGACGCGGAGCACCTCGGCAAGCACTTCCTCGGCATCATCATCGATTCGCCGGCCGAGGACAGCGTGCGCGCCAAGGCGATGGAGTACTACGCGCTGCGCTACGACGAGAAGGAGGACTACAAGTTCTTCCAGAAGCTCTTCCGCCAGGCGGACGAGGACGCGCCGAAGCTCAAGCCGAAGAAGCAGCGCGAGAAGGAGCCCCAGCTCGCCATCTTCGTCCTGCCGAAGATCCGCGAGCTCGCGCTCGAGAAGATCGCGCCGAAGATGGACGCCGACGAGCTCGTCGACAACGCGCGCAAGATGGAGAAGGACTTGAACGACATCCCGCGCGACGGCGTGCGGCGTTTGGCGTTGATGGAACTCGATCGCCGCGGCGACAAGCGAGCGATCGACCTCGCGCGCGACGCCTACAAGAGCGTCACCGAGCGCTCGCAGAATCGCGCGCTCGCCGCCGAGATCATGGCGAAGCTCGACGGCGACAAGCTGGCGACGCAATTCATCGACGACGGCTCGAAGGGTCCCGACGTGATGCCCGCGGACGTGCGCGACAAGCTCGCGGACCTGGTCGGCGCGTGGGCGCTCGATCCGAAGCAGAAGGGGCTCGTGCCGAAGCTCGAGAAGTTGCTCGGCGCCAAGGCGAGCTCGAGCCAGAAGTGTTTCGCGTTGCGCGCGCTCGCCAAGCTCGGCGACGACAAGGTGACCAAGGCGCTCGCGAAGGCGCTGCTCGATGCCGACGCGCAGGTGCAGATCGCCGCCTGCGACGCGCTCGCTCGCCGCGACGACAAGTCCGTGGTGCCGGACGTCGAGAAGCTGCTCTCGACCTCGAAGCGCGCCGACGTCCAAGGCGCGGCGATGGACGCGATCGGCGCGTTGCGCTACGGCGAGGGCGATTGGCTCGCGAAGCTCGAGATCGACGCGGCGTCGGAGAACGCGGAGATCCGCAACGCGGCGCTCTGGCAGCTCGCGAAGCTCGCGCAGAAGCGTTTCATGCCGCTCTACGTCCGTTCGCTCGAGCACGCCGAGTGGTCGACGCGCCTCGCGGCGCTGCGCGGCCTCGAGATCCTCGGCGGCCCCGACGCGATCGAGACGATCATCCGTCGCATGGGCAAGGAGGAAGGACGCCTGCGCCGCGAGTTCTGCGACGCGCTCTTCCGCCTGACCGGCCAGACGCTGCCGCCGGAGCCGGGCGCGTGGGAGAAGTGGTGGGTCGACGCGAAGAGCGCGTTCAAGCCGCTCGGCACCGGCGAGCTGTGGAGACTGCAGCAAGAAGAAGAGACGCGCCGCCTCACGCAGGCGACGAAGAACACCTTCTACGGGATGCGCATCGTCTCGCACCGCGTGATCTTCATCATCGACGTGTCCGGTTCGATGAAGGAGGAGACGCGCTCGCCCTACCTCGGCAAGCCCGGCGAGCCGCGGATGGAGGTCGCGAAGCGAGAGTTGATCAAGTGCATCGACGCGCTCGACAAGGACGCGCTCTTCAACATGATCGTGTTCTCCGACGGCGTCGATCGTTGGCTCGACGAAGGCGTCGCGGAATCGAAGGACAAGGAGCGCGCGGACGCGAAGACGTTCGTCTCGCGCCTCGGCGCGAACGGCGGCACCAACCTGTTCGGCGCGGTGCAGAGCGCGTTCGCCGACCCCGAGGTCGACACGATCTACATCATGTCCGACGGCGAGCCCTCGGTCGGCGACGTGCGCGATCCGGCGGAGATCCGCAGACAAGTCGCGCGTTGGAACGAGCACCGCAAGATCGTCATCCACACGATCGCCGTCGGCGGGAGCTTCCAGGTCCTCGAATGGCTCGCCGCCGACTCCGGCGGCACCCACGTGAAGTTCGATTGAGCCCCGCACGCGCCCGCACCGCGTCGAACCGCATCCCGAGGCCCGCCTGAAGCCCGTCGTTCGATTCCTGTTCTCCGCGTGCGTCGCGGTGCTGTTGCTCGCGCTGCTCGCGAAGTGGAGCGACGTCTCGCTCGACGACGTGGTCCGCGTGTGCAAGCGCCTCTCGCCCGGCGCGATGGCCGCGGCGTTCGGCGTGCA
>JADLBP010000146.1 GCA_020847695.1 Planctomycetota bacterium
ATCACGTCGCGCATTGTGCGGGCTCGCGCTCGCCGCCGCAAAAGGGTTTGCCGCGTCGTGTGTCGCACTCCATGCTCCCGGAGATGGTCGAGCCGACGTCCCGCGCCGCGCGCGTCTCCTTCCGCGAGGCGCTCGCGGTCTGGACGCGCATCGGCTTCCTGTCGTTCGGCGGACCGGCCGGCCAGATCGCGCAGATGCACCGCATGCTGGTCGAGGAGCGGCGCTGGATCGGCGAAGCGCGCTTCCTGCACGCGCTGAACTACTGCATGTTGCTGCCCGGGCCGGAGGCGCAGCAGCTCGCGACGTACATCGGCTGGCTGATGCACGGCACGCGCGGCGGGATCGCGGCCGGCGTGCTGTTCGTGTTGCCCGGCGCGTGCATGGTGCTCGCGTTGTCGGTGCTCTACGCGAGCTTCCAATCGGTCGGTTGGGTCGACGCGCTCTTCTTCGGGTTGAAGCCGGCGGTGATCGCGATCGTCGCGGAAGCGCTGCTGCGCGTCGCCAAGCGCGCGCTGCGCTCGCGAGCGCACGTCGGGCTCGCGGTCGCGGCGTTCCTCGCGCTGTTCGTGTTCGCGGTCCCGTTCCCGTGGGTCGTGCTCGGCGCCGGGCTCTTCGGCTTCGTCGCGTCGCGCGTCGCGCCCGGCGCGCTGCCGAGCACCGCGGGTCACGCGCCGGGCTCCGGTTCGCACGCGGTGAACCGCGGGGCCGCGAGCGATGCGCAGTCGCAGGTCGACGCGGAGCGCGAGCCCGTCGTCGACGCCGCGTTCGCCGCCGGCGAGCTCGAGCACACGCGGCCGAACGCGCTGCGCGCCCTGCGCGTGCTCGCGACCTGCCTCGCCCTCTGGGCCGCGCCGTTCGCGCTGATCGCCGCGACCGTCGGCACCGACGACACGCTCTTCGACATCGGCACGTTCTTCAGCCGAGCGGCGATGGTCACCTTCGGCGGCGCGTACGCAGTGCTCTCGTACGTCGCGCAGGCCGCGGTCAACGGCTTCGGTTGGCTCTCGACCGAGCAGATGATCGACGGCCTCGGCCTCGCGGAGACCACGCCGGGTCCGCTGATCCTCGTGACGCAGTTCGTCGGCTTCCTCGGCGCGTGGCACCACCCCGGCGAGCTCTCGCCGCTCGCCGCGGGGCTCTGCGGCGCCGCGTTGACGACGTGGGTGACGTTCGTGCCGTGCTTCCTCTGGATCTTCCTCGGCGCGCCGTACGTCGAGGCGTTGCGCGGCCATCGCGCGCTCGCTGGCGCGCTCTCCGCGATCACCGCGGCGGTCGTCGGAGTCGTCGCCAACCTCTCGGTGACCTTCGCGCTGCACGTCGTCTTCGGCGAGGTCGGCGTGCTGCGCGCGGGTCCGGTCGCGATCGCGTGGCCGGTGGGCTCGAGCCTCGACGGGCTCGCGCTTGCGCTTTCGCTCGTTTGCTGCGTCGCCGCCTTGCGCTTCCGCACGGGCATGGTCACCACGCTGCTGATCGGCGCCGTCGGAGGAGGAGCGGTCTCGTACTTGCTTCGCGGATGAGGCGCCGCGGGGGCTAGAATCGCACCCGGCCGAACCGCATGGCATCACGCTCCAAACCGCTGCTGTTCCTCGTCCTGGTGCTCGTCGTCGTCGCCGCCGGCTCGGCCGGCGTGTGGTTCGCGTTGCGCGCGCCCGCCCGGAACGAGATCGTCGTCGCCGCGCCGACCGCGCCGAGCCAGGCGGCCGCCGCCGAGCCGGTCGCCAAGGAGACCAAGCCGCGGCTCGAGCTGATCGGCGAAGCGGTCGGCGTCGCGCCGGTCGCCGACGACGTCTACACGTCGGTCGCGTGGCCGGTGAAGCTCGCGCTCGAGCTGGTCGTCGACGGCAGCCTGCCCTCGGTCGAAGGCGTGCCGCCGCTCGGCAGCGGACGCAACGCGCGGCTCGCGGGCACCCTGGTGCGCGAAGGCGGCATCCCGGTGATCGGCAAGGTGACCTTCACGCGCGGCTTGAACGCGGGGCGCACGCTCTACTGCAACGAGGAAGGCGCGTTCGGCGCGTCCGATCTGTACCCCGGGCTGTCGATCGTCGAAACCGAGGGCACGGGCATCGGCGGCTCGACGCGCGAGATCCTGCTGCGAGCGAACAAGGACACGCCGCTGAACGTCAGCTACGACGCGCCCGCGTCGATGCGCGGTCGCGTGTTCGACGCCGCGGAGAACAAACCGCTCGCCGACGTCGAGGTCGAGCTCGACGGCCAGCGCTCGACCACCGACCTCGAAGGCGAGTTCCACTTCCCTTCGATGACCGCGGGCGACAAGCTGCTCCTGATCCTGCGCAAGGACGGCTACGCGAGCTATCGCGAGCTGATCGGCGTCACCCGCGGCACCAACGTGCCCAGCGACCGCTTCCTGTTCCAGATGCGTCGCTCCGGCGGACTGCGCGTCACGTTCTCGAACGCGCCGAGCACAGGCGCCGCCGAGCTCGTCTTGATGAAGAGCGTCGCGTTCGGTTCCTACGGCGAGCTCGCGGGCCAACGCAACTATCCGTGGCACCTCGTCAACCCGGTCACGTTGCCGGCGGGCCAGACGTTCGAGGTCCGCGACCTGCCCGAGGGCGACGTCGACGTCCGCGCGTACCTGCTCGGCGCCGTCGCGACGCCGCCGGTGACGCGGGTGACGATCCGCGAAGGCGAGGTGAAGGACGTCGTCCTGAAGTTCGAGGCGGCACCGACGGTCTCCGGACGCGTGCTCGACGAGCAGGGCCGTCCGGTAGAGAACGCCGACGTGCGCCTCGAGGCGCCCGATCGCACGCTCGCGCTGCTCAATCACTTCGGGCAAGCCTCCGCGTTCCTCGAAGCCGAGGTGTGGCCGACGTTCCCGATGTGCGTGCAGCGCGCGAAGACCGGTTTCGACGGCGGCTTCTTGCTCAGCGCGTGGGAGAAGGCGGCACCGACGCGCTATCTGATCGCGGAGAGCGCCGACGGGAAGCTGCGCGCGGTCAAGGCGGTGCGCGCGACCGACACCAAGGTCGAGCTCGTGCTGCGCCCGGACACCGGTGCGCTCGGCAAGCTCGCGCTCGAGTTCCCGAATCGCCACCAAGGCCTGCCGATCGTCTGCACGATCAACGGCGCGCCGTTCGCCGAGCGCGTGATCCCGGCGGACCAGCCGCTGCTCGTCGAGAACCTCGACGAGGGGATCTGGCGTTTGGTCGCGACGTGGAACGGCGAGGCACTGTTCCCCGCGCCGCCGCAGTTCCAGGTGCGCGATGATTCGAAGTTCGCGGTGCCGTTGCCGCTCGGCGCGATCGACGGCCAGGACACCGAGACGCTGAAGCGCGCGGGCAAGCTCTGAACGGGTCTCGCCTTCCCGCTTCGTCTCGGCCGCGCTGCGCGTCGGTCGCCGAGCGCGCGGCGGGATGGCCCGCGCGTGTCGCCACTCGGTCGATCACCAGCGCATCAACCCCGCGTCGAGGTCGAACTCGACCGTGCCGAGCCGCGCGAGCGCGTCGTTGCCGAGCAGGCCGATCGCCTGCCCGGGCGATCGCAGCGGTGCGAACACGCTGAGGTCGGCGGTTTCGGGGCCGAGCTTCGGTTGCGCGCGCCCGCCGAGCGCGAAACTGCAGTCCACGACGCGCTCGAAGTCTCGCCGCGCGCCGTCGAGTCCGCCCGCGCGCGTCGCCGGGCCGGCGAGCGCGAGCCCGCGCGCTTCGACGACCTGCCGATCGAGAATCGTCACCGGCGCTCCGGTGTCGACGATCAACTGCCACGCGCTACCTCCGAGCGTCGCCGGGACGAACAGGTGCGAAGCGAGCGCGAGGCAGCGCGTCGAGCCGCGCGAATCGGTGAGCACGACTTCGCCGAGCGCGAGCTCCTTCCGCTCGAACGAGATCGTGATGCGCCGCGCTCGCCGCAGCACATCGAGGCCGAGGATGCCGTCGACCTCGCGGCCGCCGAACTTCGGTAGCGTCTCGATCACGTCGACCTCGACATCGCGGAAACGCGCGCTGCCGAGCGCGAGCTGCGCGAGTGTCGCTCGCCCCGCGAGGCCCGAGAGCTCGCCGGTCGCACCGCCGGCCTCGTAGCGCAGGTCGGTGCGCTGTCCGCCCTGGTACTGCGTGATCGCCGAGGCGTCGATGCGGGTGTTTGCGGGCAGCGCGCGCCGCGCAAGCAGCGTCGTTCCGGCGCCGAGATCGAGCGCGAACACGCCGCGGCGGTCGGGCGCGAGCTCGGCCTCGACGAAGATCCAACGCTCCAGGTCGAGCTTGCAGCGCCCCGCGGCGAACGCGCCGTGTTCGTGCGCCGCGGTGTCGGTCGTCACCGCGTAGTCGTGTGGTCCGAGCGGCACCTTGCCGCCGAACAGGTCGAGGAACGGACCGTCGGGCAGCGCGTCCACGTGCGCATAGCCGCGCAGGAGGAACGCGGCTCGTTTTCCGTCGCCGCGCGTCGCGCATACGTACACGTCGCAGTCGGCGAGCTCGGCGAACGGGCGGGCGGGGCGTTCGAACTCACCGAGTCCGGGCGCGCGAGTCTTCGCGCCGAGCGCGCCGTCGCGGGCGCGCAGCACGAGCTCGCGCGGTTTCGCGAGCGACTCGACGCTCGCCGAGCGTCCGAGCGCGACCGGCAGCACGACGTCGATCACGCCGCTCGCGCTGGAGCTCTCGAGCGTGCGTTCGGCCGACTCCCCGAGCTCGCAGCGCTCAAGAGCGAGCTCGCCGTCGCGTTCGACGAGCAGCCACGCCGCCGGCGCATCGGCCGGCGTGAGGCTCGGGGATCGAGATGCGAGCGCGAGCAGCGTGCAGAGAGCGAATCGGATCATCGGCGTTCTTCCTCGGGGTTCGGGACGGGATTCGGGTCTTGGTTCGTCGCGGGGTCCGGCCGAGGGGGCGGCGAATCGGGCAGCTCGACCTCGATTCGTCGCTCGCCGTTGCTCGGCGCAGGCACCTCGACGGTGACCCGCCTGCCGTCGGGCAGCTCGAGCTCGTACTGCGTTGCGCCATCGCGTCCACGGCGCAGCTCGCGGAGCGTGCCGCCCTCGATCCTCTGCTCACGCGTGTCGATCTCGACGCGCCACCAGCGCGCGACAGCCGCGCCGACCAGTCCGCCGAGCACGACGAGCGCGGCCGCTGCGAGCACCAGCCGTCGACGCGACGCGCGCGTTCGCGGTGCGCGCAGCGCGAGTCGCTCGCGCAAGCGCTGCTCGATCCCGGCGGGCACGCGCTGCTCGCGCGCCGCCGCGAAGAGGGACTCCAGGCGAGGACGCTGGTCGTTCACGGCATCGGCTCCTCTCCGTCGAGCTGCAGGCGGCCGCGCAGCGCCGCGCGGGCGCGCGAGAGCCACGACTTGATCGTTCCTTCCGGGGCGCCGAGCAGGCGCGCGACCTCGTGCACCGGCGTCGCGTCGAGGTGGTGCAGCGTCACCGCTTCCTGCCACTCTTCCGGCAACGTCGCGAGCGCGCGGCGCAGGGCCTCGACGTCGACCTCGGGCTCGCGGTCGGGCGCTGCGAGCTCGTCGAGCGGCTCGCCGTCGCGGCGCGACCGTTGCTGCGCGCGGAGCTCGTTCGTCGCGATGCGCAGCAGCCACCCGCGCAGCGGTACCCCGCGCCACTCGAGGTTCGCGCGCGCGCGCGCCGCCGCGAGGAACGTCTCGGCGACCACGTCTTCGGTCAACGCCGCGTCACCGGTTCGCCGGAACACGAACGTGATCAGCGCGGTGCGGTGGTCCTCGAAGAGCTGGCTCAGCGCGTCGCGCTCGCTCGTCGCGCCGCGGAACGCCAGCCATTCGCGCAGCTCGGTCTCCCGTCGGTCGCCGCGCGTGCTCCCGCCCTCCTCGTTCGGTCGCGATTCCTGGTGGCTCGGCATCGGCTCGGTCGTCGGCGTACAAGTCGCGAGGCGCCCGCTGGGTTGCAGGATTCTGTCGAAAAGCGCCGCGAGCGTGGGGGCCGGGTCCTCCCGTTGCTCCGCGCACGGTCGACTCGCGGCGGCGCGCGTCGGGGGGCCGACCGCTACAATCCGGCGCCCAACCAAGGTCGCCGCCCACGTGAGAACTCTCTGCCTCGACGGTCGTTCGCTCTCGCTCTCCGCTTTCGAGCCCATCTTCGCCGGAGAAGCCGTCGAGCTCTCGATCGCTCCCGCCGCCGCGCGCGCGGTCGTGCGCGCGCGCGACCTCGTCGAGCGCCACATCGCCGCCGGCGACGTCATCTACGGCCTGACCACCGGCTTCGGCAAGCTGAAGAGCGTCGCGATCGCCGCGGAGGACCTGGTCGAGCTCCAGCGCAACCTGGTGCTCTCGCACTGCTGCGGCGTCGGCGAGCCGATGCC
>JADLBP010000147.1 GCA_020847695.1 Planctomycetota bacterium
AGCGGCGAAGACTCGCGTCGAACTCGTTCAAGAGCGCTTCGAACGGCAACTCGCCGCCGCTGGAGACGTCGTCGCGCCTCTCGCCGACGACGCGCCGATCGCGATCGGCTCGCGGCTCGACGCTCGGCGGGCTCGCGCATTGTTCGAGGACATGGCGCTGTCGCGGTTGCTCGACGTCGCCTCGCGTGAGCTGAAGAAGACGAATCGCAGCTTCTACACCATCGGGAGTTCGGGTCACGAAGCCAACGCCTGCGTCGGCGCGCTGCTGCGCATCGACGATCCGTGCTTCCTGCATTACCGCTCCGGCGGACTGATGATGGCGCGCGCGCGGCAGTTGCCCGGGTCGACGCCGGTGTTCGACACGCTGTTGTCGTTTGCGGCGTCCGCCGAGGATCCGATCAGCGGCGGGCGGCACAAAGTCTGGGGCAGTCGGCCGCTGTGGGTCCCGCCGCAGACGAGCACGATCGCGTCGCATCTGCCGAAGGCGGTCGGACTCGCGGTCGCGCTCGGCGTCGCTCGGCGCAACGGCGTCGACACCGGATTGCCGCACGACGCGATCGCGATGGCCTCGTTCGGCGATGCGTCCTCGAACCACGCCACGGCGCAATGCGCGTTCAACGCCGCGCGCTATTCGCGCAAGCGCGGCTCGCCCGTGCCCGTGCTGTTCCTGTGCGAGGACAACGAGATCGGCATCTCCGTCGCGACTCCGCGCGGTTGGATCGAGGAGACGTTCTCGACGCAGCCCGGGCTCGAGTACGTGAAGGCCGACGGCTCGATCGACGCGATCTTCGACGCGTGCGCTCGCGCGATCGATCTGTGTCGCTCGCGGCGCGTGCCCGTGTTCTTGCATCTGCGCACGGTGCGACTGTTCGGGCACGCCGGCACCGACGTCGAGACCGGCTATCGCGCGCTCGCGGACATCGAGCGCGACGAAGCGCGTGATCCACTCGCACTCGCGGCGGCGCGGCTGCTCGAGACCGGCGCGGCGACGGCCGACGGCTTGCGCGCGATCTGGGCCAGCGCGAAGGAACGCGTCTTCTCCGTCATGGACGAAGCCTGCGCGCGGCCGAAGCTGACCACGCGCGAGCAAGTCATGGCGCCACTGTTCCAGTACGACGCCGAGCGGGTCCGCGAGTCCGCGACCGGCGTCGTGCCGCGCGAGCAGCGCGTCGCCCACTTCGACGGCAAGCTCCCGGAAGAACAGACGAGCAACACGAAGCGCACGCTGGCGGCGCACGTCAACGCGGCATTGCATGACGAGTTCTTGCGGCGGCCCGAGCTGATCGCGTTCGGCGAAGACGTCGGCAGGAAGGGCGGCGTCTACTACGTCACCGCGGACTTGCAGAAGCGCTTCGGCGTGTCGCGCTGCTTCGACACGCTGCTCGACGAAACGACGATCCTCGGCATCGCGCAAGGTGCCGCGCACATCGAGCTGCTGCCGATCCCCGAGATCCAATATCTCGCGTACCTGCACAACGCGCTCGACCAACTCCGCGGCGAGGCGTGTTCGCTGGCGTTCTTCTCGAACGGCCAGTTCCAGAACCCGATGGTCGTGCGGCTGCAAGGGCTCGCGTACCAGAAGGGGTTCGGCGGCCACTTCCACAACGACAACTCGATCGGTGCGCTGCGCGACATCCCCGGCCTCATGCTCTGCACCCCGGCGCGCGGCGACGACGCCGTGCGGTTGTTGCGCGGCGCGATCGCGACGGCGAAGGAGTGCGGCCGCGTCGTGGTGTTCCTCGAGCCGATTGCGCTCTACCACGAGCGCGATCTCCACGACGCGAACGACGGTGCATGGCTGTTCGATTACCCGCCGCCCGGCGACGCGCTGCTGCCCGGCGAAGTCGGGATCTACGGCGAGGACGCATTCGACCTGTTGCTCGTGAGTTACGCGAACGGCGTGCGGCTGTCGTTGCGCGCCGCACGCGCGCTCGAGCGCGAGCGTGGCGTGAAGGTCCGCGTGCTCGATCTGCGCTGGCTGAATCCGCTGCCGTATTCCGCGATCCGCGCGCACGCGAACGAGTGCGGCCGCGTGCTCGTCGTCGACGAGTGTCGAGCGACCGCCGGCGGCGTCGCCGACGCGATCGTCGCCGATCTGACCGAGCACGACGTCCGAGCGACGGTGCGTTCCGTGCGCGCGGCCGACAGTTACGTCCCGCTCGGCGGCGCCGCGAACACCGTGCTCGTGCAAGACGCCGACATCGTCGCGGCCGCGCTCGAGGTGCTGCGCTCATGATCGAGTCCACGCTTCGCGCCGCGCTGTTCTGCCCGGGACGAGGTTCGTACACCGCCGCGTCGCTGGGGACGCTCGATCGATCGCATCCGTTCACGCAGCGCGCCGACGCGTTGCGCGCCGAGTTCGGACTCGCGCTGCTGACCGAGCTCGATGGCGCGCCGTCGTTCAAGCCGGCCCTCCATCTCGCGCCGGCGAACGTGTCGGCGTTGATCTACGTCGCGACCATGCAGGACGCGGAGATCGCCACGTCGACGCATCGGCTCGTCGCGGTCGGCGGCAACTCGCTGGGCTGGTACACGGCACTGGCCGTCGGCGGAGCGTTGTCGTTCGACGACGGCTTCCGCCTGGTCCAGACGATGGCGCTCGAGCAGGAGGCGTTCCAGTCGAGCCACGGCGGCGGGCAGATCCTGTTCCCGATCGTCGGCGACGATTGGCGCGTGGACGCGACGCGCGTCGCGGCGGTGGCCGACGTGCTCGAGCGGTCGAACGGCGAGCTCCTGCGCTCGATCCGCCTCGGCGGATTCGAAGTCCTCGCCGGCTCGGACGCCGGGATCGCGCACGGCATGGCGCAGTTGCCGCCGACGAAGTTCGGCAAGAACGCGTTCCCGCTGCAGCTCGCGCAACATGGCCCGTACCACACGCGCTTCGTCTTTTCCGTCGCGGCCGCCGCAGCGCGTCGCCTCGAAGGCCTCGCCTTCCGCGCACCGCGCGTGACGCTCGTCGACGGGCGTGGCGCGCGCTTTTCGCCGTGGGACACCGACGTCGGCGCGTTGCGCGCGTACACGCTGGGCACGCAGGTCACGACTCCGTTCGACTTCGACGCGAGCGTGCGCGTCGCGCTGCGCGAGTTCGGCCCGCAACGCATCGTGCTGCCCGGCCCGGGCAACACGCTCGGCAGCATCGTCGGTCAGATCCTGATCGCCGAGGGCTTCGCCGGCATCACGGACCGCGCGAGCTTCGAGCGTCACGCCGAGTTCGTCGTGTCGATGCGGCGTTGAACCATCGAGTCTCGGGTGCCGACGACTCGACACTGCACCGCAGCGAACTCCGCCGCGCCGCGATAGAGTTCCGCCTCGCATGCGCCAGACCCCGCGCTCATCGTCGAACTTCCGCCGCCCGTTGATCGAGCACGTCGAACGCGTGCAGAAGAACGTGCGCTCGTGCACCGGCTGCGGGCTGTGCTGCACCGAGGCGTACAACGCGCAGCGCATCCTGCGCATCGAAGCCAGCGACATCGTTGACCATCTCGCGACGCTGCCGGCTCGCCGCCGCGAAGCGCTGCTGCATCGCGTCGACGCGGTCATCGCGCGCTATCGCCTCGCGAAGGCGCACGAAGCGCGGCTCTACACCTGTCCGTTCCTCGAGCCCGACTTCACGTGCGCGCTGCCGTTCGACGTCAAACCGCTCGCGTGCCTCACGTTCAATCCGACGACGAAGGACTCGTGCGACCAGGAGTCGAAGCGCTTCGACCTCGCGCTACCCGCGCTCGAAGCCGCGAATCGCGCCGCGGGCCACGACGGCAAGCTCGCGCCGATCCCGGTCGCCGTGAAAGCCGCGTGGCGCGCGCGGTCGGCGAACGACCCGCGAGCGAAGAAAGCGAGCGGGCGCGGGGAGGGGTAGGGGGATTCGAGAAATCGCGATGTGATGAGAGAGGGTGGAGGGGCCTTCAAATGAGCACGTCGCTCGATATCGTCCGTCGCATTGCCGTGAATCACCTTGAGTTTCGTACACGAGATGTCGTGACACGATGTCCCACGAGTGCCGACTCGCGGACCCAACAATTCGGGAACGATCGTCTGACTGAGCGCTCGCAATGACATCCACCACTGCGCTCAATTCGACCGTGTCGTACCAGGGGCGGCACGGTAGTGCCGGCTGGGAGGGACGACAGGTCGCCGATGCGAAGCGATTTGCCGGCTTCGTTCGCGATGTCGTGCGGCGGCGTGTGGTCGATGAGCCCGACTCGTTCGAGCCGGACTTGAGGGGGCTAGCCACAACAGGCATGGCCACGGAGTTTGTGGAGCGCCTGCTCGAATCCGTGCCCGAACCGGAGGGTTGGGAGGTCGGCGAAGCGCTTGCAGAGTGCGCTCTCGCGCAGGATTCCGGCCGCGAGGTGCACTGGCCGTGGAACACCGTCCGGGACAGGCGCACGCCGCGAGCGAGCCTACCGGGAACGGATTTGGTTGGCTTCTATCGCGAGGGCGAGACGGTGCTCCTGCTCTTCGGAGAGGTGAAGACATCGTCGGAGGCCACTGCGCCCCCGAACGTGATGTACGGCGGCAGTGGGATGGCCTGGCAGCTCGAGGAGAGTGCCAAGCGCCTCGACATTCAGCGCTCGCTGCTGCAGTGGCTGCACGCGCGATGCCTTGGCGAGCCCTACCGCGACTTCTACGAGAAGGCAGTGAGCCGCTACCTCGGCTCTGAAGGCAAGGAGTTACTCATCGTTGGCGTGCTGATTCGGGATACTCAACCGAACGAGGCCGACCTTCAAGGCCGCGGCAAGGCGTTGTCAGGAAAGTTGGCCGCGCCAACCCGGATTGATCTGATCGCTTGGTACTTGCCCGTCCCCATCGCGGATTGGCCTCGGCTCTTGCAGGAGGAGGCGCCATGACTGCCGATTCCTGGATTCTCGAATCGCTCGGTGCCGACAAGATTCGGGAGGCAACGGAAGAGTCTGGCCGGCGACGCGTTCGCAACGCGTTGGGTACTGATGGCGGAACGCCGCTCTCGGACGAGCGCATGCAGTTCGTGGCAAACGCGCTTGAGCTCCGCGCGTTTGAGCTGCTCGACGGGGATGACACCGAAGCGTTGCGGCACGCCTCCGTGCAGGCGTTCCAGGTAGCGAGGTCACTTCTACGAGGGCCGCGCCCGCTCGATGCGGCGGCCCTCGTTCGCCTTGGCTGCCTCGGCGTCCTCGGAGACCGCGGCGCCGACGTTCGTCGACTGCTTCTCGATGAGGGGCTGCCCGCGCTGCCACTCGATGCCACCGACTGGGGCACGCGGGTTTCAGCCAGCATCCTCGACATCTGGCTGCGGCTCTTCCGCAAACAGGGCTGGGACGACCTCGACGCGGTTCAGCAGCGAGTCGCGAGTCTACGCGCCGACCAGCGAGCGCACGAGCCAACCTTTCTCGCTGGAGCCGAGGACCGAAAGGACGCGCGCCCTGCGTGGGAGCTGATGTCGCAGTACCACCTGGCGAAGGCCGCCGAGATTCTTGGCGTCTACCTTTCCCAGGGCTCGGTCGAAGGCCACTACGACATTCGCGAACAGCTTGAAGCGCAGTTCGATCGCGCGATTGCTACGGCCGGTCGTGGGCAACTGATGGCGCAAGAAGCTCTGGCGCGCTTGCTTGCGCGAACTGCTCGCGTCCTTGTCGACAACAGCATCTGGACGGTCACCCGCGCGGTAAACAGCCGTGTGACGAAGTTCGTTGGCTCGTTGATCTCGCGCAACCGCAAGCAGCCGATCTTCGAGATGCTGCCACCGCAACGTCGGACGCTGCGCGAGGAAGGCCTGCTCGGTTCCGGCCACCGGTCAGTCGTCGTGAGCCTCCCGACTTCGAGCGGCAAGACGTTTATCGCCGAGTTCCGCATTCTCCAGGCCCTCAACCAGTTCGACCATGAGCGCGGCTGGGTGGCGTACCTTGCCCCTACGCGCGCGCTCGTGAATCAGCTCGCGCTTCGTCTGCGCCGGGACTTTGGACCACTCGGCACCATCGTCGAGAAGGTGAGCCCGGCGCTCGAGATCGACGGTCTCGAGGCCGGGATGTTGACTGACAAGGACGAGGCCGGGCAGTTTCGGATCCTGGTGACGACGCCCGAAAAGCTCGATCTGATGCTCCGCGGCGGATGGGAGGAAAAGATTGGTCGACCGCTCACGCTCGTGGTGGTCGACGAGGCACACGGCCTTGGCTTGCAGATCCGCGGGCTCAAGCTCGAGCTCCTTCTCGCAACGATCAACCGGGAGTGCCGCTACGCGCAGTTCCTCTTGCTCACGCCGTTCATCCACAACGCGGCAGAGATCGCGCGCTGGCTGTCCCCCGACAGCAACAAGAACATCGAGCTGGGCGTCGACTGGAGCCCCAACGATCGCGTGATCGCGATCGCTCGTGCCGTGCAGGGCGATAAGCGAGGCGACTTCGCCGTCCGACTCGTCACGCAGCACACGACCCGCAACACCATTAGCGTGCCGGAGACACTCGACATCGGCGAGCGAAGACCGCTTGGACTGTCCTGGTCCGATGTTTCTGGCTCGCCCGGAAAGCTGGCAGCCGCGACGGCACAGATCCTCCAGCGCCGCGGCACGGTGATCGTGCTTGTCGACAAGCCGCGCAATAGCTGGGGAGTGGCCGCGGCCTTCAAGGTGCAAGAGAATCGCGTTGATGTCGGTGGCGTTGACCTTGGCCACATTCGGCGCTTTCTCGCTGACGAAATGGGAGAGGTCTTCCCGCTGGCGGGTCTGCTCGAGTACGGAGTCGGCGTTCACCACTCCGGTCTCTCCGAGGACACTCGTGCGCTGATCGAGTGGCTGACTGAGCAGGGCAAGCTCA
>JADLBP010000148.1 GCA_020847695.1 Planctomycetota bacterium
GGGTGCCAGGAGCGCCCGAGGGTCCGTGCGGCGTCGACGGATCGCCCGGCGTGCGCGCCATCGAGAGGATCGAGCCGCGCTGCGCGTCGTGTCCGGGCTTCCACGGTCCGTCGGGCCAGACCGGGCCTTTGCCCGCGCCGTCCTCGTCGCTCGGCGTCCAGAGCAGCACCGCGGCGGCGCCGTACTCGGCGGTGAGCTCGGGCTTGACGCCGCGGTACGCGCGACCGTAGCGCGCGAGCACGACCTTGCCGCGCACGTCGATGCCTGCCGCTTTCAGCCGCTCGAAGTCCGCGCGCAGCGCGTAGCCTGCGTCGACGACCTCGCCGCGCACGTCGCCGCTCTTCGTCCACGCGTTGTAGAGCGGCACGTCGCCGGTCGGCAGCGCGTTCGGGTCGAAGCGCTCGCCGCGCCGCAGCGCCGGTTCGGGCGCGGACGCGGAGTCGAAGAGCTCGAGGCGCAGGCTGCGCGGGTAGCTGAGCACGACCTCGCGCCGATCGAGCTCGACGGTGAACCCAGCGCGCACGAGCTCGCGCGCCGCCCACGCCGCGCCGACCTCGGAGCCCGACGTGCCCGCGAGGCGGGTGAAGGTCGAGAGCTCGCGTGCGAGCGTGCGGCTTTCGGGCTCGGGCGTGTCGCCGGCGAACGCCGCCGCGCCGCCGGCGACGAGCGCCGCGCTGAGGAGGATGGAACGCATGGGGGAGCGGACTGCGAAGCGGTCCAGGATAGACGTTGGCGCGCCGCACGGAAACGACGGCGCGCGCATGCCCACGCCGTCATTCGCGGCCTCGCGTCGACCTCTCGAACGTCGAAACCGCTTCGGGAGACTTCGCGCGGCTCGGCCGACGCTGGCGTGGGGCTTCGAAACCTGCACCGGCGCGAGCGGTCGCGCAAACCGGCCGCGGCTCGCTAGGCTTTCGCCCTTCATGCCCACGCCGATCCTGTTCGACGCCGTGATCTTCGACCTCGACGGCACCCTCGTCGCCACCGGCGGCTTCTGGGTCGCCGCGGCTCGCGCGGGCGCGCGGCGGGCGTTCGACGAGCTCGGGCTCGACCGCGAGCTGCCCGGCGCCGAGGCCTGGCTCTCGATGGTCGGGTTCCCGCTCGCGGTCGGCTTCGAGCGCGTCTTCCCCGACCTGACGCCGGCCCAGCGCGCGCTCGTGATGGAGCGCTGCGTCGAGGAGGAGGAGCGAGCGGTCCGCGGCGGCCAGGCGGCGCTGATGCCCGGCGCGCGCGACGCGTTGATCGAGCTCAAGCGGCGCGGGCTCAGGCTCGGCATCGCGAGCAACTGCGCGCAGGGCTACCTGACGCGCATGCAGGAGGAGCTCGAGCTCGGCAAGTTGGTCGACGCCGCGCGCTGCCTCGATTCGCCGCGGGTGCACACGAAGAGCGACATGGTGCGCGACCTGCTCGAGCTCTTCGGCACGCGCTCGGCGGTGATGGTCGGCGACCGTTCGCCCGATTCCGAGGCCGCGCACGCCAACGGCTTGCCGCACGTGCACCTCGCGCAGGGACTCGCCGCGAAGGACGAGGCGATCGAGTTCGAGGCCTCGCTCGACGACCTCGCGGGATTGATCCCGTTGCTCGAGCGCCGCGCGACCTGGATCGAGTCGGCGCTCTTCCGCGCGCGCGTGCTCGACGCTTCCGGACGGCGCCTCACCGCGGCGACGCTCGGCATCACCGGGCGCGCGGCGGCCGGCAAGAGCCTGTTCGCGCGCGACGTCGCGCGGCTCCTGCGCGCCCGCGGGCTCGCCTGCTCGGTCGTCGCGCTCGACGACTACCTGGTCGGCGCCTCCGCCGAGGCGGACTCCGCGCCGCTCGCGCACGTGCAGGCCGCGTTCGACCTCGACGGCCTGATCGACAACGTGATCCAGCCGCACCGCCGCGGCGAGCCGGTGGTCACCCGCGCCGGCGAGGTGCTCCCCGGCGACGGGCTCTTGGTCGTCCAGGGGCTCTTCCTGATGCATCCGCGGCTGCGCGCGGCGTTGGAGCGGGTGATCGCGCTCGAGGCGGACGAGACGCTGCTCTTGCGCCGACTCGCCGCCCGCGAAGCGAGCCCCGAGCTCCTGATGCGCGCCCGGCGGACCTTCTTGCCGCTCCAGCGCGCGTTCGACGAGGCGTTCCCGCCCGCCCAGCGCGCCGACCTAGTGCTGCCGGCGGAGAACCCGCTCGGCGAGCCCGGCGCTTGAGGCGGCCGACCACTGCCGACCTGAGCGCCCGGCCTCCCGCGTCGGCCCGCGGTCGTCGGGGCGTTTGAGTTCGGTCCGCGATTTCGGTATAACACCTGGCTCGCGAAGCCCCGCGCGACGGCCTCCGGGCCGCCTGCCGCAGGGGCGCGCGTGTCCCAGCCTCAATCTCGGATCGCCCCAACCGGCCCAATCGGATCGACGATGGAACTCACTCTCCCGCAGCGTCTTCAGAAGTCCGTCTCCGGATCCTTCCACAAGACGGCGCTCCTGCAGAAGCGCGTGCGCGAGCTCATCCGTGGCGCGGCCCCGTTGATCGAGACCCGCGAGCGCAATCCGATCAAGGTCGCCTTCCTCGAGATGGAACGCGGTCTGATCGAGCTGATCCCCGACGAAGAGCAGAACACGCCGCCGCCGACGCTCTGACGAGCGCGATCCGGTTCTCGCACGGCGCCTTCGCCCTTGCGCTCGGGCGCGCGAACGCGAGCATCCTGCGCATGGCCGATCCCTCCGGCGCGAGCTCCGCGGGGCGCATCGAGGACCGTCTCGCCCGCCGCGGCGGCGCGGTCGAGCTCCTGCGCGTCCCCGCCGCGTTGTTCGGCGTCGCCGCGCGCGCGCGCGGCGCGCTGTACGACCTCGGGCTGCTGCGCAGCGCGCGTCTCGACTCGGCGGTCGTCAGCGTCGGCAACCTGACCGCCGGCGGCACCGGCAAGACGCCGATGGTCGCGTGGCTCGCGCGCGAGCTCGAGCGCCGCGGCCGGCGCGTCGGCGTGCTCTCGCGCGGCTTCGGCGCGAAGGTCGGCGCGCAGAACGACGAAGCGGCGTTGCTCGGCGAGCTCGTGCCCGGGCTCGCGCACGTGCAGGATCCCGATCGCGTGCGCGGCGGACAGAAGCTCGTCGACGCGGGCGTCGACGTGATCGTGCTCGACGACGGATTCCAGCACCGGCGGCTCGCGCGCGACCTCGATCTCGTGCTGGTCGACGCGACGCGGCCGTGGGGGCTCGAAGCCAAGAACGGCGCGCCGGTGCGGGCACTCTTGCCGCGCGGGCTCCTGCGCGAGCCGCCGCACGCGCTCGCGCGCGCCGACGCGTTGGTGCTTACGCGCGTCGATCAGGCGTCGAGCGAATCGCTCGCGGAGTTGAAGCGCGAGCTCGAGCGCTGGGCGCCCGGCCGCGCGCAGCTCGAGAGCGTGCATCGGCCGCGCGCGTGGGTCGGACCCGACGGCGAGCGCGCGGCGCTCGACGCTCTCGCAGGCCGATGCGCGGTGCTCGCGTCGGGCATCGCGCATCCCGCCGCGTTCGAGCGCGCGGTGCGCTCGCTCGGCGTCGTCGTCGAGCGACACGACGCGCGGCCCGACCACCACGCGTGGACCGCCGCCGACGTCGCGGAGCTCGCGCGCGAGCGACTCGTGCTGACCACGGCGAAGGACGCGGTCAAGCTGCGGCCGCTCGGCGCGCGGGTGTGGGTGCTCGCGATCGAGTTCGAGTTCGTCTCCGGCGCGTCGGTGCTCGCGGCGTTGCTCGATGCGCTGCCTTCCGCGCGCGGCGAAACCGTGCGCCGGGCGCTGCACGAGGGGCTCCATGGCTAGGAGCGAGCTCGGGCTCGAGGAGAGCGACTGGCCGATCGCGAGCCAGCCGGTGCTCGGCGATCGCGAAGGGCTCGTGCCGTGGCTCGAGTACGCGGTCTACCGCTCGGTGCTCGGCGTCGTCGGCGCGTTGCCGTTCGGCGTGCAGAAGGTGTTCACCAACGTCGCAGCCGCCGTCGCCGCGCGGGTCCAGCCGGGCCGTTCGCGCGCCGCGCGCGAGTACATCGGGCAGGCGCTCGGCCAGCGAGCGACCCCCGAGCGCGTCGAGAGCCTGCTGCGCTCCGCGTGGCGGCACGTGATCACCGTCACCCTGCGCACGCAGCACTACGAGCGCGTGCACGGCACCGGTTCGCCGCTCGCGCGCTACCGGGTCGAGATGCCCGACGAGGTCCGCGCGCTGCTCGCCGAGAAGCGCGGCGTGTTCCTGGTGACCGCGCACGTCGGCGACTGGGAGGCCGGCGGCGGCGCGCTGCCGTGGCTCGGCTTCAAGCCCTTCTACGTCGTCTCGCGGCCGCCGCGGAACCGGCCGTTGTCGCGCCACTTCCAAGCGGTGCGCGAGCGCCACCACGTCCGGCTCGTCCCGCGCCACGGCGCCGCCGCGCAGCTACCGACGATCCTCCAAGCGGGCGGCAGCGTGTTGCTCTTCCTCGACCAGCGCGCGCGCAAGAAGTACATCGTCGCGCCGTTCTTCGGCCGGCGCGCGAAGTGCGAGCGCGGCGCCGCGGTGATGTTGCGCCGCGTCGGCGCGCCGCTGGTGTTCTTCGGTTGCTGGCTGACCGACGAGCCGTTCCGTTACGAGCTCGTCTTCACGCGCGTGATCCGGCCCGAGGAACTCGCGGGCAAGGACCCGGTCGAGGTGATGACGATCGTCAACCGCGAGCTCGAGCGACTGATCCTCCGGCGCCCCGAGCAGTACTTCTGGCTCCACGACCGCTTCCGGAAAAAAAAGCCGGCCGAGGGCGCTCCGACGGCCCCCGCGCGGGCTCCGGGAGCTCCGCCGAGCTGAGGTCGCCTTGAGGTGCGCGGGCTCGCGCGCCGATTCCACACTCCCCGCGACTTGGATCCGCGCCGTCGGTGCGTTCGAATGAGCGCTTCCCGACGTCCCAAGCTCCTCTCTCCAAGCGCTCAACGGATCACCAGGATGTACATCGTCACAGGCGGCGCCGGCTTCATCGGCTCGAACCTCGTGCGCGGGCTCAACCGCCGCGGGATCACCGACATCGTCATCGTCGACGACCTCGAGAACGGCGAGAAGCACCGCGGGCTCAACTCGCTGAAGTTCCAGGACTTCGTCGACTACCGCGATTTCCTCGGCCGGCTCGGCGGTCCGTCGCCGTGGGGCAAGGTCGACGCGATCCTGCACCAGGGCGCGTGCTCCGACACGATGGAGAAGAACGGCCGCTACATGCTCGCGGTCAATACCGAGTACTCGAAGTCGTTGCTCGCGTTCGCCGCCGGTCGCTGCCCGTTCGTGTACGCGTCGTCGGCGTCGGTGTACGGCGACGGCGACCACGGCTTCGTCGAGGACCCGCGCGCGGAGTACCCGCTCAACGTCTACGCGTTCTCGAAGTCCCTCTTCGACCGCCACGTGCGCACCGTGCTGCCGCAGACCAAGTCGCAGGTCGTCGGGTTGCGCTACTTCAACGTCTACGGGCCGCAGGAGAATCACAAGGGCCGCATGGCCTCGGTGATCTACAAGTTCCACCACCAGGTGCGCACGACCAAGAAGCTCGAGATCTTCGCGGGCTCCGAGCGCTTCCGCCGCGACTTCGTCTGGGTCGGCGACGCGGTCGACGTCAACCTGTGGTTCCTCGACCATCCGGAGACCAGCGGCATCTTCAACTGCGGCTCCGGTCGCGCGGAGAGCTTCCGCGCGCTCGCCGAAGAGGTGAAGAAGCACTACTCGGGCGCCCGGATCGCCGAGGTGCCGTTCCCCGCGGAGCTCGAGGGCAAGTACCAGCGCTTCACGCGCGCCGACCTCGGCGCGTTGCGCCGCGCGGGCTGCGACGTCGAGTTCTCGTCGCTCGAGGACGGCGTCGCGACCTACGTGCGCGTGCTCAAGGAACAAGACGGCTACTGGCGTTGACCATGAACTCACGTGAACTGCGCCGCGTGCTCGCGGCGCTCTCGCAGCCCCGCATCCTGGTGATCGGCGATCTGATCCTCGACAGCTACGTGTCGGGCGACGTGTCGCGCATCTCGCCCGAAGCGCCGATCCCGGTGCTCAACGCGCGTTTGACCGACGAGCGCCTCGGCGGCGCCGGCAACGTCGCGGCGAACCTGCGCTCGATGGAAGCGTCGGTCGAGGTGATCGGCTTGCTCGGCGACGACGTCCGCGGTCGGCGCCTGCGCGCGCTGCTCGAAGAGATCGGCGTCGAGACGTCGGCGTGCGTCGTCGACCCCGAGCGGCCGACGATCGAGAAGACGCGGATGATGAGCGGCATCCACCAGATGCTGCGCGTCGACTGGGAGAAGACGCACGCTATCCCGAAGCCTCTGCTCGCGCGGCTGTTGGTCGAGCTGCCGGCCCGCGTGAAGGCGGCGCAGGCGGTGATCCTCTCCGACTACGGCAAGGGGTTGCTGGTCAACGAGCTGATCGCGGCGGTGATCTCGGCGGCGCGCGCGAGCGGCATCCCGGTGCTGGTCGATCCGAAGGGCAACGACTACGCGCGCTATCGCGGCGCGACGCTGGTCACGCCGAACCGCAAGGAAGCCGAGGAAGCGGTCGGGCGCAGGCTCGCGAGCCTCGACGACGTGCCGAAGGCCGCCGAGGAACTGATCGGGATCGCGTCGCTCGACGCCGCGGTGATCACGCTCGGCCCCGACGGGATGTACTACCGTGTCAAGGCGACCGGCGAGAGCGCGCGCGTGCCGACGATGGCGCGCGCCGTGTTCGACGTCACGGGCGCGGGCGACACGGTGATCTCGCATCTCGCGTTGTGCCTCGGCGCCGGACTTCCGCTCGCGACCGCGGTGCACCTCGCCAACCACGCCGCCGGCATCGTCGTCGGCAAGCGCGGCGCCGCGTCGACCACGCGCGAGGAGATGGCGACGGTGCTCGGCGAGATGCCCGAGCACCACGGCAAGATCCTGCGGCCGGAAGACGTCGAGAGCGTCGTCAGCCAGTGGCGCGCCGAGGAGAAGCGCATCGTCTTCACCAACGGTTGCTTCGACATCCTGCACGCCGGCCACGTCGACTACCTGCGCTTCGCGCGCTCGAAGGGTGACGTCCTGATCGTCGGGATGAACGACGACGCGTCGGTCAAGCGTCTCAAGGGCCCGACGCGACCGGTCAACAAGCTCGAAGACCGCATGGTCGTGCTCTCCGCGCTCGAGATGGTCGACGCGGTCGTGCCGTTCGGCGAGGACACGCCGCTCGAGTTGATCGAGCGCGTGACACCGCACGTCTTGGTCAAAGGCCAGGACTGGGAGGGCAAGGGCGTCGTCGGCCGCGAGTGGGTCGAGAAGCACGGCGGCCAGGTCCACTTGGCGCCGCTGCTCGCCGGTCGTTCGACGACGTCGATCCTCGAACGCGCGAAGACGGCTCCGCCGAGCTGCTGAGCGCGCGCGAGGGACCGCGCCGGCGGCCGGCGCGCGACGGCACTCGCGCGGCGCGCGGCGGCTCGTCCGGCGCGCGAACGCCGAGCGTCGGAGGTGGCTTCACTCGTCGCCGCTCGCGCGCGCCGTCGACTCGAGCGGCGAACTCCGTGGTTCGCGCCGTCCGCGCGGCGCGGCCGCGCAGCGCGCGTCGGCCCGCCCTGGAGCGTGGAGAAGCTCAACGGTGGCGTAGAGGAACTCAACGGTGCCGCCAACTGCTTGCACCGCAAGCCCTTGCGCGCGAGTTCGCGGCTGGATCCGCGCGGGCCGTCGAGGAATGCAACGGTTCGCGGCGCCGCGCCCGCGTCGTGAATTGCGCACGCCACGAATCGGCGCGGCTGCATCCGTGGTGGAAATCGACACTTGCGAGCGCGCGCCGAGTGTCGAGTTCTTGAACGGCAGCAAGGCACGCGGCTTGACCCTGAGCGAGCGGTTTCGACGCGCACTTGGACGCAGATCCAAGGAGGTGAATCATGACCGCTCTGCTCGTCTTCTGCATGGTCGCCGCCGCGCTGGCGGCGCATCTCTATCTCACTCGTCAACGCCAACGTGCCGCCGCTCGTGCGCGCACCGCGGTGAGGTTCGTCGAAGCGGCTCCATCGTCGGAGCCCGCGGCGGACCTCGCATTCCACCCCGGACACACCTGGGTCCAGAAGCACGACGAACGCCTCGCCTCGATCGGGGTCAGCGCGCTCGCCGCGAACTTCATCGGCGAGCTCGGCTCGATCGAAGCGCCGGCCGAAGGCGCGAAGCTCGACGCCGACCAACGCGCCTGCACCCTGGTCGCCAAGAACGGCCGACGCCTGCGTCTGCCGATGCCGATCGGCGGCAAGGTGCTCGCGGTCAACGACGAGCTCGTCCGCGATCCCGCGCTCGTGCAGCGCCGGCCCTACGACAAGGGCTGGATCCTGCGCGTGCGCCCGAGCCACGCGGAGGAAGCAGCGACCGCGCTCGCGGCGCCTGCGATCGCGCAGCGTTGGTTCGACGAAGCCCGCGCCGCGGTGAGCGCGCGCCTCTCGCCGATCCCGGCGAGCGTCGCGTTCGACGGTGGCGAATGGGTCCCCGCGTTCGGCGAGCGCCTGGACGACGAGGAATGGAACGAGCTGCGTCGGAAGCTCTTCGCTCCGCGCGCTCCGGCGTCGGTCGGATCCGACTCGGTGCAGGGAGGTTGACATGCTGTTCGACGATTCGAGCTCTCGCGCGAGCGACTCCGCGAGCGGCCCCGTGAAACCGGCGGCCGAGTCCCACGGCGTCGATCGTCGCGGTTTCTTCCGCACCCTCGGAGTGGTCGGAGCGGGCGTGGCTCTGGCGGGCGAAACACCCGCCGCCGAGCAGCTCGACGACCCCTTCGGCGTGCTGGTCGACACCACCCAATGCGTCGGCTGCCGAACCTGCGAGAAGGAGTGCGCCAAGGCGCACGGCCTGCCGGTGCCCGAGGGCGGCTATCGCACCACCACCTCCGACCAGCAGCTCTCGATCATCCAACACCACGAGAGCGACGACCCGCGGGTCGACATGGGCGTGGTCTTCGTCAAGCGGCAATGCATGCACTGCCTGCAACCGGCGTGCGCCTCCGCGTGCCTGACCAAGGCGCTCTACAAGAGCCCCGACGGTCCGGTGGTGTGGCGTCAGTCGAAGTGCATGGGCTGCCGCTACTGCATGGTCTCTTGCCCGTTCGACATGCCGAAGGCCGAGTTCGACTCGGCGACTCCGCGGATCATGAAGTGCGATCTCTGCGCGGATCGTGTCGCCGAAGGCAAGCAACCGGTGTGCGTCGAGAGCTGCGGAGCGTCCGCGCTGACCTTCGGTCGGCGCAGCCAGCTCGTCGAGGAAGCTCACAAGCGCATCGCCGAATCGCCGGACGTCTACGTCCACCACATCTACGGTGAGCGTGAAGCGGGCGGGACCTCGTGGCTCTACCTCGCGGCGACCGAGTTCGACAAGCTCGGCTTCGCGCAGGATCTCGAGCGCGTGACCTACCCGAGCCTGACCAAGGAGTTCCTCTACGGCGTGCCGGTGGTCTTGACCTTGGTGCCGCCGCTGCTGCTCGCGATCAGCAACGCGACCCGCCCGGCGTTCGCGCCGCAAGGAGGCGAACATGGAAGCCACTAGCTCGATCTCCTGGAAAGCCGAAGCGAAGCGGACCCTGCAGTTCCTGCGCTCCGAGCTCCGGCCCCGCGGCAAGATCTGGACTCCGTTCAACGTGATCAGCGGCGCGATCATCCTCGCCGGCGCGATCATCCTCGCCTTCCGCTTCTTCTACGGCCTCGGCGCGGTGACCAACCTGAACCAGGACTACCCGTGGGGGATCTGGAAGGCCTTCAACGTGGTCACCGGCGTCGCGTTCGCGGGCGGCGCGTACGTGCTGGTCTTCCTGGTCTACGTGCTCCACCAAGAGCAGTACCGGCCGATCGTCAGGGTGACCATCCTCAACGGCTTCCTCGCCTACGTGTTCTACGCGGGCGCGCTGCTGCTCGAGCTCGGCCGGCCCTGGAACGTGATCAACCCGGTGATCGGGAACTCCTTCGGGTTCAGCTCGGTGCTGTTCCTGGTCGCCTGGCACTTCATGCTCTACATGATCGCGCAGTTCGTCGAGTTCTCGCCCGCGATCGCGGAGTGGCTCGGTTGGAAGCGCATCCATCGCGTGCTGCACGGGATGACCCTCGGCGCGGTGGTGTTCGGGATCTCGCTGTCGATCCTGCACCAGTCCGGCCTCGGCGCGCTGTTCCTGATGGCGAAGGACAAGATCCACCCGCTCTGGTACTCGGAGTTCATCCCGATCCAGTTCCTGGTCTCGAGCGTCTTCGCCGGCCTCGCGATGGTGATCTTCGAAGGCACCCTGAGCCGCAGCGTCTTCAAGACCCGCGTCAGCCCGAGCTACCACTTCTCGCACGAGCGCATCGTCCTCTCGCTCTCGCGGATCTGCGCCGGTGCGATGTTCGTCTACCTCTTCCTGCAGACCCTGATCTTCGTGCACGGCCAGGACTGGAAGCACCTCTCGGGCTTCTGGGGCGCCTGGTACGGCGTCGAGATCGTCGGGTTCGTCGCGGTGCCGTGCGTGCTCTTCACCTTGGCCTACCGCCGACGCAACACCAGCCTCGCGCGCTGGGCCGCGGTGGGTGCGATGCTCGGCATCGTCCTCAACCGGCTCAACGTCTCGCTGATCGCCTACAAGATCGGCGCGCCGGTCCGCTACGTGCCGACCTGGATGGAGCTGGTCGTGGCCCTCTCGGTGATCCTCGCCGAGGTCTGGGTCTTCCGCTGGATCGTCAACCGCTTGCCGGTGCTCGGTGAAGCGCCGGCCTGGACCCACGAAGCCGAGGAAGCGTCGAAGGAAGTGATCCCGCACGCGCGTCCCGCGGCCGTGCAGCCCATCGAGCGCTCCGTCGCGAGCAAGGAGGCCTAACGTGCAAGACCTACCCTTCGATCTCTTCGCTACCAAGAGTCTGGAATACGTCCTGATCCTCGGCTTCCTCGCGGCGCTGCTGGTCTTCTGGCGCGTGCTCAACCGGCGAGTGCCGAACGCGGTGACCCCGCTGCCCGCCGGTCCGCATGCGTCGACCAAGAGCGGCTGGTTCCAACTCGCGCTCGAGCGCGTGTACCACCCCGGCCACGCGTGGGCCCAACCGCGCGAGGACGGACTGGTCACCGTCGGCGTCGACGACTTCGCGCAGAAGCTGGTCGGCGCGCCGGGAGCGATCGAGCTCCCGCGCGTCGGCGAGCACCTGCACCAAGGCGGCGCCGCGTCGCGGTTCGCGATCGGCGACAAGGCGCTCGAGTTCGTCTCGCCGATCGAAGGTGAGGTCGTCGAGCGCAACGAAGCACTCTTCGCCGATCCCGAACGCGTCAACCGCGACCCGTACGGAGCCGGTTGGCTCTACCGCGTGCGTCCGGCGCACTTCGATGCCGACGCGAAGCACCTGCTCGCCGACGAGAGCGCCGCCGCCTGGGCGGACTCGATGGAGGAGCGGCTGCGCAAGCGGATGTCGCCGAGCCTCGGCCTGCTGCTGCAAGACGGTGGCGTCCCGGTCTCCGGCCTCGCCCGCGTGCTGGCGGGTGAGCGCTGGGACGAGTTCGCGCGAGACTTCCTGATCCGATGATTCCCTCCGGTGAGTCGAAACCCCGCCCGTCCGGGCCGCTGGGTGCTGCAGCCGGCGCGAGCCGCGCCTCGCAGGACCTTCCGACCCGGACGGTCGTCTCCCACGGCGAAGCCGCGGCGCGAGGCGCCGAGCCGTGCGTGTGGATGAGCGCGGGAGTCCTCGCCTTCAAGCTCTGCGACCGCGCGTTCGAGTGCGAGCGTTGTCCGCTCGACCTCGCGCTCGGCGCCGCGCACTCGGAACCGGCGCGCGCGCCCCGCGGTCGACTCTCGTTCCCGGACGACCGCGCGTACACCGCCGGTCACGCGTGGGTGCTCGCGCTCGATGCGACGCGCGCGCGGCTCGGGCTCGACGCGTTCGCCGCGCGGCTGGTCGAGCGCGTGCATGCGCTGGTGCTGCCGGCGGCGGGCACGCGCGTGCGCGCGGGCGAGCCGCTCGGTTGGCTGATCGACGAGCGCGAACCGATCCCGCTCGCGGCGCCGGTCGACGGCGTGGTGCTCGCCGCGAACCCGCGCGTGCATGCCGAGCCCGGGCTCGCGCTCGCCGAACCGTACGGCGCCGGTTGGTTGGTCGAGCTCGCGCGCGAGCCCGGCGCTCGCGACGCATGCTACGACGCGCGTTCCGCGCGCCTCGCGGCGGCTCGCGACCTGCGCGCGCTGCGCAGGCTCGCTTCGCGCCGCGCGCACGACGCCCGCGTCGGTCCGACCGCGTGCGACGGCGGCGCGCCGCTCGCCGACCTGCGGCGCGTGCTCGGCGTCCGGCGCTTCCAGCGGCTGCTGCGGCGGCTGCTGGGCTGAAAGTCCGAGGAGGCTGCGCACTTGGAACCGGGCGGTCCACACGACGAACGCGGTACGGTGGTGCGCACATCGGGCCGGTCAGCGAGGGCCATTCACGGCCGATCTGAGCGGCGCGACCCCGGAAGGGGGCGATCCATGGACGGAAGGTGGCGTTGGCACCCGTGGACACGGTCGCTGTCGGCAAGGCTCTTCTTGCTCTTGTCGGCGACGATCGCGTTGACGTTCGGTGCGTACGCGATGTTCAACCTGCGCTCGACCAGCGCGCAGTGGGAGCGCAGCGTCCACGACAACGCGCAACAGCTCAGCGACGTGATCCTGAGCTCGACGCGCTACGGGATGCTGCAGAACCGCAAGGACGACGTCCACCACACGATCGGAGCGATCGCGGCGTCGCGCGCGGTCGAGAACGTGCGCATCTACGACAAGGCCGGCGTGATCATCTTCTCCGCGGTCGGGGAGGAGATCGGCCGGCAGGTCGACCTGCGCGCCGAAGCGTGCATCGGCTGCCACACCGGGCCGACTCCGTTGCAGTCGGTGCCGGTCGGCGAGCGCGCTCGGACGTTCGCGCGCGAGGACGGGGAGCGCGTGATCGGACTGATCACGCCGATCGTCAATGCGCCCGACTGCGCGACTGCGGCGTGCCACGCGCACCCGGCGGGGCAGAGCGTGCTCGGCGTGCTCGACGTCACGATGTCGCTCGCGGAGCCCGATGCGCGGCTCGCGAGCCTGCGCGACAACGCGTGGATCGCGGCGGTGGCGCTGGCGGCGATCGCGGGGCTCTTCTCGGCGATCTTCGTGCTGCGCGTGGTGCGCCGACC
>JADLBP010000149.1 GCA_020847695.1 Planctomycetota bacterium
GAGACCGTGTACGCGGCCGAACGCCCGAGCGACGACCCGGCGCGCCCGCCCACGACGCCGGCGCTCGCGCTGAACTTCGGCCGGCCCGACGACGCGCTGGTCGATCGCTGGACGCGCGAGGAGCTGCGCCGGATCGTCGAGAGAGTGCGAGCGGCGCGCGCGACGCCGGTCCTGATGACGTACTTCGACGTGCTGCCGTCGATGCGCTCCGCGAACGCCGCCGCCGAGGACGTCGCGCGCGAGACCGGCGTGAAGCTCGTCGACCTGCGCGCGGCGTTCGCTCCTGCGTTCGAGTCGGTCGGCCGCGACGCGCTCGAGTTCCCCGACGCGCACCTGCGCGCGGTCGGCAATCGGATCCTGGCGCGCGTGCTGTTCAACGCGCTCGTCGAGGAGCGCTTGATCGACGCCGCGCCGATCGAGGACGTGCTCGCGCCGCTCGCGGACATCGATCCGCGCCTGCCGCGAGTGACGCCGTGGAAGGAAGGTGCTGCGGTGCGCGGTGTCGAGATCCGTTTCCAGCCGGGGCTGCGCGCGCAGCTCCTGTTGGCGAAGCACCCCGGCGCGACCCCGGTGCGCTTCGACGGCAGCGTGCGTCGGGTCGCGCCGGGTCAGGCGACGCGTCGCCTGCCGTTGCACGCCGACGACGCGCTCGAAGAGTCGCTGCGCGACGCCGCGGAGTACACGCTGACGCTGGACGGAGCCGGCGAAGGACGGATCGCGCTGCTGCCGGAAGCCGACGCCGTCGAGCCACTCTGGGCGAGCGTCGCGTTCGTCGACGACGCGAAACGGATCGTCGCGGTCAGCAACGCGCTCCAGCTCCGCTGAGGCGCGTCCGCGACGAAAAGTCTCGCGCGCAATGGCCTGAGCGCGGCAAACTCTGCGCGTGAAGACCCCCTCGCTGTTCCCCGAGCTCGATCCCGCGCCGGTGCCGAAGGCCAAGCGCATCGCCGTCGACCTGGAGCTCGCGAGCCTGTTCGAGCTCTTGCCGGGCGAGGATCTCTGGAAGCACGCGCCGTTCGACCTCGCGGTGGTCGCGATCGCGACCGATCGAGGCGAGGTGCGTCACTGGTACGAGCAAGGCGCCGACGGCAAGCCCGGACGTTGCCTGACCAAGACCCACGCGCGCGACGTACTCGCGTTCCTGCGCGAAGCGCAGCGCTCGGGCATCCGCGTGTGCGCGTGGAACGGCGTGTCGTTCGACATCCGCGCGCTCGGCGAGACCGCCGGCGACTTCGCGCTCGCTGCGGAGGTCGCACTCGACCTCGTCGATCCGATGTTCCAGTTCTTCCAGCAGCGCGGGTTCCTGCTCGGCCTCGCGAAGGTCGCGGAAGGTCTCGGCATCGAGCAGAAGAAGCTGATGCACGGCGCCGATGCTCCGAAGGAGTGGGCGCGCGGCAATCATCAGCTCGTGCTCGACTACGTCGCCGGCGATTGTCGGATGACCGACGCGGTCGTCGCGAAGCTCGAGGAGACCGGCGTCGTCCGTTGGCGCACCGCGAAGGGCACGCCGGCCGAGGAACCGATGCCGCGCCTGCTGACCGCTCGCGAAATCCTGCGCCTGCCGCCGCCGGACACGTCGTGGATGAAGGATCGGCCGCTGAAGCGCGAGCGCTTCTACGAGTGGATGGTCCCTCACGCGCGGTTCGAGGTCGCGCGGTAGCGCGCGGCGAGCGCGAGCGGGCTGCGCGGAGTCTCGCGGGGCCTCATCGCGTCTCGCGGAGTTCCAACGGGGGTCGCCGAGCTCAGCCGGGAGTCGCCGGGCACCATCCGGCCGCTGCGCGCGTCATCGGGCCCTCGCCGGGCCTTCAGGGCTCCCGCGCGGGGGAAAACGGCGCCGAAGCCGAGCTTCCGGCCCGCGCGGGCTACACCCGACGCGCCCGCCGGCCGATCGCAGAGCACCCGCATGCGGCGCAGCGACGACCGCGAGGAGCTTCTCCCGATGACATTGAGAACCGTGGCGCGCGACGTCGTCGTCTCCGGCCTCGAGCTGGTGCCGCTGGAAGTCTGGCAATGGCTGCGCGACGGCCAGTTCAAGCAGGGCAAGGTCCGCGCACCGCTCGGCCGCCTCGCGATGCGCGTCGCTCGGCATCGTTCGATCGGCGCGCGCGACGCGTCGTTCCAGATCCCCGACGAGCCCGGCGTGCGGATGACCAACGACGGCTCGTTCATCGCGCGCCAGGTGTTCTGGCTCGGCCGCCAGGGACACGAAGGTCCGGAAGCGCAGTACTGGCAGGCGTTCTGCAGCCACGCGACGTCGATCCTCGAGCTCGGCGCGAACATCGGCTTCTTCACGCTGCACGGAGCGCGCGTCGCGCCGCACGCGAAGTACGTCGCGGTCGAGGCGAACCCGGTGTCGATGCGCTCGATCGCGGCGAACCTGGCGTTGAACGGGATCGAGCACGTGACGCTGGTCCAACGCGCCGTCGTCGGCGAGCGCACGAGCGACTTCGTCGAGCTCCATCTCCCGGACCTCGAGCGCTCGGCGAGCGCCACCGGCGCGTACATCGGCGGCGGCGAAGGCATCGATCGGCCGGCGAGCCGCTCGGTCCGCGTCGAGGCGATCGAAGCGCGCGAGCTGTTCGCGGGCGTCGATCTCGTCCGACTCGACATCGAGGGTCAAGAGCACGACGTGCTCGCCTCCGTGCTCGAGACGATCCGCGCGAGCGAGCCATTGATGTTCGTCGAGGTCCGCCGCCGCACGCCCAAGTTGCGCGCGCTGCTCCACGACCTCGCGACGAACTCGGGCTGGAGCGTCCACGCGCTCGCGCCCGATGGTTGTCACCGCGTCGAAGCCTCGGAGCTGCCGACGATCGTGCTGCAAGAGGCGTTCGGGACGCGCGACGTCGCGCTCGTGCCTCCGTCGCGCACCGAAGCGTTCGCGCGCGGCATGGACGAGCTCGCGGTTCGCAACGGGTGGTTTCGACGCGCGCCTGCCGCTCAGGCGAGGAAGCCGAGCCTCGGGTAGCTCGCGCCGAGCACTTTCGACGCGTCGGCGCCGAACCAACGCTCGATCAGCGTCGCGTAGACGGAACGGAAGTCCGTCGTGTGCTTCACGTCGCCCGCGTCGAGGTCGACCAGCGACGGGTGCTTGCCGTAGAGCCCGCCCTTGACCGCCGAACCGAAGACGAAGCACGGCGCCGCGACGCCGTGGTCGGTTCCGCGCGAACCGTTCTCCTTCACGCGGCGTCCGAATTCGCTGAACACGAGCCCGACGACCTGCTTGCCGGCCGCGCTCCGCTCCAGATCGGCGGCGAGCGCGCTGAGCCCGCGATCGAGCTGGCGCATCAGCGCGTCGTGGCGCGTCTTCTGATTGGTGTGCGTGTCGAAGCCCGAGAGCTCGACCGAGACGACGCGCGTGCCGAGCCCGCCGTTCACCAGCGCCGCGACGTCGCGCAACGCGCCGCCGAACGGATCGTCGGGGTACTCGGTAGTCGTCCGGTAGCGCGCGACCGCGGTGCGGATCTTCTGCGACGACGCTTGGCTGTCGGCGACCTTGCGGCGCAGGAAGTCGAGGTTCGACTCCGACTTCGAGCCTTCGGTCTCGCCCATCTTCCCGAACGCTTCGACGTCCTGCTTCTCGCCGGCCCAGCGATAGCTCGCCGGATTGACGAACGCCGCCGGCGGATGCGTCGCGGACTCCAGCGAGTACGGCACGTTCGCGCCGACGTGCACGACGAGATTCGGATCGCTGACGTCGCGCCACGCAGCCGCGCCGAGCTTGCCGATCCATCCTTCGCCCGAAGCGCGGCCGCGCGGGTCGGCGGTGTGCCACACCTCGTACGACTTGAAGTGCGAGCGGATCGGATTCGGATAGCCGACGCCTTCGACGAGCGCGAGTCGGCCGGCGTCGAGGAGCTTGCGCAGCCCCTTCAGCTCGCCGTGCAGCCCCTTGTAGTCGTCGAGCGGCAGCACGTCCGACTTCGCGAGCGCGAGCGTCGCGCGCGCGGCGTGATACGCGTCGTCGCCGAACGGCGCGACGGTCGAGAGCCCGTCGTTGCCGCCGGTGAGCTGCACGAGCAACAGCACGCGCGGCGCGTCGCCGCTCGGCGCGAGCTCGGAAGCGAAGAGCTTGACCGCCCCGTCGGCGCGCGACGAAACCAGCGCGAGCCCGCCGAGCGCGCCAAGGCCGGTGACGAACGCACGGCGATCGAAAGGACTCTCGCCGATCGGAGTTCGAAGGTTCATCGCGTGCGCTCCTCGATCACGAGAGTTGGGCTTCCGGCAACGACAGGATCAGGTGCGCGAGCCGCCGCAGCAGCGACTCGGCTCCGCGCCCGGCGGCGAGCAGCCCGCCGTCGGCGACGCCGAGCGTCTCGCGCTCCGCGGCGAGGAACTCGACGAGCCCCGCGCGGCTCTCAGGCGTCAGCGCGACCGCGAGCAGCTCGTCGGCGAGCCGTTCGACGATCGCCGCGTCGCTCTGCGCTCCGGCGCGCTGCATGCGCACGCAGAGATTGATCGCCGGGACGTAGCCGTCGGAGAGCATGCGGCTCATCTGTCCGAGCTCGCCGTTCAGCCCCGCCTTGCCCGGCGCGTTCTTCTTCTTGGTCGGCTTGTCGCCCTTCGCGTTGGGCTTCGGCTCGGGCCGCATCGCGTCGTCGCCGTCCCCGTCGTCGCCCGCGCCGCCCATCTCGGGTCCCATCGAGTCGCCGGGCTCGGGCTCTTCGTCGAGCACCTCGGGCCGCAGCACGTCCTCGAGCTTGACCACGCCGAGCAACATGCCCGCCATGTTGCCGCGCTGCATCAACGTCGAAGTCGTGATCCACGCTTGGCCGCCGTCCCAGCCCTTGACGCTCGGCGGCTCGAGCAAGCGTTGTCCGAGTTGGCCCGCGGCGAGCCAGAGCAACGTCGGCGGCGGCTCGACGGAGAGCCTGCGCGCGCTGCCGACCAAGTAGTCGATCGGGCCCGCGATCCGCGCACCGACGACGTCGGCCGAATAGAACTCGGGGTCGAGGAAGAGCCGGCGCAGGAACGCGCTGACGTCGTAGTCCTTCGACTTCAGGAAGCGCGCGTAGTCCTCGACGCGCGCGGTCGACGGCTCGCGACCTTCGAAGTGCACCAGGAGCTTCTTCGCGACCCGCTTCGGGCACGCGGGCTGTTCCAAGAGAAGCGCGAGGAACGAATCGGGGTCGAAGTTCTTCGTGACGCCGAGGATCGTCTTCTTGCCGGAGTCGTGACGGCCTTTGACGTACGCCGCCTCGCCTCGCCGCGTCACCCAGCCGGTCAACGCGCGCGCCGCTTCCTTGATGTCCTGCTCGGTGTAGTTGCCTTCGCCGAGCGTGAAGAGCTCCATCACCTCGCGCGCGAAGTTCTCGTTCGGGTTGCCCTTGCGATTCTGGTTGTTGTCGAGGTACTCGAGCATCGCGGGGTCGCGCACGATCGCCGCGAGCAGCTCGCCGAACCGGCCGAGGCCCTTGGTCCGGAAGAGCTCGTTCTGCTCGATCATCGCCGCGCTCGAGCGCACGTCGCGCGCGGAGCTCGTGAAGTAGCCGTGCCAGAAGAGCGTCATGCGTTCGCGCAGCGGGTGGCGACCCTCGAGCATCCGATCGACCCACCAACCGGCGAACTGCGCGAGCTGGCGGCGGTTGTGGCGCTGGACCTCGTTGATCCGCTCGCGCCGCTCCGCTTCGTCCATGCTCGCGAGCTCCTCGCGATCGGGCCGCTCGAAGCGCTCGACCGAGAACGGTTCGTACTCCGCGACGAACCCGGCGAGCAGCTGATCGACGAACGCCTGTTGCCCCGCCGCGACCGCCGCTTCGATCTCCGCGGGCCGCGCGCCGAAGCCGGCGCGGTTGAGCAGGTGCTCGGCGTTGCGAGCGTTCCACTCGACCCGGGCCGCGGCGAACGTCGTCGCGGTCGGCGGCGCCGATTCGTTCGAGCCTCCGAGCGGAGCGAGGCCGAGCGCGAGCGCGACGGTCAATACGTGAAACGGCATGGCGAGGTCCTTCCTTCGGCTCGAGCGCGCCGACTTCCGTGGCTCTCGAACCCCCGCTGCGCGGAGAGGTTCCGCCTCGGACTCCGGTGTCGCCCGCGCGAGCACTATGATGCCGCCCCCTCGCGCTCCGAACCCGCGGAGGGATCGAAAAGACTTCGCGATGACCTCGCCCTCACCCGATCTGCGCACGTTCCTCGCCGACCTCGAGCGCGCGGGCGAGCTGGTGCGCGTCACCGCGGAGGTCGACGCCGACCTCGAGGTCGCCGAGATCCATCGGCGCGTGATCGCGGCCGGCGGACCCGCGCTGCTCTTCGAGCGCGTGCGCGGCTGCGACTTCCCTCTCGCGACCAATCTCTTCGGCACCGCGAAACGCGTCGAGCGCGCGTTCGGGCGCTGGCCGCGCGAGTTCGTCGCGGAGGCCGCTCGATTGCCGGAGGAGCTCGTCCCGCCGACTCTGTCGAAGCTCTGGGCGAAGCGCGGACTCTTCGGAACGCTTGCGAAGCTCGGGATGAAGCGCGTCGCGCGCGGGCCGGTGCGCGACGTGCGCGCGAGCGAGCCGAAGCTCTCGCGTCTGCCCGCGCTGAAGACGTGGCCGCGCGACGGCGGGCGCTTCGTCACGCTGCCGCTGGTCTACACCGAGCACCCCGAGCGCAAGACGCCGAACCTCGGCATGTACCGCGTGCAAATCTTCGACGACGCGCGCACCGGGCTGCACATGCAGATCGGCAAGGGCGGCGGGTTCCACCTCGCGGCGGCGGAAGCACGCGGCGCCGCGCTGCCGGTCAACATCTTCGTCGGCGGCCCGCCGGCGTTGATCCTCTCGGCGATCGCGCCGTTGCCCGAGAACGTGCCCGAGCTCTTGCTCGCGAGCCTGCTGCGCAAGCAGAAGATCGCGCTCGCGTCGAATCCCGACGGGCCGCTGCCGCTGATCGCCGACGCCGAGTTCGCGCTGGTCGGCGAAGTGCGCGCGAACGAGCGCGCGCCCGAAGGCCCGTTCGGCGATCACTACGGCTACTACTCGGAGACGCACGACTACCCGGTCTTCCGCTGCAAGGCGCTCCACCATCGCCGCGACGCGATCTTCCCGGCGACCGTCGTCGGCAAGCCTCGCCAAGAGGACTTCTTCATCGGCGATTTCCTCCAAGAGCTGCTCTCGCCGCTCTTCCCGGTCGTGATGCCGGCGGTGAAGGACCTCTGGAGCTACGGCGAGACCGGCTACCACTCGCTCGCGGGCGCGATCGTCGCGAATCGCTACAAGCGCGAAGCGATGGCGAGCGCGTTCCGCATCCTCGGCGAAGGCCAGCTCTCGCTGACCAAGTTCCTCCTGGTCACCGACGGCGCCGTCGACTTGCGCGACTTCACTCGGACGCTCGAGCACGTGCTCGCGCGCGCCGACTTCCGCACCGATCTGTTCCTGTTCGCGAACCTGTCGATGGATTCGCTCGACTACGCGGGGCCGACGGTCAACGAGGGCTCGAAGGGCGTGCTGCTCGGGCTCGGCGAGGCGAAACGCGAGCTCCCGCGCGAGTTCCGCGGCGCGCCGCCGCCCGAAGTGCGCGACGTGCGCGTCTTCTGCGGAGGCTGTCTCGTCGTCGAAGGTCCGAGCTTCGCGACCGAGCGCGGCGCGGCCGCGCGCATCGCCGCGCATCCCGCGTTCGCGGGTTGGCCGCTCGTGGTGCTCACCGACGACGCGAAACGCGCTACCAAGAGCGAGATCAACTTCCTGTGGACCACGTTCACGCGCTTCGACCCCGCCGCCGACGTGCACGCGTCGCGCGTCGACCTGGTGTCCAACCACGCGGCGTTCACCGCGCCGGTGCTGATCGACGCGCGGATGAAGCCCTGGTATCCGGAGGAGCTCTTCTGCGACGACGCGACGGCGAAGTCGGTCTCACGGCGCTGGAGCGAGTACTTTCCCGGCGGTCGCGTCGAGATGGGCGACAGCGCGCGCGGCCACCTCGATTGAAGCCCGTCCCGCCCGCTGCCCCCGCGGCCGACCCCCGCCCCTTGGACGCGGCGCTCCGCGCGTCCATGATGGCCGCCCCCCGAGGATCCTCCCGAGCATGAGCCCCACCCCGAACGCCGCGATCAGCCCCGAACGACTCGTCGAGACCCTGCGCTGGCGCTACGCGACGAAGAAGTTCGATCCGACGCGCAAGATCTCCGACGCGGAGTGGCGAGCGCTCGAGCAGTCGCTCGTGCTCGCGCCGTCGTCGTTCGGCCTCCAACCGTGGAAGTTCGTCGTGGTCGACGATCGCGCGCTGCGCGAGCAGTTGATGGCCGCTTCGTGGAACCAGCGGCAGGTGCTCGACGCGTCGCACTACGTCGTGTTCGCCGCGCGCCGCGGGATCGGGCGCGCGGACACCGAGCGCTGGGTCGCGCGGCTCGCCGAGGTCCGCAACCTGCCGGTCGACGCGCTCGCGGGGCTCGCGAAGGGCATGGCGGGCTTCGTCGCCTCGCCGCCCGCCCACGTCCAGCTCGACGCGTGGTGCGCGAAGCAGACCTACATCGCGCTCGGCTTCGCGATGGAGGCCGCCGCGTTGCTCGGCATCGACACCGTCGCGATGGAGGGCTTCGACCCGCCGAAGTACGACGCGCTGCTCCGGCTCCCCGAGCGCGGGTACGGCGCGATCTGCGGGCTCGCGCTCGGCTACCGCGCGGCCGACGACAAGAACGCCGGCCAGCTCAAGGCGCGCTTTCCGCTCGACCAAGTCGTCGAGCACGTCTGAGGCGTACCATGGGCATGCTTTCGAGATTGCGCGGGCTCGTTCGCTACGCGCTCGGACAACTGAAGAGGCCGAACATGCTGAAGGTCGGAGACACAGCGCCGGATTTCGAAGTGCAGGACCACACCGGCAAGACGGTGCGCCTACGCGAGCTGCGCGGCAAACGGGTGGTGCTCTTCTTCTATCCGAAGGCCGACACGCCGGGCTGCACCAAGCAGAGCTGCGGCTTCCGCGATCGTTTCCCCGACTATCAGAAGGCCGGGATCTCGGTCTTCGGCGTGTCGTTCGACACCGTCGAGGAGAACGCGGCCTTCGCCAAGAAGTTCGGCTTCGCGTATCCGCTGCTCTGCGACACCAAGCGCGAGCTCGGCCTCGCCTACAAGACCTGCGACAGCGCGCAGGATCCGTACTCGAAGCGCCTGACCTACGTGATCGGCGCCGACGGCAAGATCGCGCAGGCGATCGACACCAAGGACCCTGGGGCGCAGGCGGCGACGTTGCTCGCGATGCTCTGACGTTCCGCGCCGGCGCTAGAAGCTCGCGCCGAACACCACGGCGAACTGCAGGTAGTCCGCGTCGCCGGAGACGCCGCTGAACTCCATGTCGCTGCCGAACAGCGAGCGCACGTCGAAACCGAGGTAGAAGCGCTCGGCGAACGGCACTTCGATGCCTGCGTGCGCGTAGCCGGCGAAGCTGGTGTCGTCCTCGGAGTTGGTCGAGCCGCCGGACTCCGCCTCGATCTCCGCGTTGATCAACGCGACGCCGACGCCGACGTAAGGACGCACCGCTTGGCCGGTGAGCTCGGCGCGCACGCCGGCGGAAGCCTCGATCGTCGTCGCGGTGACGTCGACGTTGCCGATCTCGTCGCCGTCGGCGGAGAACGAAACCAAGCTCTCGAAGCCCAAGCCGTTCTCCTTCGACATCATCACGAACTCGCCGCCGAGCGAGAACTGGTCCTCGGTCGGCGCCCAGAGGTCCTCGTCGAGTTGGCGCATGCCGAGCTGCAGCGCGCCGCGCAAGTCACGCTTCTCGGGAGTGAGGTTCGCGCAGGATCCGAGGCAGAAGGCGAGGGCGACGAAGGCGAGCGGGTGGCGCATGTCCGGGTTCTCCGTGGGTTCGAGCGAGAGGCCGCGGCGTCGACGCCCTGCGTCGATCGCGCGCGGTGATCTGTCTCGATACCCGCTCGCGGAGTTTCAGTCGAGAGGAGAAACGGGGTCCACGCCCGGAAGGTGTTCGGAGCGTGTCGGTCGCCCGGTCAGAGCGTCGTTTGCACGAGCTCGTCCATCCACGCCTCGTAGATCGTGTAGTTGGAGCTGTGCGATGCCTTCGCGAGCACCAAGGGCTCGTACCGCGCGAGCAGGATGCCGAGCGCCGCGCAGGCGCCGGCACGGCTCGCGGTGCTGGCGCTCTTCGCGCCGAGCCGCGCGGTCAGCGGCCCGACCGACTCGAGCGCGCCCAGGTAGCCGAGGCTGACCGCGGAGAGCGCCTGGAGCTGGGGCTCGCGCAGCGTGCTCGCCGCTTCGACGATCGGCGCCGCGTCGCTCGCGCGACCGAGGACGCCGAGCGCGAACGCCAACGAGACGCGCGCCATCGGCTTCTTCTCGACCGCGATGCGGGCGGCGAGCACGTCGCGCGCCGCCTGCGTGCCGATCAACGCGTACGCGGTCGCGACGTAGTGCGTCCGGATCGGGTCGGAGGTCGAGCTGATCTCGGCCTCGAGCAACGGCAGCGAGCTTTCGTCGCGCGCCAGACCGAGCGCGACCCAGCACGCTGGCCGCGCGTCGCTGTTGCGTTCGTTGATCGCGGCCTTGCGCAGGGCGGCGAGCGCCGCGGCGTCGCCGGTCTGGCGCACCGCGAGCCCGAGCCCGAGCGCCGTCCACGGCCGGTCGACCGAATCACCCGCGACGCGCTCGATCAACGTCGCGATCGCGGTCGGGTCCGCGAGCCGGCCGAGCGAAAGCGCGATGAAACCGCGCGTGACGGGCTCGTTCTCGTGCTCGAGCGCTGCCTTGCCGACGGCGGAGGCGCGTGCGTGGCGGGTCAGCGCGAGCGAGATCGCCGCGGAGCGCCGCAGCTCGAGCGCCGGCCCCGTCAGCGCCTTCTCGACGAGCGCGAACGCTTCGTCGGTGCCGACGCGCGCGACCGCTTCGAGCGCGCGACAGCGGACCGGCATCGAGAGCTTCTCGTCGCTCGCGAGCTCGAACGCGAGCTTCTCGAGCACCGCGCACGGCGCGACGCTCTGGTAGATCATCGCGCTGACCGCGATCCGGTCGCCCAGGCCCGCCGAGCGGTTGCGCGTCACGCGCTCGACCAGACGATCCGCTCGATCGTCGAGACCGACGCGCCGGCCGATCGCGAGCGCAGCGACCGCGAGCGGCTGGGCGTTGCCCGAGATGTCGCCGCCGCCGTCCTTCGTTCGACCGGTCTCGGCGATGCGTTGCAGCGCGGCGTACGCGGGCTCGTTGGCGACCGCGCCGAGAGCGAGGATCGCTCGCTGACGCACGATCAGGCTCGGATCCTCCAACGCGCGCAGCAACGCGTCGACCGCGGTCGGTCCAGCCATCCGTCCGAACGCGCCGACGGCTTCCGCGCGCTCGATCGCGTCGTCCGCGGAGAGCTCGTCCTGGAACCCGTCGCGCAGACCGGAGCGCAGCAGGTCGAGCTTGGTCTGGATCAGCGCCTCGCGCTCCGCCGGCGTCTCGAGGCCCGTGGTCAGCCCGAGCTTCAGCTGCAAGCGGTTCGGCCGCAGGAACTCGGTCTTGTTGAACTCCCACCACATCCACCAGTTAGCGTCGTTGCTCGCCTCGGCGGCTTGCACCGCGGGCAGGAACGGAGAGGTCGGACCTTGCGGCGCGTTGGGCGGAGAGGGCGTCATCGCGGGGCGTCCGTTGACCGCCGGCTTGTCGCCGAGGCCGGGTGCCTTGGGCGCCGTGTCGCCGGGCCCCTTCGCGCCGCCGGCGCTCGGCGGCACGGAATCGCCGGGCCCGGCGTAGCCATCGCGCTTGACCGGCTTCTGACCGCCGCCGTGACCGCCGTTGTCGTAGTGCTGCGCGAGCGGCGCCGCGTCGGCGGATTCCAACGGAAGCGCGACGAGCGCGAAAGCGAAGCAGGCGGCGAGCATCGATCTCATGGTCTGACCTCCGGGGAGTCCACGGCCTGCGCAAGACTTGGACCGGGGAGTCCTTGGTTGGCGCCGAAGCGCTGACCGCGCCGAACCAGCGAGGCCTCAAGAGCTTACGCCAGTCCGCTCCCGCCGCCAGCGGGCCGGTCAGCGCAGGCCGAGTCCCCGCGGACGCCGTGCTCGTTCCCGTCTCGTAACAACGCGATCGATTCGTGCCCGGCGTGCGTCCGTGTCACGATGTCACTCGTACCTCCGACCGTCGTCCGTCCCCGCGGACCGCGCTCGCCGCTCGCTCCCAAGACACCATGCCGCTCGTCCGACCCGTCCTGATCCTCTGCCTGGGTCTCGTGACCCTGGCTGCCTCGGCGCGCGCGCAAAAGCCCGCCGAGCTCCAGTTCGACCAGAATCACGGCGCGTGGACCGAGGTGCTGCGCGCCTACGTCCAAGCCGACCGGTTCGACTACAAGGCGCTCTCGCTGAACCGCGCGAAGCTCGACCAGTACCTCGGCGCGCTCCAGTCGGTCGCGCGCGAGGAGTTCGAGACCTGGTCCAAGGAGCAGCGCTACGCGTTCTGGATCAACGCCTACAACGCCTACACGATCCACCTGGTCGCGAAGAGCTACCCGCTCGATTCGATCAAGGACCTCGGCGGACTGTTCAAGTCGCCCTGGGACAAGCCCTTCATCCCGCTCGGCCACCTCTTCCCCGACGGCGTGAAGAAGGAGCTGACGCTCAACAACATCGAGCACGACGTCCTGCGCCCGAAGTTCAAGGACGCGCGCGTCCACGCGGCGATCAACTGCGCGTCGCGCGGCTGCCCGTCATTGCGCAAGGAAGCGTTCGTCGCGGAGAAGCTCGGCACCCAGCTCGACGAGCAAGTCCGCGCCTGGCTCGCGGACGCGACTCGCAACCGCTTCGATCGCGAGAAGTCGAAGCTGCAGGTCTCCGAGATCTTCTCTTGGTTCAAGGAGGACTTCGTGCGCGACGGCGGCTCGGTGCGCGAGTGGCTCGCGAAGTACGCGCCCGAAGAGCACGCGGCGTGGCTGCGCGACACCAAGAAGGAAGTCGACCTCTCCTACCTGGAATACTCCTGGAAGCTGAACGACGTCGAACGGCCCAAGCGCTGAGTCCCTAACGGAATCGTCGCCCCGGGGCGATCGAACCGCGCCTAGGTTCCACCGCAGGGGTGCGTACCGGGAAGCATCGATTGCCCGGACGGTGTGTGGGTCACTAGACTCGCCCGCGCACCCCATCGCGCCACGCTCGCGAGGAAGGCAGATCCATGAAACTCCAATCTCGAATCACGCTCGCGTGTTTGGCGGCGTTGCCGCTCGCCGGCGTCGTCACCGCGCAAGGCAACAACACGCGCGGCACCGAGCGCACCGCCCAGGAAGCGGCGCGCGCCCAAGAGGAGGCCCGCGCCAAGGCCCAAGAGCAGACGCAGCGCGCCCGCGACGAAGCCGCGCGCCGCGAACGCGAAGCCAAAGGCGCCAAGCCCGACGCCAGGGACGAAAAGAGCCCCGCCGAGAATAACCCGCGCGCGGTCGCCAACGAGATCGCGAAGCTCGAGGCGATGCATCGCGAGCGCATGGCGCGGATCAACCGTCTGATGGAGGTCTACCGCGAGTCGAACAACGTCGAGCGGCTGAAGGAGCTCGAAGCCCTGCGCGAGGCCCAACGCAAGCGCTACGAGAACGCCCGCGCACGCTTGAAGGAGCGCGCGGGAGCCGCGGAGTTCGAGCGCATCGACAACAAGCTCGCTCCGGGCCGCAAGCCGGGAGCGAAGCGCGAACGCCGCGACGGCAACGCCGACGAACGCGCGGCCGCCGAGCGTCAAGCTCGCGAGCGCCAGGAGAAGGAACGCATCGAGAACGCGCGCAAGGAAGCCGAAGCTCGCGAGAAGCGCGAGAAGAACGCGCGCGAGAAGCAGAAGGAAAAGGACGGCGGAGGCCGCTGAGGACACCAGCCATGAAGCACTCGCTCATCGTCATCGCACTGACGCTCGCCGCGGCCTGCACGGCCCAGGAGAGCACCCCGCCCGCCGCGAGCTCGACCTCCGGCGGCGCTGCCGACGCGGCAGCGGACGTCCCCGAGGTCCTGTCGCAGGACGAGGCCGACGCCGCCGCGGCGAAGGAGATCAACAAGGACAACGCCGACGCCGAGCTCGAGAAGCTGAAGAACGAGATCGGCGGCGAGAAGTAGCTCGCTCCCCACCCACGCCGACGCGCGCGCCCCGGACCGCCGGAGCGCGCGCGTCGTGCGTTCGGCGAGGCTGCCCAGAACTTCGGCGAGGCCGCGCAGACCTCGCAGGGCGCCGACGACGCGACTCACGAGCCTCGCTCGTCAAATGCACCGCCCGCGCGCGAGGCGTCGCCTCGCGAGTCGTTCGAAGCGCCGTTCGACCGTAGCGCTGCTGGCGAAGCGCTACTGGCAGAAGGTGACGCTGAGCGCGTCGCTCAGATTCGCGCCCGCGGGCGGCGCGATCGGGTCGCGGTACCAGAGCTGGAAGCGCCAGATCGAGCCCGCGGTGATCTGTCCGCCGATCGCCGGCGGGTTGGTGATGTCGAGCACCGCGCTCGGGTTTCCGCTCGCGCCCGTGTTGGTCACCGGCAAGCGATAGAAGCCGCCGGAGATGCAGAGCACTCCGTTCTTGAACGGCACGCCCGCGGTCGCGTTCGGGCCGTAGAAGAACAGACACGACTTGTTGAGCGGGCAACCGGCCGCCTTCAACACGAGCGAGTTGAGCGCGACGCTGGTGCTGCCGCTCGCGCTGATCAGCGCGCCCGGCCCAACCGAGTTCGGCGACGTCACGCAGTAGTTCGACCACTCGCAGGGGCTGCCGTTGCCGAGCGTCCCGTCGACGTCGATGTTCTGCGTATAGATGTCGCCCGAGTCGTTGCGCTCGTCGTGCCAGCCCGCGCGCGCGATGCCGGTCGAGTCGATCACGACTTCGAGGTCGTCCTTGGCGTGCAGATCGGTGCTGAGCGGCGTCGCGACGCCGCCCCAGAGCGAATTGCCGGCGCCGTCGAGGCGCCACGCGACGACGCGATCCTGGATCACCGAACCGGTCGGCTCGTCGAAGCAGAACACCATCGCTCCGTCGCCGAAGGGCAGCGCGCGGACGAACGACTCGTTCTTCCCGTCGATCGGCTCGAGCACGACACCGTCGGTGCCGAACACGAGCGCGCCGGCGGCCGACACGCGCTGCACGTTGACGCCCCACTGGCTCTGGGTCGTGTTGCGGCGCTCGAACGCGACCATCAGATCGCCGCCCGCGCCGAGCGGCGCGACCGAGGGATAGAGCTCGAGCACGCTCGCGGCGTTCGCGATGCGCAGGCCGTTGTGCGCGAACGCTTCGACGCCGTTCGCGTCGAGCTTCTGCACGTATGCGTTGAAGTCGCTGCCGACCGAAACGTGCCAGCCGAAGACGATGCCGCCCGCGCCGTCGGCGTGGACGTCGGGCCAATACGCGATCGAGAGCGACGCGTTGTCGAGCACGCTGACCGGCGCCGCGCCCCACTGCGCGTTGCCGGCGGCGTCGAACTTCTGCGCGCGCATGTGGCGCGGGCTCGCGAACGTGCCGATGTCGCGCAACCACGTGACGATGTACTTGCCGGACTCCGCGGCGACGACCTGCGGGAACCCCGGGTCTTCGCCGGCGGCGCCGCTGATCGCGAGCCCGTTCGCCGCGTACTGCGCGACGCCGTTCGCATCGAGGCGCTGGATGCGCACCGTGCCGTCCGCGCCGCTCGGCGAGCGGCCCCACACGACGGCGAGCGAGCCGTCGGTGAGCGCGGCGCACTGCGGCGACGCTTCGAAGTCGTTGTTGCTCGAAACGACGACTCCGTTCGCGCCCCACGCGAAGGCACCGGCCTGCGTGATCTTGTACGCGTAGACGTCGAGGTCGCTTCCGGCGCGCGTGTCGGTGAACGCGAGCAGCGCGTTGCCCTGCGCGTCGGTGACCAAGTCCCAATCGACCAACGACGTCGATTGCGGATTCGAGCTCACCAACAGCCCGTTCGGCGCGAAGAGCGCGTTGCCCTGCGCGTCGACGCACTGCACGTACACGGCATAGGTCCCGCTGCGGTTGTCGAACCAACCGAACCACGTCTTGCCGTCCGCGGTCGCGGCGACTTTGGGCACCGCTTGATCGTTTGCGGCGACGCCGACTTGGAGATTGACCGCAGGATCGTTGGTCCACTGCGCGAAGGCAGCGTTCGCGAGGATCGAGGCGGCGGAGAGCGACAGGACGAGGTGACGTGCGCGGGTGAGCTTCATCCGGGCCATGCTATGCGAACCGCGCGCATTCGACCGGTGCGCCGGATTCCGTAGCTCGCGGAAACTCCCGAGCGCCTCGTCGAACACGCCCGAAACACGGCACACGGTTCGCATCCGGCGACCTCGGCGACGCGCAACCCGCGTCGCGGCGCGCGCGACACCGCTTCCGCGGCCGAGCGTGCGATCCCGCGCAATCGAACGAGCGACGAAGAACCCCGGCCCGACTTTCCCGCCGATACGGTGCCTACGCAAGCAGCGGCCCCTCGGCACTTCATCCCCGAATCCAACCCACGGAATCCAATGCTTCGCGCGATCTCCCTGACCTTGCTCTTCACTCCGACCGCACTCGCGTTCCAAGGCGCCGACTTCGTCGTGCCCGCGGGCCAAGTCTACGTCTACGACACCGACACGAAGGGCCCGCTGTACGCGGACGACATCGTGATCGAGGCCGGCGGAGCGCTGCGCGCGATCGGCACGCAGCCGTTCAAGGCGTACGCGACCGGAACGTTCCGGATCGACGGCGTGCTCGAGCTCTCGGGCTTCGACAGCAACGGCGTCGCGACGCTCAACACCACCAACATCCCGGAACCCGGCGCGAGCGGCGGCCCCGCGGGCGGTCGCGGCGGCACCGGCAGTTGGCAGACGACCCAGAGCACTCCGTTCGGCGGCAAGGGCTTCGGCACGCTGCCGTGGTCCGGCGGCGGTGGCGGCGAAACCGGCTGGCATGACGTCAAGCAAGCGGTGAACTTCCGGCGCGGCGCGGGCGGCGGCGGCGGCGCGCTCGCCGCGAACCAACCGATCAGCCCGAACCCCGAAGATCCGGCGAACATCGGTCTGATCGCCGGCAGGGGTCACGACGGCGGACGCGGCGCGTACGGCGCGGTGACGTCGAAGCTCGGCCCGAACGGCGGTCGTCCGGGCGTGTCGGTGTTTGTCGACGGCGATCCGACCAACGACTTCTTCGGCCGCAAGCTCGATTCGGGCACCGGCCAGATCCTCGTCGGCGAGCTCGTCGCTCCGATCGGCGGCGCGGGTGGCGGCGCAGGTGGAGACTCGGCTTTCACGCAGGGCCAGTCGTATCCGCTGGTCCCGTTCTCGCCGACCGGTGACGAGAAGGGCTCCGGCGGCGGAGGCGGCGGTGGGCTCGGCGTGATCGTCGCGAACGAGCTCGTCGTCGGCCCGTTGGGTCGCGTGCGCTGCGACGGCGGCAAGGGCGGCGGCGGCGAGAACACGTTCTTCTTCGATCGCGTCGGCGGAGGTTCGGGCGGCGGCTCCGGCGGCATGGTCCTGATCCAAGCGGCGAAGATCGATCTGTCGGCGACGCCCGACCACGCAGTCACCGCGCGCGGCGGGCGGCGCGGAGCGGGCAAGTCCGACGTCACGCAGCAGCCGGTCGAAGGGCAAGGAGGCCACGGCGGGCCCGGGCTCGTGCAACTGCACATCGCCGACGCGAGCCAGATCCTGGTGCCCGCCGGCAAGACGCTCGACGACCTGATCTCGCCGCCGCCGCACGTGCTGCTGCCCGAGCCGAATCTCTGAGCGAGCTTCCGCCGCTTCCGTGTCGCGGCCCGCAACGTCGGACTCGTCCGCGTCGCGGGTCGCGAAGCCGAGCCCGTCCGCGTCGCGCAGGACGCTGCTGAGCTCGCGCGCTGCGCGGATCGCACGATGCGACGGTTCGTTGGGCTCGACGCGACGCTCACCGCGCCGGTCACCGCTCGCTTCACGGCACCGGTGATCGGCGCGGCGCGTTCACCCGCGCTTCCAGGGCGCGAGCGAGCGTGCGCTCGAGCTCCGCGGCGGTGAAGGGCTTCGCCAAGTGCCCGTCGACCGCGAGCTCGCGCGCGGTTTCGACGAGGTGGCCGGCGGCGTGGCCGCTCATCAGCACGATCGCCGGTACGCGGCCGTTCGAACGCAGCGCGCGCACGACGTCACGGCCGTCGACGACCGGCATGCTGAGATCGACGAGCGCGACGGTCCGCGCGTCGTCGCCGAGCGTGTGCAGCGCGTCGCGCGCCGTCGCGCCGTCGCCGGTGACCGCGACCGCGTGCCCGCGCGTCTGCAGCGCGGCGCGCACGTACTCGCGCACGTCGGCCTCGTCGTCGACGACCAGCACGCGCATCGGCGACACCGAGCGCGGCGCCTCCGCGGTCGGCGGACGCTGCGGCGTCAACACGACGTCGCTCGCGGCCGCGCCGCCGAGCGGCAGGTACAACCGGAAGCGCGAGCCCGCGCCCGGCTGGCTGCTGACCGCGACCAGCCCGTGGTGCCGACGCAGCGCGCCGAACGCGACCGCGAGACCGAGCCCGCGCCCAGGGAAACGCGTCGTGAAGAACGGATCGAAGATGCGCTCGATCAGCTCGCGGTCCATGCCTTCGCCGTCATCCTCGACCTCGACGCGCGCGAAGTCGCCGTCGCGCGCGTCGCCGCGGAAGAACTCGGCCTTCCACGCGGCTTCGGTCATCGCGACGCGCACGACGCTGACGCGCACGTGCTTCGCGCGCGCATCGCGTGCGTTCGTGACCAGGTTGAGGACCGCTTGCTCGAGCTGCGTGCGATTGCATGCGAGCACGAGCTCCTCGGTCGCGGGCTCGACGGTCAACGCGAGGCCGTTGCCGGCCGCCGCGTCGAGCACGGGGACGAGCTCGCCGAGCAAACGCCCGAGATCCAGCGGCGCGAGCGCGATCGGTTCGTCGCCGGAGTACGTCTGGAGCTGACGACAGAGCCGCGCACCGCGCTCGCCGGCGCTCGAGATCGCGTCGAGCCGATGCCGCCGCGCCGGATCGGTCTCCGCTAGCCGCAGGAGCTCCGCGTTGCCGAGCACGCCGGTCATCAGGTTGTTGAAGTCGTGCGCGATGCCGCTCGCGACGAGCCCGAGGCTCTCGGTGCGCTCGAGGAGCCGCATGCGCTGCTCGAGGGCGCGCCGCGACTCGGCTTCGGCCTCGGTGCGACGGATCTCGGCCTGGAGGAGCTCGTTCGCCGTCTTCAGCTTCCTTCGGCTGCGCAGCGTCAGCACGACGACGACGGCGAGCACCGCGACCGCTCCGACGCCGACCACGCGCCGCACGGTGGCGAGCGTGCGGGCCTCGCGCTCGCGCGCCGCGGCGAGATCGTCCTCGAACTCGAGGCGCCGGCGCTCGGACGCCAAGAGCTGCTCGCGCACCGGCGCGTAGCCACGATGGCGATCCGCTTCGGCGCGTCGCAGGTTCTCGAGCACGGCGCTCAACGCGAGGATCCGCGGCTCGTCCTTGCGCGCGGAGACCAAGCGGAAGCGAGTGTGCGCGAGGTTGACCTCTTTGTCGGGCAGCCCGCGGTGCTCGACGGCGCGCTCGGCGCGCGAAAGGAAGTCCTCGCAGCGCTCGAGCTCGCCTTGGTCGAGCGCGAGGTTCGCGGAGATCTCGAGCGAAGTCGCGAGCTCGCGCAGCCGCCCCGAACGCTCGCTGGTCGCCCGCGCGTCCTCGAGGCACGCGAACGCGCGCTCGAAGTCGCCGGCCTCGGCGGCGAGCACCGCGAGCTCCCACTGGGCCATGCAGAGCGTGCGCAGCTCGCCGAGCTGCTCGGCGGAGCGCACGGCGGCATCGACCATCGCGAGCCGCTCGTCGAGCGTGCGACCGGAGTACGAGCGCCAGTAGGCATTGAGCTGCCGCCACGGCTCGAACCGCGCGGCGTCGGGCCCGGTCGAGAGCTGCTCGATCTCGCGGAAGAGCTCCTCGTCGTAACTGCGCGCCTCGCTCTCGGTGATCGCGTGCACCACCCACGCGCAGCGCAGTCGCAGCACCGGATCGTCGGCCTCGCGCGAAGCAGCGAGCCCCGCGAGCGCGTTGGAGAGCACGTCGATCGGCAAGTCCTCGAGCCAGAGACGACGGGAACGCGCGACGTGGTAGTGGGCGCGCAAGCGCGGCGACGCGTCCGCCGGCGGCGGCTCGACCGAGGGCTTGGTGCGATCGATCGCGCGCGGCCCTTCGAGCGTCGCGAGCGCGAGCTCGCGCAGCGCGACGGCCGCCGCGTGCGCGCCGGGCGTCGGCGAAGCGCGCGTCGCGTCGACCAACTCATCCGCGGTGTGGAGCGCGGCGCGGACGTCGCAGTCGAGTTGCGCTTCGACGAGCTCGAGGCTCGTGACCAACCAACGTTCGGAGGCAGGCGGGAGCGCGTCTCGTTCGGACGAGAGCTCGAGCGCGGCGCTCCGTTGCGCGAAAACGTGCGACCCCACGCACACGACGACCACCAGCGCCGCGAGCCACACTCGCGCGCTTCCGTTGAAGCATCCCCTCTTCAAGCGCGCCCATCGTAGCCTGCGAAGCGAACGGCGACGGCTCCGGCGGAAGGCGGAGGGACCGAAGCACGCGGCGGGCGGCGACGAGCTCACGCCCGATCGCGGGCCGGCGGCGACCCGCGCAATCGCGAGCGAGCGCGCTCTCGCCCGCGCCGCGCTCGCGCTCGTGCCGGGCTCACGCTCGCGCCGGCGCTTGGTCGTGCCTGGCGCGCGCTCATGCGGAATGCCTGCACCCCGCGACGCCGACCGCGTCCATGGGCTCGGGCCGCCCCGCTCTCGGCGCGAGCGTTGGGACTCGACACGACGCACACGCGAAGGCATCGAGCCCGCACCTAGGAGCTCCCGCTAGACTGGCGATCGATGGCGTGCCGATCGGTGTGCTTGGCGTTGTCGACGCTGCTCGCGAGCTGCGCGCACGTCGCGCCGGAGTCGGCGAGCCGAACGGAGCTCGCCGTCTCCGCGCCCGCGCCGCAGCACCCGCCGTCGTCAGCACCGTCGCCGGAGCAACGCTACTGGCTGCTGCGCGACGAGATCGAAGCGCTCGCCGGCAAACACCCGTGGGCCGGGCGCTACTACGCGAGCGATACCGACAGCGGCGACGAGTTCTTGCTCGCGCCGATGCGTGGCTGGGTTCGCATCCGGCACGGAGTAGGTCGGCAGACGTTCGTCGGCGCTGGCTCGATCGAACTCGCCGAGCAGCGCTTGCGCTTCGTCGACGACGGTCAGGTGCCGAACGCGGTGCCGGTGCCCGTGCTTCTGCCCGTCCGTTGGGATGCGCGGCGCTACCTCTTGTTCCCGAGCGGGATCACCTCGTTCCTGAACGACGTGAACGCCGGCCGCGAGCAGAGCAAGGCATTCACGCAGCGACTCGTCTGCGGCGGCAACACGTACGCTCACGGCAAACCCGAGCTGCCGCCGGAGCTCGCGAAGTCGGTGTTCGAACCGCCGCTCGTCGCGCGCGTCGTCCGCGTCGAACCGCGTCCGCCGATCGACGAGCACGTGAACTCGAGCGTCGAGCTCGACGTCGGCTCCGACGACGGCGTGTACGTCGGCATGCTGCTCTACCCCCGACTCGAAGGCAGCGCCTCCGGCTGGGTGAGCGTGACGAGCGTGACGCACGACACGTGCAGCGCGACCTGCGAGGGCTTCACCGCGGTCACGCCGCTCGAACCCGGCGCGCGCTTCTCCTCTGCACCACCCGCTCGTTGGGCGGAGACTCGCTGATGCACGAGAATGGGATCGCCAGGTGAGACGTCCGCTCCAGGGATGGCTGCTCGTCTGGATCACCATGCTCGCGGCGTGCGCGACGACGGCGCAGCCGAGTGGCCCGCCCCGCGTGGCGGTCGAGCGGACCGAGAGCGAGCTCCAGCCGCTCGCGAACGATCGCTACTGGCGACTCGCGGCGGAGATTCGAACCCTCGGCGACGAGCATCTGTGGGCGGGCTCGTACGCCCGCTTCGACGGCACGGACTCCTACCACTGCTTGAAGCTCGCGCCCGAGAGCGGCTTCGTCGTCGGGTTCGACGGCGCTCGACGCGATCCGCGGCACGCGATCGCGCTCGGCCGCGTTCGCGAGGCCGACGGCTGGATCGAGCTCGTCGTCGAAGCGAGGTCGGGCACGTCAAGACTGCCGGAGCGCTTGCTGCCGGTCCATTGGGGCGAGTGGCGTTGCCTCCTCACCCGCCGTGACGCCGTCGAGCTCGCGAACACGCTCAACGCCGGGCTCGAACTGCGAGCGCCGAATGCGTATCTCTGGCGTGCCCGCGCGCGCGCGACGGCGCCCAGCGCGCCGGAGCTGCCGCGAGCCGCCGGTGTGACTCGCTTCGCGTCGCCGGTCACGGCGACGGTGCTCGGTGTGACCGACCGCCTCATGCGCGACGAACACGGCGCGCAACACTGGCAGCGTCACGTCGAGCTCGACTTCGGCACACGCGACGGCGCGTTCGTGGGGATGCGCCTCTACTCGACTTTGCGCGACCTCCCGAACGTGATCGTCGAACTCGAGAGCGTCGAGCCGGGCCGTTCGCAGGCTCGCGCGTTGAAGTTGGATGTCGAGGAGCCCCTCGAGCTCGGCGCGACGCTGTCCAGCGCCCCGCCGACGCTCACCCGCTCTTGAACCCGTAGAAGTCGGCGCGTTCGAGTTCGGGCGCGGAGCTGCGCGGCATCTGCAAGGTGCGCACGGCCCAGAGGTCGCGGAAGATCCGGTACTCGAGCGCCGTCTTGTCGAGGTAGTCGACGCCCGCCGAGCCGCCGGTGCCCGTGCGGCGGCCGATCACGCGCTCGACCATCCGCGCGTGGCGTTGGCGGAAGATCACGAAGAGTTGCTCGAGCTCGACGATCGCGTCGAGCAGCTCGCGCGGCCACGCCAGGAGCGGCAGCTCGCGATACGTCTCGATGAACACCATCGCGCAGCGCACGCGGCGTCGACGCACGTCGCCTTCCGCGGCGAGGAATTCGGCGAGCGCGTTCCGCTCGCGCGCGTACCGCTCGCGCAACCGGACCTTGTCGCCGTCGACCGACGTGATCGCGAGCGCGCGGGCCATCGTCGCGTCGACGGTCTGCTCGTAGCTCCGCGTGCAGCGCGCGATGAAACGCTCGAGCGCCGCGTCCGCGTCCTTCGCGGTCGGCCCGACGCCGTCGATCGGAGTGCGGAAGAGCCACTGCTCGATCGTCTCCTTGAACGTCGGCTTGTCGGCGAGGCTCTTCTCGACACGCGCGAGCGCCGGCGACGGGCGACCGTCGTGCGCGCGCAACGCCGCGATGTAGCTCGGCTCGACCCCGAGCGGGATGCGCGCGCTCTCGTCGAGGCCGAACAGGATCTCGATCTGCCGCAATTGCGCGCTCTGGAAGCCCGACGCTCCCATCAGCTTGTCACGGAAGCCGAGGTACTCGCGCGTCGTCAGCGTCTCCATCACCTCCCAGTGCTGATTGGCGACGCGGAAGATCGTCGTCATCCGCTTCAGGCCGCGCACGGCGCCGGAGAGCTCTTGCTCGGCGACGTGATCGCGCTTGAACAGATCGCGCGCGGCGGTGAGCTCGCGCAGGATCAGCTTGAGCCACAGCTCGTACACCTGGTGGACGGTGATGAACATCACTTCGTCGTTCGAGATCTCGGCGTCGCTCGGCGCGAGCCCGCGCTGGAGCGTCAGGAGCTCCTCGACCCGGATGTAGTCCCAGTAGTTGAGCGGCTTCGGCGTCGTCATGGCGCCGAGCGTACGCAGCGAGCTCGCGGGAGGCCATCCGTCGGTCGGACTCCGGCGTACCGCGAACGGTCGCCGCGCCGTTGCGCGGTGCGGTGGTGGCGCGCGGATGGCGTGCGGGCGGTCGGCTCGGCCGGCTGGACCGTCGGGGTCCACGACGAGGACGTTGACATCGGCGATGTTCGAGCGGCGACGGGCTCCCGCGCGCAGACCTCGGAATGGATGTCGACCGGCGGGTCCGCGCGTTGCCGAGCGAGCGATCGCGGGTAAGCATGAACGCATGCTCCGTGTCGTGGTGGCTCTCGTCCTGCTCGGACTCGCAGCGTGCGCGCGAGCGCCGGAGAGCACGCGAGAGCAGCGGCTCGCGCTCGCCGAAGCCGCGCGTGCGGCGATCGAGGCGGAGCTCGCCGAACCGGACCTGCCGAGCTGGGCCGGCGAGTATCGACGCAGCGACGGCTTCACGAGCGAGCGTCTCTGGCTCGCGCCGCGCAACGGCTTCGCGTACTTCTGCGGCTGCTGCACGGGAAAGGACACTCTGAGCGGGCGCGTGCTCGTCGACGGCGACGTCTTGAGGCTCGACATTCAGGCGCCCGAGCACTTCGCGTGCGATCGAATGCGGCGTGAAGAACTCGTGTTCGCGACCAGGGGCGAACAGCGCGTGCTCCTGCGCGGTGAACAGGACGTCGCCAGAGCCTGCAACGTGTCCAGCCGCGGTCAGCTGCCACCGCTGAGCCTCGTGCGCGTCAGCGACCGAGATCTAGAGCCGAGCGGACCTCTCGTCGTGCCGCCTTCGTTCCGCAAGTACCAACTCGAGACACCGATCGTCGGCCGCGTGACTCGCGCGGACTGGGTCGAGTACGTCGACTACGCCGGCAAGCCGCGCCAGCGCGCCCGCGTCCGGGTCGACATCGGAAACGACACGCGCGCTCTTGCCGGAATGACGTTCTACGTCGCGCTGACGGAGACGGAGTCGGGCCGGTCCTGGGAGCTCTTCACGATGGAGTCCGCAGGCTCCGGCAGCGAGCTCGAGCTCTTCGCCTACCTGCCCGAGACCAAGCCGCTGCCGCGCGTCGGCGCGCGCGCGTCGACGTCGCCTGATTGATTTGGCGGATCGAGTTGCCGACACCGAGCTGCGGTGTGAGCATGAGCTAGTCCCATGCTCCGGCTGACGCTCGCGTTCACGGTCGTGCTGCTCGCGGTACTGACGTTCCACGTCGTCTCGCTCGCCGCGCGAAACCACGCGATCGCGGCGCGCGAGGCCGAGGCCGCGAACCGAACCGCGCGACTCGAGGCGGCCGAAGCAGCGAAGAGGGCAATCCTCGAGGAACTTGCTAGCGAAGGACTGCCCGAATGGGCAGGCGAGTACGTCTGCCGGACCGGCTTCACTACCGAGCGTGTGTTCGTCGCGCCGCGGACCGGGTTCGTCTACTTCGGCCGCTGGTGCGCGGGCAACGATGCGTTGGCCGGAAACGTTGTGCTAGACGGCGACGCACTGCAACTCGCTACGACGGTTCCGACGGACCTCGATACCGGCAGGGACTTCCCGGGTTCACTCGTCCCTGTCCGCAAAGGTCCCGAGCGCTTCTTGCTGAGGGGCGCCAGGAAAGTGATCGCCGCGTGCAACGAATCGAGCGGCGGGCGGATACCAGCCCTCAGCTTTGCACACATCGACAATACGGAAGAGGAACCAGTGGGGCGACTCGTCGTGCCACCGTCGTTCCGGAAGTACCAGCTCGAGACGCCGATCGTCGGGCGCGTGACGTTCGCGGGCTGGGTCGAGTACATCGGCTACGAGGGCAAGCCGAGCCTGCGTGAGCACATCCGTCTCGATGTCGGCGCGGACCAGCGCGCCCTCGTCGGCATGACGTTCTTCGTGCCGATCACCGAGACGGAGTCCGGCCACGCGTCGGAGGTCTTCACCGTCGAATCGGCCGAGCCCGGCGCCGAGCTCGAGCTCTTCGCGTACGTACCCGAGAACACTCCGCTGCCGCGCGTCGGCGCGATCGCGTCGACGAGCTCGCGCTGAATGCCGCGCGCGATCGGCCGTCGGGGGTCGAAGGGCGCAGAGCGACGTTCGCCCCGGCGCCGAGCGGCGCCCGCGCGAGACGGCGGCGCCGAAATCCGTGCGCGGTGCAACCGTTCGGCGCCGGCGGCGGTAAGAGGGGCAGCGTGAGCCTGCGTTTGACCCACCAACCCAAGCGGACTGCTGGCGCGCTCGACCTCGAACCCGAGCTGCCCAAGTTGCGCGCGTTGCTCGGCAAGCTCGCGCCGGCGCGCGAGGTGGACGATCTGGTCCAGGAGGTCGTCGCGCGGGCGCTGCGCTATCGCGACACGTTCGACGGCGAGCGCGAGCTCGGGCCGTGGCTCGCCAAGACGGCGCTGCACGTCTACCTCGATCACCGCGCGCGGTTGGCGCGCGAAGGGCCGGTCGAGGAGGCGACCGAGCGCGCCGCCGCGCCGGACGAGAGCTTCGAGGAGCGCGAGCTCGTCGCCAACTTGCTCGCGAAGCTCCCGAGCGTCGAACGCGACGTGCTCGTGCGCTTCCACCAGCGCGGCGAAAGCGTGCGCGAGATCGCAAGCGCGCTCCGGATCCCCGAAGGCACCGTCAAGTCGCACCTGCATCGCGCGCGCAAGCGCCTCGCGGAGGAACAGCCGTGAAGACCGACACCGAGTTCTGGAACGCCGTGAACGCCGCGCTCGACGAGCGCCGCGATCCGCTCGCCGACGAGCGCGTCCAGGACGAGCTCGCGGAGCATCCCGAGCGGCTCGACGAGCTCTTGGTGCTCCAACGACGCCTTCCGCTGCTCTCGCGCGCGCCTGAGCGGCGCCGCGTCACCCCGTTCGTCGTGGCCGCGGCCGGGTTGCTCGCGCTCGGCGTGGGACTGGCCGTCGCGTGGATACGCGGCGCCTCGGAACCGCAGGCTTCGATCATGCAGCCGCACGATCCGGGCGACATCGTCGACTTCCGTCTCGAAGTCGTACGTCAGCGAGGCGGCCTCTCGTCCAGCGTGATCGTCGACCCGCACGGCGTGCGCGCCGATTCGGCAGCGCTCGGCGACGACGCAGTCGCGTACTTCTCCATCGAAAGATCCCGAGGAAACCAGCCATGATCATCGCGCTCACGCTCTGCGCCGCCGCAATGTTCGTCCATCCTCAGGAAGTCGAGGAGCGCAAGCTGATCGCAGTCGCGGCCGACGCCGACGCGCCGCGAACGCAGCGGACGCTGAGCGTCGCCGACATCCTCGCCGTGGACGTGCAGCGTCGCGGTGACGATGGCCTGCGTCTGCAGCGACGCTCCGATGTCGCGAGGCCTCTCGAGATCGCGATCAGGCGGTTCGCCGTCGATGGCTCACAGCAATTGGTGATGCAACAGAGCGCCCGCGATATCAGCGCCGACGAGCTGACGGAACTGATCCAAACATGGATGCGCCCCGCGATCCCCGGCACGAATCGGACGTTCGTGACCGCGCGCGACGACTCGTCACGCGACCAACGCATTGCGACTCGCATCGGCACGGATCTGGACATGGTCGAGATCTCGAACGACGGGATCCTGAACGCGAGGCTCACCGACGAGCGTCACGCGTGGCTCGACACATTCCTCGCGGCGCAACGCGACATCCCCGATCTCATCGATCTGGAGTTCGTGTTCGTCACCGCTGACGAGAAGGCGTTCGATCGACACTTCCAGGCGAGCTCGGTAGCGATGCTCTCGATGTCGGAGGCTGACTCCGTGCTTTCTGCAGCGCGCGACGATGCGTTCGCGGAGGTCGTACACAGCCCGCGGATCTCGGTGTTCCCGCGCCAGTACGCGACGATCTCGGTGCTGGACGAGCTCGCGTACGTGAAAGACTGGAAGATCGTGATCGTCGAGCCGGGAGCTCAGGCGATCGCCGATCCTCAGGTCGATGTCGTGCGCGACGGGTTCGAGATCGATGCGCGCGGGACGTTCCTCGATCCGACGCACGTGGGTGTCGAACTCTCGATCGTCCACAGCAAGGTCGTGCGTCCGATCGCGACCAAGAAGGTTCATCTCGGCCTTCCGGGCGCGGCGGAGGTCGAAGTCGGACTGCCCGACGTGACTCGCGTCTCACTGGAAACACGGCTGCGGCTCGAGCTCGGGCATTGCGCGCTCTTCCGCGCGCCGCTCACCGAGCCGGATCGTTCGTCTGTCGTGTTCGTTCGCGCGGGCCGCCGTGCGCTGCCGCCGGGGGAACCCAAGCAACGCTGACGGCTCGTTGGGTCGCCGACCACGCGGAGGGGAGCGTAGACTCAAACGATGCGCTACGTGCTGATCGCGGCGGTGCTCGGCGCGCTCGCGGCTGTGATTGCTTTGAAACTCGCCAACCCGCGGACCACGTTCACCGAGTTTCGCGGGCTCTACTCCGACGGCGTGTTCGATGCAGGCAACGAGCTGCTGCTCGAAGCGGACGGACATTGGCGCTGGACGTTCACGACATCGCTCGACATGAGCATCGCCGAGGGGACCGCGCGCGAAGAGAACGGCGTGTTGCTGCTCACGCCGAGCTCGGGCAGCGGAGTGTTCTCGACGGACTCGCCGCCGCGGATGATCCCGGTGCGCGCCGACGACTGGCGCTTCCTGCTGCGCGAGACCGAGGTCGACGAGTTCGCGCAGTGGGCGCGCACGGGCCACTCGAAGAGCTTCGGCTTCATGCACTGCCCAGCCGAGGGCATCCGGGCGCCGCCGTTCGAGCACGTTTCCGCACCGCCGGAGTTCGCACCGCGATGGCGGTGAGCAACGAACTCCGCGAGAGCCGCTAGAGTCTGAGAGATGCGGTCGACGTTCGCGCTCGTGCTCGCGATGGTCTCGGCGTGCGACCGCGACCTGAACGTGGTCGACCCCAAGCTCGTCGCGGTTGGCATGTTCGAGGGCGCGGATGGCGCGACGTTGGAGCTGCGCTCCGACGGTGGGTTCATTTGGCGGCGTGATCGCCTCGACTATCGGGTCGATGGGTTCGTGCAGCGCGTCGGGCGACGGGTCGAACTCGTGTGCCCAAACGGCGGCAGCCCCGAGTTGCCGACGGCCTACACCTGCGCAACTGCGAACGAGCGACAGTTCCTCGTTCCCGATCATGCGCTCCCTCAGTTCGTGCTTCAGCTCCGCGCGAACGAGGGGGGTGAGGGCGAATGGCTCCAGCGTGCGCTGCCTCCTGATCTCGTAGCCACCGACACCAGGGCAGTAGTGCCCGCGCCGTTCGACACGTTGCTGACTTCGCGCACTTGCTCCGTGCGTGTCGCTGATTGGCAAGGTGAGTTCGCCACGCGCTCAGTCGACTACGACGTGCGGGTCTCCATCGAAGGAGAGCGATTCACATGGCGCTCGGGAGGGCATCTGGCCGACGAAGTCCGCCACCACGGCTTGGTCGAGCCGATCGGCCCCTTCATCGTGCTCCGACCTGGGCCCTCTTCGGAGTCCGACAGTACCGCCCCGCCCATCGTGCTCGTGCCGACTCGAGGCTCGGGCTGTCGGATCTTGCTGTTCCTCGAGTGGGCAACCAACTACGTCAACGAGTCGAACTCGCGCGGAGATGCTGCACCCATCCTGGGACTGATCGACGACTCGGTGGGCCCGATTGGTCACCTCGAGATGCCGGAGCCTTTCGCAGCATGGATACGGACCGAGCCCTTGGAAGCACGCGTTATCACGATAGAGCCTCCGGCTACCGAGCACTCGGTCGTCGTCGTGCGCGTCGATGTCGGTTCGAATGACGGCGCGTTTCCGGGCATGCGATTGCACCCGCTGGCGAAGGGCGCCGACGACCTCGAGCTCCTCGAGATCGGCGCGCACACTAGTCTCGGCCGCGAGCGGTTCGATTCCGACGGACGTGCGTCGGAACCCAACGCGCTGTACTCGAGCCGCAAACCTTGAACACCACACCTCGCATCACGGCACTTACCTGCGGCCTGTTGCTCGCCGCATGTTCGCGCGCAGAGGATGGTCTCAGGAGCCACGGGTCGACGGCGACCGCGTCTAGTCCGACGATGGCAGTACCGCTGCTCGGCACTGCGCCGCATGAGTCCGTCGACGCGACGCAGATGCTCGGCGAGTTCCGGGCGCAGCGCGGCGAGATGCTCGATCTGTTGGTCGTCACGCCGGACGGTCGGTATCAGTCGCTCGACGGGCCTCGCACGCACTCGGGAACCTGGTACGCGTTCGGCGGCCACCTCGAGTTGCGCAGTGCTTCGGTCGGCCGACACGTGCTCGCGTATGACCTCGTCGGCGTCGATGACGAGCTCTTCCTCGTCCCGATCGACCGACTCTCGAAGTTCACGCTCGAAGTCCGGCTCGGCATGGGCATGTCGCCGTCCTGGCTGCGGCGCGCCGCGAGGCCCGACGAGCCGCGCCCCGGTCTGCCGCCGCCTTTCGACGAGATCGTGAAGCCGCGCGCGGGCGAGATCTCGTTGTCCGAGTGGCGCGGTGGCGAATGCCTCGTGCTGACTCGTCCGGGCGAGATGCTCCACTTCGACGCGCACAAACGGTTCGAGTACCGAGGCACCACGGGTCGATTCGACAACCACGAGCGCACCGTCGGTGGCGTCGCGGTGATCGGCGATCTGCTCCTGCTCTCCAGCGACGACCCGCGCGGGGCTCCCAACTTCGCGGAGAGAATGCTCTTCGCGCCGATCCGTCACGGCGCTCGGCGCTATCTCGTGCCGTGCGACGACCTCCCCGACTTCGCGCGATCGCTCCAATGGTCGCCCGAGTGCATCGACTCCGCGTACTTGGCCGATGCCGCCGAGACGACATCGGGTGAGTGGCTCCTTCCTCCGACGTTCGCGCGCTGGTGTCGCACCGAGCCGCTCACCACGCGCGCCGTGCGCATCGGTGCCGTCGGTGCTGGCTCACAGCGCGTCAACGTCGTCACGCTCGACGTCGGTCGTACCCAGGGCGCCTTTCGCGGGCTCTGGCTGCGCGACGTCTCGAACGGAGCGAACACGCTCCGCGTCGTGCTGGTGCGCGAGAATGAATGCGACGCCGTGGCATCCGACTCCCGCGACGACGACCGACCGCAGACCGTCGGGACCGTCTTCGCCGGCACAGAACGGTGATCCGCAGCGCGGGTGAGCGCGTGTTGGGTGCGCTCGCTAGAATCCTCGGCCCATGACGACCACCGCCAGGACCAAGAAGTCGCCGACCGTCGCCGAGGTCGAAGCGTTGCTCGCTCGTCCGCTGCTCGAGCTCGTCTTCGACGCCGCCAAGGTGCACCGCGAGCACCACGATCCGGCGCGCGTGCAGTGCTCGCAGCTCTTGTCGATCAAGACCGGCGGCTGCGCCGAGGACTGCGGCTACTGCTCGCAGAGCGCGCACTTCGACACCGCGGTCAAGCGCGAGCCGCTGATGCAGGTCGACGCGGTCCTCGCCGCCGCGCGCGCAGCCAAGGCGAACGGCGCCGATCGTTTCTGCATGGGAGCCGCGTGGCGCGAGGTCAAGGACGGCCCGGACTTCGACCGCGTGCTCGCGATGGTGCGCGAGGTGAAGAGCCTCGGCCTCGAGACCTGCGTCACCCTCGGCATGCTGAGGGACGAGCAAGCGACCAAGCTGCGCGACGCCGGCCTCGACTACTACAACCACAACCTCGACACCGGCAAGAGCCACTACGGCGAGATCGTTCACACGCGCACGCAGGACGATCGGCTCGCGACGCTCGACGCCGTTCGCGCCGCCGGCATCCACGTCTGCTCCGGCGGCATCCTCGGGTTGGGCGAGTCGCAACACGCGCGCGCCGAGCTCCTCCACCAGCTCGCCTCGCTCGAGCCCCAGCCCGAGAGCGTGCCGATCAACGCGCTCGTGCCGATCGAAGGCACGCCGCTCGCGAACCAAGCGCCGCTCGACTGGACCGAGATCGTCCGCGCCGTCGCCGCCGCGCGCATCTTGATGCCGACGTCGGTCGTGCGCCTCTCCGCGGGCCGCACCGAGATGCACGAAGCAGCGCAAGCGCTCTGCTTCCTCGCCGGCGCGAACTCGATCTTCGTCGGCGACGAGCTTCTGACCACGCCGAACCCCAAGCCCGCGACCGACGCGGCGCTCTTCGCCAAGCTCGGGCTGCTTCCCGTTGAGAACTCCCGCGCCGGAAGCGGCGCGGTGGCGGTGGAGAACTCCCGCGCCGCAACCGGCGCGGCGGCGGGCGAGAACCGACGCTCCGAGTCCCCGCACGGCCACGGCGGCCACTCGCACGAGCACACCGGCGCTTGCCGGCACGGATGACCGAACGCGAGAGCCTGGACGCGCGGCTCGCCGCCGAACGGGCACGCTGGCGGGAAGCGGGGCTCGAGCGCGAGCTCGTGCTCGCCTCGAACGCGCTCGTCGACTTCACGTCGAACGACTATCTCGGGCTCGCGCGGCACCGGCAAGTGATCGAGGCGGGGCGCGAAGCGCTGCGCGAGTACGGAGCCGGAGGACGCGCGTCGCGCTTGCTCGGCGGCGGCTCGCCGTTCGACGAGCGCGCGGAGGAAGCGCTCGCGCGCTGGCTCGGCGCGGAAGCGGCGTTGCTCTTCCCGAGCGGTTACCAAGCGAACGTCGGCGTCGTGCAGGCGTTGATCGGGCCCGGCGACGTCTTGCTCTCCGACGAGCTCAATCACGCCTCGCTGATCGACGCCGGCCGTGTCGCGCGCGCTCGCACCGTCGTCTATCGCCACGCCGATCCCGAGGACCTCGCGCGCAAGCTCGCCGACGTCGGCGCCGCGGCGCGCGTGCTCGTCGCGACCGAGAGCGTCTTCAGCATGGACGGCGACCTCGCGCCGCTCGCGGAGCTCGCGCGCGCGGCGCGTGCGCGCGGAGCGTGGCTCCTGGTCGACGAAGCGCACGCGCTCGGCGTGCTCGGCGCGAGCGGCGCCGGTGCGTGGTCGCTGCTCGAGGGCGAGTTCGACGACGTGCTCGCGGCGCGCGTCGTCACCGGAGGCAAGGCGCTCGGCGTCACCGGCGCGTTCGTCGTCGGCAGCACGGCGCTGCGCAGGCACTTGCTCCAGCGCGCGCGGTCGTTCGTCTTCACCACCGCGGTCTCTCCGGCGGTCTCCGGTGCGCTGTGCGCGGCGATCGAGCTCGCGAAGCGCGCCGACGACGCGCGTGCGAGGCTCGCGAAGCTCGCGCGCGAGCTCGCGCACGGCCTCGGCGCGCCGACGCCGGCCGCCGCGATCGTGCCGGTGGTCCTCGGCAGCGAGACGCGAGCGCTCGACGCCGCGCGCGCCGCGCTCGCGGCCGGCCTCGACGCGCGCGCGGTGCGACCGCCGACGGTGCCCGCGGGCACGTCGCGCCTGCGATTGGTCTGCCACGCGTTCAACGACGACGCGGACCTCGAGCGGCTCTTCGCCGTCGTCAGGCCGCTGCTCGCGAGCCACCCGTCGCGCGAGCTCCCGCGCGGCGGTGCGGGTGCGGGTGCGGTTGCGGGTGCGGGCGCGAGCGCGCGCGAGCTCGAGCGCGCCGAGCCGCGCACGCACGATCGCGAGCGACGCGGAACCCGCGCGGCGCCGCTTGTCGTCGCCGGTACCGACACCGGCATCGGCAAGACGGTGGTCAGCGCGCTGCTCGCTCGCGCGGCGCTCGCGCACGGCGGCGGCGCGTACTGGAAAGCCGTGCAGACCGGCGACGAGAGCGACACGCGCGCCGTCGCGAGCCTCGCGGCCACGCGCACGTTCGAGCCCGGCGCGTGGTTCGCGAAACCGGCGTCGCCCCACGAGGCCGCGCGCGCAGAAGGCAAGTCGGTCGACGTCGAACGGCTCGGCGGAAAGCTGCGCGAGAACCTCGCCGAGCTCGGCGTGGGCACGCTGATCGTCGAGCTCGCGGGCGGGCTCGCCGTGCCGTGGACCGATGCGTTCACGCAGCTCGACTGGCTGGCGCGCGAGCGCTGGCCGTTGGTGCTGGTCGCGCGCTCGGGGCTCGGGACGCTCAATCACACGCTGCTGTCGTTGGAAGCGCTGCGCGCGCGCCACCTCGAACCGCGCGCGCTCTTCCTCGTCGGCGAGCCGCACCCGTCGAACCGCGCGACGCTCGCGGAGCTCGGCCGCGTCGCACGGATCCTCGAGGTGCCGACGTTCGAGAGCTTGTCGACCGCCGCGCTCGACGCTTGGATCGCACGCCACGACCTCAGCGGGGTCTTCGAAGCATGAACGCCGAATCGGGCCGTCGCGATCCGTGGGTGATGGCGCTCGTCGGGCTGTTCCTCGGCCTCGGCGCGGGCGCGCTCGCGATCGTCGTGCGCCGTTTCTTCGCGACCGACGTGCTCGCCGATCTGGTCGCCGGCGCCGGCTTCGCCGCGGCCGCGTTCGGACTCTTCTCGCTCGTGCGCTCGTTCGCACCGAGCGCGCGCGCACTCTGGCGGCCGCGTGCGACCGCGTTCCTCGTCTTCGCGTCGCTCTCGCTCTTCCTGTCGGTCTTCGTGTGCGGCTGGTTGCACACGCAGACGCTCAAGTCGCTCGCGGACCGCTCGCAGAAGGTCGTCGACGCGCTCTACGCGTATCGCCGCGACCACGAGGCCTTCCCGACGGCGCTCGACGAGCTCGTCCCCGCGTACCTGCCCGCGATCCCGCCGACCGCGATGCGCAACGACCCGACGTACTCGTACCAACGCGAGCCGAGCGGTCAATTCGAGCTCTCGGTCGACCTGAAGGCCACCGGCGAAGGCACGCGGCTCTTCTATCGCTCCGGAAGCGACTACCCCGCCGACGTCGA
>JADLBP010000150.1 GCA_020847695.1 Planctomycetota bacterium
GCTTCGTCGTCGGCGCGAACAACGTGCTCAACAACAAGTCGGGGCTCTTCTTCTACTCGCTCGCCGGCAAGCAGGCGGTCGCGTTCCAAGGCGGCCACCTCTGCATCAAGCTGCCAACCAAGCGCACGCCGATCGCGAGCTCGGGCGGCCACGTGCCGCCGAACGACTGCTCGGGCGGCTACGCGCTCGACTTCAACGCGTACGCGGCGAGCGGCGTCGATCCGGCGGTCCAGGTGCCCGGCACGACGGTCTTCGGCCAGTGGTGGCAGCGCGATCCCGGCTTCGCCGCACCGAACAACACCGGCCTGACCGAGGCGATCGAGTTCGTCATGCAATAGCCGCGCGGGCCTCGGCCCGGCTCGCCTAGACTGGGGCGTCGCCTTGAACGCCCTGCGCTACCTGCCTTTCGCCGCGCGCGTGTTGCGCCGCTCCGGTCCTCCGTTGCACCTGACGGTCTTCGTCACCGGGCGTTGCAACGCGCGCTGCCGGCATTGCTTCCATTGGCGCGAGGTCGCCGCCGGCGTCGCGGGGCCGAGCGCGGAGCAGCTCGGCAAGCTCGCGGACTCCGCGGCGCGGATGGGGCCGCTGCTCTGGGTCAGCTTCGGCGGAGGCGAGCCGTTCTTGCGCGCCGACCTCGCCGAGCTCGCGCACGCGTTCGGCCGGCACGGACTGCGCCACCTCGCGATCCCGACCAACGGCCTGGTCGAGGAGCGGATGCACGAAGCCGTCGAGCGGATCCTCGCGGAGAATCCCGAGCTCTATCTCTCGGTCTCGGTCTCCTTCGACGGGCCCGAGGCGATCCACGACTCGATCCGACAGGTGCCCGGCGGCCACGCGCGCTCGCGCGCTTCGGTGAAGCGGCTGAAGGAGCAACAGCGTCGCCATCCGCGCCTCGGCGTCGGCATCCTGGTGACGCTGACGTCGGAGAACGAGCTCGTGCTCTCGCGCCATCTCGAGGAACTCGTCGACGAGCTGCACCCGGACAACGTCACGCTGAACCTCGCGCGCGGCACGGCGATGGAGCCGCACCTCCTGAAGGTCGATCTCGATCGCTACCGCGAGCTGGTCGCGACCAAGGCGAAGCTCGTGCGCGAGAAGCGGCTGCCGTACTTCGACTTCCCGCTCGCGCGGCTCGCGGTCGCACGCGACGAGCTGATGTACGAGCAGGTCGAGCACCAAGCGCGCGGTCTGAACGGCCGCTTCAAGCCGTGCACGGCGGCGGAGCTCTCCGCGGTGGTGTTCGAGAACGGCTCGGTGCACCCGTGCGAGATCCTCGGCCGCGAGATCGGCAACCTGAACGCGGTCGACTGGGACTTGGAGAAGCTCTGGCATTCGCAGCAAGCCGCGGAGCTGCGGCGCGAGATCCTCGCGACGCGCTGCGCGTGCACCTGGGAGTGCGCGCAGGCCGACAACGTGCTCTTCGACGCGAGGAGTTGGCCGCGACTGCTGGCGAAGAGCCTCCGGCGATGAACGAGCCGGTGCTCGGCGTGCTCGTGCCCTGCCGCGACGAAGCGCGGGTGATCGAGCGCAAGCTCGCGAACCTCGCGCGCGTCGACTGGCCGCGCGCCGGACGCCCGCACCTCGTCGTGGTCGTCGACGACGGCTCGCAGGACGGGACCGCGGCGGTCGCCGAGCGGGCGATCGCGCGCGGTTTCGCCGGCCGGCCGGAGGTCGCGGTGCGCGTCGTCGCGAACACCGGCGCGCCCGGCAAGGCGTCGGCGATCGCGCGCGGGCTCGCGGAGCTCGGCTCGGAGCCCGATCTGGTCGTGCTGACCGACGCCGACGTGATCTTCGAGCGGCCGGCGCTGGTCGAGCTCGCGAACGCGTTCGCGCGCGACCCGCGGCTCGGCATGGCGTGCGGCGCGCAGCGGTTCGTGCGCGCGCTCGGCGACGACGGCGACGCGCACGCGGACCTCGTCGACGACGCCGGGCTGTACGATCGCTGGACCGCGGGCGTGCGGCGCTTCGAGTCGCGTTCCGGCAGGCTGTTCAGCGTCCACGGTCAGCTGCTCGCGTGGCGCCGAGCGCTCGCGCTCGCGGCGACGCCCGGCCTCGCCGCCGACGACATCGACCTGCGGCTGCAGGCGCGCGCGCGCGGCGCGCGGATCGAGCTCGTCGCCGGCGCGCGCTTCGTCGAGGTCAAGGCGCCTGCGGGCGAAGCGCGGCGCGAGCAGGAGCTGCGCCGCGCGCGCGCCTACGTGCAGTGCGTCGAGAGCCCGCACGTCGCCGCCCTCGCGGCGCGCGGCGACGCGCTCGATCGTCTGCACTTCGCGTGCTATCGGCACGTGCCTCTGCTCGCCCCGTGGCTGGTGCTCGCGGCGCTGGTCGCGGCGCCGCTCGCCGCGGGGGCGTTCGCGGCGGCGCGGCCGAGCGCCGCGTCGGCCGGCGCCGAGTGGGCGCTCGCCGAGTCGGTCGGAGGCGTCGCGCTCGGCGCTGCGGTGCTCGGCCTCGAGCTCTTGCTCGCGCTCAGCCCGCCCGGCCGGCGGCTCGCTCGGCTCTTCTCGGTGATCGTCCGCGCGACGCGCGCGGAGCGGCGCGAGCCTCTGTCAGGAACCTGGCGCACTGCACGCCGTTGAGCGCGGCGCGTCCGACCGGCATCCTCTCCGCGTGTCGAAGAAGCTCGAGAGCCTGATCCTCGTCGCGGTGCTCGCCGCCGCGTTCTGGCTGCGCTGGACCGCCGTCGCGCAGTACGAGCGCTCGCATCCGCTCGCCGACCGGCCGGTGATCGACGAGCAGAGCTACGATCGCTGGGCGCGCGAGATCGCGGGCGGCGACTGGCTCGGCAAGGAGATCTTCTTCCAGGAGCCGCTGTATCCGTACGCGCTGGGCGCGCTGTACTCGACGGTCGACGGCGACGCGACCGCGCAGCGCAAGGCCGCGCGGCGCGCGCACGTCTGGCTCGGTGTCGCGACCGTCTGGTTGGTCGCGCGGCTCGCGCGCAGGCTGTTCGGTCCGGCCGCGGGCCTGGTCGCGGGAGCGTTGCTCGCCTTCCACGGGCCGGCGATCTGGTTCCCGGTGCTGCTGCTGAAGGAGAATCTCTTCCTGCCGTTGTTCGCGGCATTCGCGTGGCTGCTCGCGGTCGCGAGCGAGCCCGGCGCGCGGCGTTTCGTCGCGTCGGGCTCGGCGTGGTGGGCGGTCGGCGCGCTCGGCGCGTTGGGAGCGCTGTTGCGCGGCAACATGCTCGTGCTGTTGCCGTGCTTCGTGCTGTGGCCGCTCGCGCTCGCAACGCTGCGCGAGCGCGCGTGGTGGCGCGCGGCGGGCTCGGCCGCGTGCGTCGTGCTCGGGGTCCTGTGCGTGCTGCTTCCGGTCGCGTGGCGCAACCAGGTCGTCGGCGGGCGTTTCGTACTGACCACCAGCGGCGCGGGGACGAACTTCTACGGCGGTAACAACCTCGACAATCCGTACGGCGTCGCGAAGGAGTTCGACTTCGTCCGCGGCGTGCCGAAGTACGAGGCCGCCGATTGGCGCCACGAGGCCGAGCGGCGCAGCGGGCGCGCGCTCGATCCCGCGGAAACGAGCTCGTTCTGGCTCGGCGAGACGCTGCGCTCGATGCGAGAGCACCCGGGCTTCCACCTGCGCGCGCTGTGGCGCAAGCTCCGACTCGCGCTCGGCACGTACGAGGTGCCGGACAACCACTTCTACGACTGGGACCGGGCATTCGTGCCGCTGCTCGCGGCGCCGCTCCCGGGTTTCGGGCTGGTGGGGGTGCTCGGACTCGCCGGGCTGCTCGCGGCGGCGTGGCTCGCGCGTCGCTCGAGCCCTTGGCCCGGCGCGGCGCTGTTCGTGCTGTACCTCGGCACGATCGTGTTGACGGTGATGAGCGAGCGCGCGCGGCTCGTCCTGGTGCCGATCCTCGCGGTGTACGCCGGCGGTTGGGTCGTGCACGTGCTCGGGCGTGCGAGCGAACGGCGCGGGCTCGTGCTCGGCGCGCTGCTGCTCGCGGCGCCGATGGTGTTGGTGCCGACGTACGACGCCGTGCAGCGACAGCGCGATCTCGACGAGCGTGACTACAACCTCGCGATGGTGCTGCTCTCCGACGGCGGAGACCTCCTGCGCGTGCGCGCGATCGGCGAGGCGATCGCGCTGCGGTATCCGGGCACGCCGCGTGCGACGCTGTTGCTCGCGGACGTCGACTATCGCCTCGCTCGGCGCGTCCTCGACGATCCGAAGGCCGCGGCGAGCGATCGCTCGCGTGCGAGCGACGAGCTCGATCGCATCGTCGCGTCGCTCGACGCAGCGGAAGGTCCGAGCAACCCTCAGGAGCGCTTCGGCGTGCGCAAGCTGCGCGGCGCGATCCGGCAGTACCGCGGCGACTTCGCCGGCGCCGAGCGCGACTTCCGCGAGGCGGCGCTCTTCGACCCGGAGGATTTCGAGCTCTTGCGACGACTCGCGGTCTCGACCGCGAACCGCGCGATGGGGGAGTCCGACCTCGACGCCCGGCGCGCGAGCCTCGCCGAGGCGGCGGACTTGCTCGATCGCCTGGCCGCGCGCGAGCCCGGTGACGTCGACCTCGCGCGGCTCGCGCGCGAGGTCCGCGCCGAGCTTCAGCGATAGAGGCCGGGCGCGGGCTCGACGACGAGCTCGCGCAGGCCGAGGTTGATCCATCCCGCGCGTTCGGCGGCGGTCGGGCGCTCTGCGCGCATCGCGCGCTCGAGCTCGGCGCGCACGGATTCGAACGGGACGCGCTCGTCCTTCTCGACGACGAAGATCGCCAGCGACTCGGCCAACTCCAACGGCTCGGAGATCCGGCCGATCGGGAGCCCGCGAACGATCTTGGAGAGCTCGAGCGTCCAGCGCGCGTCGCGCCAGCCGCCCGCGAACGCGCCGCCGAGCGCCTTGGTCTCCGGATCGTCGCTCTCGGCCTTCGCGAGCGCGGCGAAGCTCTCGCCGGCGGTCGCGCGACGCTTGAGCTCGACCAGCTTCGCGCGCACTTCGTTCTTCTTCGCGCGGACGATCTCCTCGTAGCGTTCGCGCGGGAGCTCGGTTTCGAACACCGGCAGCTCCAGCCGCTTGGAGATCATCCGCACCTCGAGCTTGCGCCCATCCTTGCCGTAGCGGGCTTCCCACGCGGTGCGCAGATCGGCGTCGGACCACGTGCGATCGAGCATGAGAGTGCGGTCGGCGAGCAAGTCGATGCGCGCCTTGATCCGTTGCTCGCGACGGTAGGACTCCTCGGTGCGGCCCTGGGTCGAGAGCTCCTTCAGCCACTTGTCGCGGCTGCCGCCGTAGAGGTCTCGCACCTTCTGCGCGAGGTCTTCCTCGATCCGCGCTTCGATCGCCGCGGCATCGACGGTGATGCTCGCGCGGCGAGCTTTCTCGCCGACCCACCAGTGCTCGAGGAAGTTCTGCAGCAGCCCTTCGCCACGCGTGGGCAGCGCGAACGCGGTGAACTCGGCGCGGGTGACCGCGCGGTCGCCGATGCGCAGCACGATCTCGTCCGCGGGGCCGCCTTCGAGCTTCGACAGCGCCGACTCGCGTACGATCGTCTCGGCGTCGGCGAGCGACTGCGCGTACGTCGCGACCTCGTCGGTGGTCGGCCGCGAGCGGCGCAGGAACTCCTCGAGCTCGGGACGGACGTCCTCGACCGCGGTCTGCACGACGCGGCGCGCGCGCAGCACCCACCACGCGCCGCGCGCGAAGATCGGATCGGAGATCGCGCCTTCGCGCAGCGCCGCGAGCGCGTCGAGCGCCGGGTCCGGCCAGAAGCGCGGCTCGAAGAAGCCCTCGATGCGTCCGCCGCGCTCGCGCGACGCCTCGTCGTCGGAGAACCGGCGCGCGAGGTCGGCGAAGTCCGCGCCACCGCGCGCCTGCTCGGCGACCTTGCTCGCGCTCTCGTAGGCGGCGCGGCGCGCGAGCTCCTCGAGCCGAGAGCGTTCGTCGAGACTCGCGTTCTCCGCGGACGACACGACGACGCCGACCCGGACGACGTCGAGCTCCGCGCGCCGGCCGCCACGGCCGTACTTGAGCTCGAACGCGCGGGCGAGCGCCGCGGGATCGTGCACGCGTTGCTCGCCGGCGAGCGCGAGCACGCGCAACTCGTCGCGGATCTGCGCGCGGCGCGCGGCGCGGTAGCCGGCCTCGGACCGTCCGACCTGCGCGAGCTCGAGGATCCAGTCGGCGCGCCGGCCGCCGAATGCGCCCTGCACGCGCTCCTCGATCTCGGCATCGAGCGCGGCCTCGACCTCGGCGTCGGAGATCCGCACGTTCGCCTTCTCCGCGGCGCGATCGATCCGCAGCGCGAGCGCGTAGTCGACCGCGAGGTACTCACCGCGCCACGCGAGCAGCCACGCCGCGAATTCGTCGCGCGGGACTTCGAGCTTCTCCGCGCCCCAGGTGACGCGCAGCGCGGGCTCGCCGCCGGTGGCGCCGGCGCGCGATGGCGAGGCGAGCCCGAGGAGCGAAGACCAGGCGAGCAGGAGAGCGAGGATGGAGCGCTGGCTCATGGGGTGCGGATTTCGGCTTCGGCGAACTGGAGGGTGTGCAGGCGCGCGTAGATGCCGCGCTGGCGCAGGAGTTCTTGGTGACGACCGCGCTCGCGGATCCGCCCCCGGTGCATCACCAGGATCTGATCGGCGCGGCGGACGGTCGAGAGGCGGTGGGCGATCACCAGCGCGCTACGGCCCGAGAGCAAGCTCTGTTGGGCCTCCTCGATCCGTGCTTCGGTCGCCGAGTCGACGCTGGCGGTCGCTTCGTCGAGGATGACGAGCTCGGGCCGGCCCGCGAGCGCGCGCGCGATCGCAAGCAACTGGCGCTCGCCGGTCGAAAGCGTCGCGCCGCGCTCGGCGACCGGTGCGTCGAGGCCGCCGGCGAGTCCCGCGACGACCGGCCCGGCGCGCGACGCTTCCAGCGCTTCGGACAGCACGGCGTCGTCGATCTCGGTGCGGCCCATCACCAGATTGTCGCGCACGGTGCCGGCGAAGAGGAAATCCTCCTGCAGCACGAGCCCGAAGCGGCGACGCAGCGCGGAAAGGTCCCACTCGCGGAGGTCGACGCCGTCGACGGTGATCCGGCCGCGCGTCGGCTCGTAGAAGCGCAACAGCAGGTTGACCAACGTCGACTTGCCCGCTCCGGTCGCGCCGACCACCGCGACGGTCGAGCCCGGCGGGATCTCGAACGAGACGTCGGAGAGGACCTCGACGCCTTCGACGTAGGCGAAGCTGACGTTCTCGAAGCGCACGTGGCCGCGGAAGTCGCGTGCGTCGACGCCGCGCGCGCTCGCGGTCGGAGCGAGCGCGAGCCCCGGTGGCGTGTCGAGCACGCCGAACACGCGCTCCGCGGACGCGAACGCGGATTGGAGCACGTTGTAGCGCTCGCCGAGCTCCTGCAGCGGGTTGGTCAGGAGCTTGACGTAGAACCAGAACTGCAGGAACAGGCCGTACGACATCCGCTCGCCGAGGATCTCGATGCCGCCGGTCCACACGGTCGCGCCCTGGATCGCGTTGACCACGAAGTCGAGCGCGGGCAGCGCGAGCGCGAACAGGAAGATCGTGCGCATGTTCGCTTCGAGGTAGCGACCGAGCAGGCCCGCGAAGCGTTCGGACACGCGCGCCTCGCGGCGGAAGACCTGCACCACGCGGATCCCGGAGAGCACTTCCTGCAAGTACCCGTTGGTGCGCGCGAGCCGCGCTCGGACCAGCCGGTGCGCGTCGCGCGCGCCGCCGCGGAAGAAGAGGCTGACGCCGATCAGCACCGGCAGCGAGAGGCTGACCAGCAACGCGAGCTTCCAGTGCAGGAAGAACAGCACCGCGACCGCGACCACGACCTTGACCACGTCGAACGCGAGCGTGCAGAGACCGGTGGTCACCATCTCGCTCAGGTTCTCGACGTCGCTGGTGACGCGCGTGACGAGCTGGCCGGTCGGGCGCTTGTCGAACCAAGCGAGGTCGAGCGACGCGATGTGGCGGAAGAGCTTGGTGCGCAGGTCCGCGATCACCGTCTGTCCGGTCCGGGTGATGTGCGCGACCTCGAGGTAGCGGAACAGGATCGTCGCGCCGGCGCACAGCACGTAGAGCGTCGCCCAGAACCAGAGGTCGTGCACGAACTCCGCGGACTGGAACGCGTCGGCGTGGCGCGCGCGCGCGTCGACCGCTTGCGCGACCGGGCCGTCGATCGCGCCGCGCAGGATCCACGGGCCCGCGAGCTCGAGCGCGAAGAGCCCGACGAGCACGCCGTACGCGCCGACGAAGAGCCTCGCGTGCGGCTTGGCCTCGGCGATCAGCCGGCCGAACAGCGACGCGTCGAACGACTTCGGCACCGGGATCTCGTCCAGGTGGTCCTCGGGCTCGACCGTCGGTTTGCGCCAGGCTTTCACAGCTCCGCGAGCTCCTCTTGAGCCTGCTGGCGCGCCCACGTCGACGCGTACCAGCCGTCGCGCATCACGAGCTCGTCGTGGGTGCCGATCGCCTCGATCCGGCCCTTGTCGAGCACGACGATCCGATCGGCGTGGCGCACGGTCGACAGACGGTGCGCGGAGAGGATCACGGTGCGGCCGTGGCCCGCGCTCTTCAGGTGCCGCACGAGCGCGGTCTCGGTCTCGGTGTCGACCGCGGAGAGCGAATCGTCGAGGATCAGCACCGGCGGATCCTTCGCGAGCGCGCGCGCGATGCACGAACGCTGGCGTTGGCCGCCGGAGAGCGTGACGCCGCGCTCGCCGATCGTCTGGTCGTAGCCCTGCGGGAAGCGCGCGACCTCGTCGGTCATGCACGAGAGCGACGCGAGCTCGGCGAGCTCGGCGTCGGTGAGCGCGTGCGCGGAGCCGAAGCTCAGGTTCTCGCGCCACGTCGCGCTGAAGAGGAAGCTGTCCTGCGGCACGTACCCGACCGCGCCGCGCAGCGTCGCGAGGCGCAGCTCCGCGAGCGGCACGCCGTCGAGCTCGAAGCGGCCGCGCGCGTCGTAGAGGCGCGCGAAGAGGTTCAAGAGCGTGCTCTTGCCCGAGCCGGTCGCTCCGACGATGCCGACGACCTCGCCGGGCCTGACCTCGAACGTGATCCCCGACAACGTCGGCTCGGACGCGCCCGGGTAGGTGAACTCGACGTCGGTGAGCGCGAAGTGCCCGCGCACTTCCGCGAGCTCCTTCGGCACCGGCGGGTCCTCGATCTCGTTCGGCGCGTCGAGCAGCTCCTGGACGCGCTGCGCGCTCACTTGCGCGCGCGGGAACACGCCGGCGAGCCAACCGACGGCGATGATCGGCCAGAAGACCTTGAACGTCAGGTCGACGAACTTGAACAGGTCGCCGGCCGCGAAGTCGCGGTCGATCATCGACCAGCCGCCGATCAGGAGGATCGGCAGGTACGTGAAGTCCTTGGAACCCCACGTGATCGCGTTCGAGAAGCCGCGCGCCTTGCCGAGCTCGATCTGGTGACGGAAGTTGGTCCGCGACGCCGCGTCGAACTTGGTCGTCTGCTCGTCCTCGCGCGCGTAGCCCTTGACGATGCGGACGCCGGCGAAGGTCTCTTGCGCGCGCTGGCTGATGTCGGCCATCGCTTCCTGGACGGCGAGCGAATGGCGCTGGAGCCGCGGCGACAACAGCCACATGCCGAGGCCCATCACGCAGAGCGGCACGACGACCGCGGCGGCGAGCGGCGCGTTGAGCACGACCATCGTCCCGATCGACAACGGCAACATGCACACCGCGCCGAGCGTGTACATCAGGCCGGGCCCGAGGAACATGCGGATGTTCTCGACGTCCGAGGTGATGCGGCTGACGAGGTCTCCCGAGCGGTTCTTGTGGTGGAACGAGAGCGGCAGCGCGAGCAGCTTGTCGAACAGCGCCTGCTTGAGGTCGTTCTCGACGTAGCGCGACACGCCGACGATCCACCAACGTTGGTAGAAGCGGAACGTGCCGCGCACGAACGCGACGCCGAGCATCAGGAAGAACAGCGTCGCGAGGAAGCGCGCGTCGGTCGCGGTGCGCAGGTCGTCGAGCGCGTCGCCGACCAGGATCGTCAACCAGAGATCGGCGGCGCTCGCGAAGGGTATGCAGAGCAACCCGAACGCGAGCGTGCGCTTGTACGCCAGGAAGCGCCGGAACTGTCGCGCGAGGTGCTTCACGGGCCGGCGGTCAGCGAGCGGGCCGCCTCGATCAAGCTCGCGAGCTCGCGGTCGAGCGCTTCGTCGCCGCCGCGCCGCGCGAGCGCGAGGCTCGGGAAGAGCTCCGCGCTGTAACCGGTCTCGAGCCCCGGCGCCCAGAGCCGGTTCTTGAACCACGCGCGGCCGGCGAGGCCCGCGGGTTCCGCGAAGCGCGCGTAGAAGCGCGCCGCGGCGTCGGCGTGCGGCGCCGCGGCGAGCGCCTCGAACGCGCGCGCGAGCGAGTCCGCGCGCTCCGCGCCGAGCGTCTCGACCTGCTTCGCGTCGCGCGCGGCGCCGGCGAGCGCTCGCGCCGCTTCGACCGGATCGAAGATCGAGTCGGGCGCGTTCGCCGCTTCGCCGAGCAGCTCGGCGAGGAACCGACCGGCGAGCTCGTGCCCGACCCAACCTGGATCGAGGAAGCGATCCGCCTGCGCGAAGTCGTCGAAGCGCGTGTGGTACTGCCCGCCGCCCGCGCCGCCGAAGCCGACGTCGACCACCGGCACCGACAGATGGTGGAGGAAGACGGCGAAGTCGGAACCGGAGCCCGGGAAGCCGAGCGCCGGCGTCGCGTTCTTCGCGGTCCACTGCTCCCAGAGCGTGCGCGGAGTCGGCGCGCCCGGATCGTCGATGCGCTCGAGCGCTTTGCGCAACAACGCGATCAACCCCGGCGAGCCGCCGGCGTGGAACTCGGTGCCGCTGCAGCCCGAGTCGGTGTTGACGTAGAGGCGCGCGCGCCTCGCGAGCTCGGCGGCGTGGCCTTCGCCGTACTCGGTGCTGCCGATCAGGCCGAACTCCTCGGCGTCCCAGAAGGCGATGCGCAACGAAGCGCGCGGCTTCCAGCCCTGCTTCGCGCGCTCACCGAGGTGCGCCGCGGCGCGCAAGAGCGTCACGACGCCCGACGCGTTGTCGTTCATGCCGCGCACCCAGGCGTCGCGGTGCGCGCCGGCGAGCACGAGCTCGTCGCCGCTGCCCGCCAGCGTCCCGACGACGTTGACGATCGTCCGCAGCTCGCGCGGCGCGTCGATCTCGAGCGCGACGACCGCCGGCCCGGGCCCGAGCGGCGTCTTGCCGGTCGCGTCGGCGGGCACCGATCCGAGCGGCTTGGCGCTCGGATCGGTGGTGCCGAGCGCGAGGTGCGCGCGCAGGTAGGCCGCTTCGTCGGCGCCGATCGGCACGCACGGGATCTTCGGCAGCAAGTCGTCGAGCGCGGCGCCGCGCAGTCGCTCTCCGCGGGTGCCAGGAGCGCCCGAGGGTCCGTGCGGCGTCGACGGATCGCCCGGCGTGCGCGCCATCGAGAGGATCGAGCCGCGCTGCGCGTCGTGTCCGGGCTTCCACGGTCCGTCGGGCCAGACCGGGCC
>JADLBP010000151.1 GCA_020847695.1 Planctomycetota bacterium
GACGTCGCCGCCGCGACCGTGTCGAGCGCCGGTGAGGAGGACCGCGCCGCGCGCGAGCAGCAGCGACTCGGCGCGAACGAGGGCAGCGCCGCGCGAGACGCCGAGCGCGCGAGCGTCGCGAGCGCCGCGGCACTTTCCGCCGCGACCGACGAGCCCGCGCCGATCGTCGGGCCGAAGCTCGCGCTGCGCGCGTTGCGCGCGGGCTCGATCGAGCCGGTCGCCGGCGTCGAGTTCACGTGGGCCGAGTTCCCCGAGGCGGACGCGATGGCGTATCGACTCTGGTCGTGGTTCGTCGACGGCGAGCTCGAGACGCGAGTCGCCGCGGCCGCGCGCACGGTGGTCGCGGACGAGCTCGGGCGCGCCGAGATCCCGCGGCCGAACTCGAGCTTCGCCGTGATCGCCTCCGCGCCCGGTTGGTGGGGGATGACGACATCGACCGAGGATTGCGACCCCGAGCTCGAAGTGCAGCTCGAACGCGATCGCGAGGTCGCCGTGCTCGTCGTCGACGGCGCGGGGCAACCGGTCGGTGGCGTGCCGGTCGCGTTGCGCGCGAGCTTCTGGGGCAACGCGCAGGATCGTCTGAGGGCGCGCACGGCGTCCGACGGCGTCGCGTGGCTGCGGCACGTCGATTCGGTCCTCGGTCAGGGAGCCGCGCAGGAGTGGTCGGTCGGGCTCGCGATCGCGGCGGTGAAGCCGATCGGCGCGGCGATCGACCCGACGAAGCTGCCGACGGAGCCGGTCCGTCTCGTGTTGCCGGCGACGGGCTCGTGCGAGGTGCGTCTGCTCGACGAGCGCGGCGAGCTCGCCGCCGATTCGTTCGACGTGACGCTCAGCGCGCAGCTCTTGGGCGCCGACGAGGAGCAGCGCCGGCGCACCGACCGCGGCGCGGCGACGTTGACCGACGTCCGCGGCGGCGTCGCGCTCTTCCCGTTCGTCGAGCTCGGCGTCGAGCTCGTCGCCGCCGCGCGGCGGCCGGGCAACTGGGCGCTCCAGCAGGAGCGCGGCCGCGGTCCGACGCGCGCAGGCGAGAAAGCGGAGCTCGCGCTGAGGCTCGGTCGCGACGTGGTCACGTTCGCCGGCCGCGCGCTCGACCTCGCCGGCGCGCCGCTCGCGGACCGCGAGCTGGCACTCCGGATTCGCGTCAGCGGAGGCAACACGTGGGTCCAGCCGCTCGGTTCGGTGCAGAGCGACGCCGCGGGGCGATTCCGCCTCGACACGCAAGTCCACGGCGACGCGACGCAGTCGCTGACGCTGTTCGTCGAGAGCCGCGACCCGCGGTCCGGCGCGGCGGCGCGGTGCTCGTTGCCGTTGACGTCTCCGGTGCCGAAGGGCGTGCTCGAGCTCGGCGACATCGTGCTGACGGAGCTGCCGGTGCTGCTCGCGGGCACCGTCGTCGACGAAGCCGGCCTCGCCGTCGCGGGGGCGTCGGTCAGCGGCGGGTCCCATCGGACCTCGGATGAATCACCGTCGTTCGACGGCGAGGAGGGTTGGTGGGCGAACGCGCGCACCGACGAGCAGGGACGCTTCGAGCTCCGCGGCAAAGCCGATGGCGACGATTTCCAAGTCACAGCGCAGCTCGGCGAGCGGCGGAGCTTGCCGATGAACGCGCGCCGTGGAGATGGCGAGCTCGTCGTGCGCCTGCTCGCAACCGGTGCGATCGTCGGGCGGGTCGTCCGCGACGGTGCTGGCGGGGTCGACGCGTTGGTGGTCTCCGCGCAGTTCGCGGATCCGACGCTCGAGATCGATGGTGCGATGGCCGACGTCGCGGCGGACGGCTCGTTCGCGGTGCGGAGGCTCTTGCCGGGCAACTACTCGATCTCGTTGCGCGACCAGACGAGCTGGAACGACATGACCAGCATTCCCGACATCGTGGTGCGCGCCGGAGAGGTGACACGCGATCCGCGGCTCGATCCCATCGACTTGCGCGGCACGCACTTCGTCGTGCGGCTGACGATCGTCGACGAGAACCAAGAGCCGGTGCCGCGCGGTTGGTTCATGCGCGAGTTCACGGACGCGGCCGGCGAGTCCAGCCAGGACTGGGGCCCGATCGTCAACGGCAAGGCGAGCATCGCGCACGACGGCAGCGGTGCGAACGTCCGCTTGCAGGCAGAGGGCTTTTGCGCGATGCGGCTCGAGAAAGTGCTCGCGGATCAGACGGTGGTGCTGCGCCGCGCGCCGCGCGTGCGGATCGTGGTGCGGCCGGCGCCGACGCTGCCGCCGGGAATCCGTATCGGGGCGTCGGTCAGCACGACGGCTCCGGGCGGCGAGGAGAACGCGTGGGTCGAGCTCGACGCGAACGGCGAAGGCGAGGAGGAGGTCCCGCTCTTCGGTACTGCGACCGTGACGTTCTACGCCGGCGCCGGCACCGAGGAGAACGAGTCGTGGGAGTCGGTCCAAGGCGTCGAACCCCTGATCGAGGTCGCGTCGCGGACGGACGTCCAGCGTTTCGAGCTCGAGCTCGATCCGACGAAACTCGCCGCGGCGATCGAAGCCGCGCGCCTCGCCGCTGCGGGCCAGCCCGTCGAGCAAGACGAGTAGTCGGCCGAGCTCAGGCGCGTTCCGAGTCGAGGTGGAACTGCGAGAGCGTGCCCGCGAGCCGCTGCGCGGACTCCGCGAGCGAACGCGACGTCTCCGCGAGCTCGCTCGAGCGCGCAGCGCTCGATTGAGTCGCCTTGTCCATCTCGCGCATCGCGACGTTGGTCTCCTGGAACCCGCGCGATTGCGAGTCGTTCGACTTCGCGACCGTCTGGATGATGCCGCTCAGGCGCTCGACGCAGCTGACGCCGCTGTCGACGCGGCTGACGGTGTTCTGGATCAGGCCCTTGATCTCGCGCGCGGACGTCGCCGAGCGCAGCGCGAGGTTGCGGACCTCCTCCGCGACGACCGCGAAGCCGCGGCCTTGCTCGCCGGCGCGCGCCGCTTCGACCGCCGCGTTGAGCGCGAGCAAGTTGGTCTGGAACGCGATCTCGTCCATCAGGCCGATGATCGACGCGATCTGGCGCGAGCTCTGCGAGATCTGGCCCATCACGGCGACCATCGACTCGCCCGATTCGTCGTTCTGGCTGCCGGTCAGCTCCCAGCCGCGGCGAGCGTTGCCTTCGGTCTCGGTGGCGGCGCGGGAAAGCTCCGCGATCGTCGCCGAGATCTCCTCGAGCGAGCCCGCTTGCTCCTCGGACGCAGCGGCGAGCGCCGCGGTCGCGTCCGAGATCGTGCGGCTGGCGTCGACGAGCTCCGAGCTCGCGTGCAGCGACTCGGTCAGCGCGTTGCGGACGACGTCCTTGAGCTCCGCGTAGTGCTCGGAGAGGTCGTGCTCCGGGCGATCGACCTTCACGCGCGCGAGATCGAGCCCGATCGAGCCGAGGTAGTCGTAGAAGAACGCGTCCGCGACCGCTTGCAGGTCGAGGTTCATCACGCGCACGATCGCTTCTTCCGCTCGGTCGCGCTTCCACGGCGTCCAACGGAACTCGCGGCGCAGGTACTTGCGCACCAACTGGAAGTAGAGCGGGTAGCTGCCGACGTACCACTTCAGCGGCAGGTCGATCGCGTTGTGGAGCTGGCCGACGTGCAGTCGACGCTCGAAGTAGCTGCACCCGAACGTGCCGTTGGTCGCCGCCTCTTCGAAGATCTGACGGAAGTAACCGCCTTGCGCGGCCTCGAGCGCGCGACGAAGCGCCTCCAACGGCAGCCCGCGATTCGCGGCGTGCGCGCGGAAGAACTCCGCCGTCGGCTCGAACGCGAATTGGAAGTCGTAGAACTCGCGCGCGATCGCGGCGGCGTTGCGGTCCGCCCACTTGCGCAGCCCGGCGAGCGTGCGAACGTCGGCGTCGTCGAGTTGGATGAAGCGGCGGCGCAGGGCGAGGCCCTGCTCGTGGATGCTGTAGGTCTGGCAGAGGGACATCGTGCGAAGAGGGGGAAGCGCGCGCTCGCGCGGACCAGGGTGAACTCGCCCCTTCTTTCGGTCATCGGATGACCCTCGCTTGACCACCGAGCGCGCGCCGGGCTTCGACGCAATTCAGCACTCCGGACGCGCGCCGGCGGCGTGTTTCAACCTAGAGCGCGACCGGCAGGCGCGTGCGGAGCTCGAGGCGATCCGGCGCGACGCGCGTGTCGTAGGCGAGCACTTCTACGCCGCGCTTCGTCGCTCGGCGTAGCCCCGCCGCGTACTTGGGATCGATCTCGTCGGCGGGACGGAACTCGCGGCAGTCCGCGCGGCTGACGAAGAAGAACTGCACCGCGCGGTGGCCCTGTTCGACCATGTTGCCGAGCTCGTCGAGGTGCTTCAGCCCGCGCTCGGTCGCCGCGTCGGGGAACCGCGCGCACGTTCCCACCGCGTAGGTCGTGTTCTTGACCTCGACGTAGCAGAGCTCGCCCTTCTCGCCGGTCAACAGCAGATCGATGCGACTCGCCTTGCCGTACTTCCTCTCGCGTTCGACGCGCGCGTAGCCGGAGAGCTCCGGCACTTCGCCGCGCTCGACCGCCTCGAAGACGACGTGGTTCGGCAGCGACGTGTCGACGTTGACCAGCGTCTTCCCGACCTCGATCGCCTGGAACACGTAGCGCAGCTTGCGCGCGTCGTTCTGCGAGTCGCGCAAGACCACGCGCGCGCCCTCGACGAGGCAGCCGGCGAGCGAGCCCGTGTTCGGGCAGTGCGCGACGATCGTCTCGCCGTTCGCGAGCAGCACGTCGACGAAGAAACGCTTGTAGCGGCGCACGAAGCGCCCTTCGATCGTCGGCAGCTGGATGCGCATCGCGAGGATCCTAGCGCGTCAATGCGCGGCGAAGAGCTCGGGCTGGCTCTGCAGGAAGCGCACGATCTCCTCGGCGGCCAAGCGATGGCCGTGCGCGTTCGGGTGCGAGTCCTGTTCGTCGATCAAGAGCGTCGCGGGCTCCTCGCGCTCGAAGCGCGGCAGCAGGTCGAGCACCGCGAAGCCGTGCTTGGCGCCTTCGGCGGCGACCTGCGCATGCACGGCGCGGAACGGGTACTCGCTCCACGGCGCCGGCGAGAACATCGGCAGGATCACGAGCACGATCGGGAAGCGGCGCTCGCGGCCGAGCTCCGCGAACCGCTCGAACGAAGTCGCGACGCTGCGCCACGAAGGCTCGCTCGGCGCGTGCAGGTAGCGGAAGTAGTTGCCGCCGCCGAGCTCGCGCACGCGCTTCGCCTGCAACTTCGCGGCGAGGAAGCGCAGCAAGTGGCTGTGCTGCCACCACGCCGGCGCGACGAACACGCGCTGCAGCGGCTGCATCGGCTCGATCTCCGGGTCGTTGATGCAGTAGTCGAGCAACACCAGCCGCGGCTCCAGCGCGAGCCACTTCCCTTCGAACGCCGCGAGCTCGTCGCGCGTCGAGTAACCCGACACGCCGACGTTGAGCACGTCGAACACCCGTCCGTTCGCGAGCGGCGAGGCGCCGAGCAGGCCCTCGAGCTCGGTGGCGAAACAGTTGGCTTCCTCGACGCGATACCCGAACGTCACCGAATCGCCGACGGCGAGCACGCGGAACAGGCCGGGCGTCGTCTGCGCCAGCGGCTCGCGGTCGCGCATCCCGAGCGAGTTGGTGACGACGCGCACGCCGAGCGACTGCTGATCGAGCCCGGGCGCGAGCTCGTACGCGAGCCCCGGCGTCGAGCTCGGTCGATGGATCGTGCCGTGCCAGTCCGCGCGCGCGTCGCCTTGCGGGGCTTCGGGCCGCATGAACGTCACCGGCCGGAAGCTCCGCAGCCCGAGCTCGAGCGCGATCAGCGCGACGACGCCGGTCGCCGCGGCGAGTCCGAGCTTGCGTCCGATGCCGACTTTCTTGCTCATGCTGGGTCGAGGTTTCGTCGCGCGCGCCGGCGCAGGATCCTGTTCGCGACTCTTACGCCGCGCGCCGGAGCGTAGGGTTATTCTCGGCCCCATGAAAGCCCGTCCCGCGCTGCTCCGAACGCTCCTCGTCGCCGCGACGACGCTCGCGTGCGCGCTCCCGACGACGGCTCAAGCGACGCGCAGCGTCGAGCGCCTCGGCGACGGCCGTCAGGTCTGCGGACTCGGCAAGGAGTTCCACGGCTCGCGGCGGAAGGCGCTGGTCGCAAAGCTCGAAGGCGGCGTCGTGCTCGTGCGCGGCCTCCCGAAGCCGCGCGACTATCGGCGCTTCACGCAGGACAAGGTCTTCTGGTACCTGACGGGCGTCGAGAGCCCGAACGCGAGCATCGTGATCGACGTCGCGACCGCGCACACCACGCTCTACCTCCCTGCGCGCAACAAGATGGAAGAGAGCTGGGAGGGCGAGCTCTGGGACGCGAGCGACGAATGGGTGAAGGAACTCACCGGCGTCGACGAGATCAAGAAGAGCTCGCAGCTCGCGAAGGAGCTCGAGGCACTCACGCAGACCGACAAGCGCGTCTGGATCTCGACGCACCCGCACGTCGCGTTGACCGGCTGCTTCGATCAGGCATCCGAGGTCGACGCCGCCCAAGCGCGCGACCCGCTCGACGGACGCAAGAGCCGCGAGGATCAGCTCGCCGACCGGCTGCGCGAGCTCTTCCACGCCGACGTCAAGGACCTGTCGCCGGTGCTCGACGAGCTGCGGCGCGTCAAGACGACGGACGAGATCGCGGCGATGCGCCGCGCGGGCCGTTCGGGCGCGCTGGCGATGGCCGAAGCGATGCGCTCGACGCGCGCCGGCGTCGGCGAGTGGGAGCTCGAGGCGCTGATGAGCTTCGTGCAACAGAAAGAGGGCGCCAGCGGCGCCGCGTACAACGCGATCGTCGGCTCCGGGCTCAACTCGCTCGTCCTCCACTACATGGCGTCGAGCCGCACGCTGCTCGACGGTGAAGTGGTGTTGATCGACTACGCGCCCGAGGTCGACCACTACGTCAGCGACATCACGCGCACCTGGCCGACCAACGGCGCGTTCTCCGCGCGCCAAGCCGAGCTCTACGACATCGTCCTCGAGGCCCAAGCGGCCGGCATCGCCGCCGCCAAGCCCGGCGCGACGATCGCCGACGTCTCGCATGCGTGCAGCGCGGTGTTCAAGGCGCGCGGCGTGTCGAAGCTCCAACGCCACGGTCCGTGCCACTACATCGGCATGGAGGTGCACGACGTCGGCGACTACGACCAACCGCTCGTCCCCGGCGTCGCGTTCACGGTCGAACCCGGCCTGTACGAGCCCGAGACTCAGATCGGCATCCGGATCGAGGACGTCGTGATCGTCACGGAGACCGGCTGCGAGGTCGTGTCCTCCTCCGTGCCGCGCGAGCGCGCCGAGATCGAGCGACTGATCCGCGAAGAGGGCGTGCTCGACTGGCTCGCGCGCCCGGAGAAGCCGATCGCGCAGAAGTAGCCCGCGTTGCGACCGAGCGGCGGCGACTCTAAGATCCCCGCCCCATGGCATCGCTCGACGACTACCTGCAACGCGTCCGTGACTCCCGAAGCCGCCTCCAAGGGCTGAAGGAGGGGCTTTGACTACGCCGGACTAGCGAGACGGTTCGCCGAGATCGTCGAGGCCGAGAACGCACCCGCGTTCTGGGCCGACCAAGAGCGCTCGAAGAAGCTGATCAACGAGAAGAAGTCGGTCCGCGCCGTCGTCGAGCCGATCGAGAAGGCCGAGAAGCTCCTGGAGGACGTCGAGCTCTTCGTCGAGATGGGCCGCGAAGCGGGCGCCGCCGAAGTGTCCGCGGAGATCGACAAGGCGTTCGTCGACGTCGACAAGCATCTCGCCGCGCTCGACTTCCGCCTGATGCTCGGCGAGCCGAACGACAAGAACAGCGCGTTCGTCCAGATCTCGCCCGGCGCCGGCGGCGTCGATTCGTGCGATTGGGCGGCGATCCTCTTGCGCATGTACACGCGCTGGGCCGAGCGCAAGGGCTTCACGGTCGAGGAAGTCGAGCTCACGCCCGAACCCGAAGGCGGCATCCGCTCCGCGACGATCCACGTCATCGGTGAGTACGCGTTCGGCTACCTGAAGGCGGAGACCGGCGTGCACCGGCTCGTGCGGATCAGCCCGTTCGACGCGCAAGCGCGCCGGCACACCGCTTTCGCCGCGGCGGACGTGACGCCGGAGCTCGACGACGAGATCACCGAGGTCGAGCTGAAGGACTCCGAGCTCGAGGTCGACACGATGCGTTCGGGCGGCGCCGGCGGCCAGAACGTCAACAAGGTCGAATCCGCGGTGCGCATGACACACATTCCGACCGGGATCGTGGTGCGGTGCCAGGTGCAGCGCTCGCAGCTCAAGAACCGCGAGATGGCCAAGAACATGATCAAGGCCAAGATCCTCCAGATGCGCCAAGCGGAGCGCGACAAGGAGCTCAGCGCGCTCTACGGCGCGAAGGGCGAGATCAAGTTCGGCAGCCAGATCCGCTCGTACGTGATGCACCCGTACCAGATGGTCAACGACCATCGCACCGAGCTGAAGGTCGGCAACATCCAGAACGTACTCGACGGCGACCTCGATGAGTTCATCGAGGCCTACCTGCGCCTGCGCGGCGCGAAGAAGAAGACGTAGTCGCAGCGAGCCGCATTCCCGCGCGCTCAGGAAAGGTCCCATGTCACGGTCGAAGCAGTTCCTCGCAGTCCTCTTGCTCGCTCTCTCGTCGTGCCGTTCGTCCGCGCGTGGACCGGGCGACAACCAGCTCGACATCCCGATCGTGATCGGCATCGTCTCCGAGGGCCAGCGAGCGAGCGCGCTCGCGTCCGCGGTGCGCATCGTCGCTCCGGCGGGGACCGCGAGGCTCCAGGTGACGCAGAAGGAGCTGGTGATCGAGTACAACGACATCGTCGCGGCGCACAACCGCGCGCTGGAAGTGCTCGCGACGCTGGTGCGCGACCCGGCGCCGGCCTCGCTCGACGCCGCGGAGTACCGCAGCGCGTTGCTGCGGCGCTTCGGTCAGTCCGCGTCGGACCTCGTGCGCCGTGTCGACGCCTTCGCGGAGAGCGTGCGAACGAACGAGCAGGTCGTCGTCGCGCGCAGCGCCGCGACGGCGACCACCGCGAACGCCGACACCGAGGACGTCATGTCGATCGATCAGATCGTCAGCGATGCGCGCCGCCTGGGCGCCGCGACGATCGGTTCCTCGACCCGCGCCGACGAATCGGACGCGAAGGCGCGCGAGCAATGCGCGAAGCAACTGCTCGCCCTGCGCCTCGAGCCGGTGCAGAGCTTCCCGTCGGAAGACTCGAAGTAGCGCCGCGAGCGCTCAGCGCCGCAACTTCAGCCGCGCGGCCTCGTCGTCGAGCGACTTCTTCAGCGCCGCGACGTCGTCGGGCGTCAGGCGCACGCGCGCCGCGTCGAGCATCGTGACGAAGTAGGCGACCTCGGCTTCTGCCGCCGGGTAGCCGGTGTTGTTGCCGTCGGGCATCGTGCTGTCGACGAGCGTCTTGCCGTCGGCGTCGAGGAACGCGAACCACGGGATCCCGGCCTGCGCGCTCTTGGGATAGCTCTTCTGCAGCTCCTCCGCGCCGGTCATCCGATCCTGGTCGATCTTGACGTCGACGAAGTCCTTGGCGAGCAGCGCGGCGACCTTCTCCTGCGCCATCCAATCTTCGAGGCGATGGCACCAGCCGCACCACGGCGCGCCGAAGTGCAGGAACACGCGCTTGTCCTCACGCTTCGCGCGCGCGAGCGCCTCGGCGAGCACGTCTTGAGCCGCGAGATAGGGCGCTTGGTGCTTCTCGAGGAACGCGAGCACCTTCGCGACGTCGTGCTCGTGCTTGTCGGGCACGTCGGACTCGAGCGAGCCGGTCTCCTGGTTCGCCACCGGCTTGCCGTCGGCGTCGAGCACCGTCAGGAACGGCACGCCGTTGCCTTTGAGGTCCGCGCCGTAGCGGGTCGCGAGCTCGACGTTCTTGTCGAAGCGTCCGATGTCGACGTGTACGAGGTCGTACTCGTACATCAGCTTGCGCGCGAGCTTCGCGTCGCTCTTGAACGCCTTGTCGAGCAACGTGCACCACCCGCACCAGTTCGCGCCCCACTGCACGAGCACGCGACGGTTCTCCTTCTTCGCCTTCGCGAGCGCGGCGGCGAGGTCGGCGTTCGCGTCGGCGTGCTCGTCGTAGACGGGCGTCGGCGCCTTCGCGGCGGCGGCGGGCGCGTGCGGCTCGGCGGCGACGGGCGCAGCCGCCGGAGCGACCGCCGGCTCCTGCGCCGCGGGTTTCGCCACTGCGGCGGGGGCAGGAGTCGGCGCGGGCTCGCCGGCAGATCGGCATGCAGCGACGAGCACGAGGGCGAGGACGGTGAACTTGCGCATGGGGAACTCCTGGAGCAGGGGACGAACGCGAGGCTACGCCGGCCCGCGGACGCCGACAAGCGCACAGCTCCTCGGGCGGGTGCTCGTCGCGCCGGCGAGGCCCGACGCGAAGCGCGAGGTGCGGGCACGAGGCGCGACGCGAGCCGTCCGTCGACACCGGACGGCTCGCTCGCGAGGCTCAGAACTCGAACTCGACGATCAGCGTCAACTGATCGAAGTTGCCGTCGTCGCGATCGTCGACCGCGAACAGGTAGTTGGCGAGCACGTTCCAATGCCCGGTCGCTCGATAGACGAGCAACGGCCCGACGCGCGTGTCGTGCGCCTCGAAGTCCTCGACGAGCTCGACGCCCGCGCGGAATCCGTCGTGCCAGCCGGCGGACGGCCCGGCGTCCGCGCCGAACGGTTGGATGTAGCCCGCGGTCAGCTCACTCTCGTCTTCCTTGGGACCGGAGAGCTGCTTGCCGACGTTGAGGTTGACGGTGAAGTCCTTGCCGTCTTGGCCATAGCGCGAGAGCGCGGTCTTGAGCTCGACCGCCGGTTCGTCGCCGTCCTTGCCTTCGAACGGTTGCTCGTACTCGAGGTTGATCGCGGGCAGCCACTTGTCGTAGTCGAACTCGAGGAAGTGGAAGCGCAGCTCGAGCTCCGCGCCCTCGACCTCGTACTTGCCGTCGTCCTTCTCCTTGATCTCGAGGCCCGGTTCGATCGCGAACCAATCGGTGATGCCGTATTCGTACTCGACTTGCCCACGATACGAGCCGTGGGTCGTGTCGAAGAAGCTGCGCCATTCGAGCTCGTGCTCGCCCTGGTAGGGCAGGAACCAGTCACGGCTCTGCGTGAACTCGCGCTCGTGCGCGGAGGCGATCGAAGCGAGGGCGAAGAGCGAGGCTGCTGTCAGGACGTTTCGCATGGGACTGCGGTCTCCGAGGGGTCGTCAGGGGTGACCGACGAGTCTAGGCAGCCCGCGCGACACGCACGCGAACGCGTGATATCAACGCTTCGTGCGCTTCCTCGGCGACGCGCCGCTGCTCTCCTGGAGCAGCGCGACGAGCTCGCGACGGCGATGCACGCGCGCGAGGTCGAGCACCGAGAGCCCGTGGTCGGCCTTCGCGTCGCGATCGGCGCCCGCGGCGAGCAGCGCGACGAACAGCCGCTTGTTGCCGCGCGACGCGGCTTGGTGGAGCGCGGTCCAACCGTCCGCGCCGCGCAAGCGCAGGTCGACGCCCTTCTCGATCAGCCAGAGCGCTTCCTCGACGCGGCCCCAGCGGACGAGCTCGTTCAAGAGCGGTTTGCCGTCGTGTCGCGCCAGGTCGAGCTTCGCGCCGCGCGCGAGCGCGAGCTCGGCCCATTCGCGGCTGTCGCGGAAGAACGACGCTTCGAAAGCGCGCGTCGGGTCGGCGCCGCGGGCGAGCAGGAGCTCGAGCAAGTCGCGTTGACCCGCACCGATCGCGAAGTAGACGACCGGCAGCAGATGCGTGCGCTCGCGGACCTCGGCGTTCGGGTCGGCGCCGTGGTCGAGCAGCGCGGTCGCGAGCGCGAGCAACGCCTTGGCCGTCTTGGCGTCGTCCTTGCCGAGCCGACTCGCCGCTGCGGCGGCCAGCGCGGTGAACGTGCTCGCGTCGCGGGCGCGCGCGAGCTCGGGGTCGCGCGCGAGCGCCTTCTCGACGCTCGCACGCTTGCCAAGCGCCGCATCGGTGAAGAGGTCCTGCTTCGCGCCGGCGTCGAGCAGGCGCGCGACGAGCTCGCGTTCGCCGGAGAACGCGGCGAGCAACAGCGGCCGGACCGCGAGCCAGCTCCCGGCGAGCTCGAGCTCGACGCCGTGAGCGAGCAGCCGCTCGAGACAGTCGAGCTGCGCCGTCGGCGAACCGAGGCGCTCGGCGTGCGGCTCGGCTTGGATGACCGCGTGGATCGGCCGGTAGCTGCGCCAGGGCGCGTTCGGGTCGGCGCCGGCGTCGAGCAGGAGCTCCAGGATCTCCGCGCGGGCGAAACGGGCCGCCTCGAGAACGACCTGCGGCTTCGCGGCGAACTCGGGCCAGCGCGAGATCGAGCGACGGGCGGCGGCGCGATCGTCGGCGCGGATCGCTTCGAGCAGGTCCTTCATCCGGCGGAGTCTACGCGGCGGTCGCGAGCCGGACAGCCGGGCTCGGCGCGGGTTCGGCGCGGTCGGCGTGACGGAGGTTCGGCAGCCTCGTCGGCGCGTGTGGTCCACGCTCGTCGTCGACCCGGAACGGCGCGCGCGGGAGCCAAGCCGTGTCGTCCGTCTCCCGTCGCGGCGCTCCGCGACGGGTCCGCGGTCCGGACCCGGCGTCCAGGAAAGCGCGCCGTCGGCGGTCGAAACGAGCGGTGCGCGCGAGCGGCTCGGCCGAGCGCGGCAACTCCTGCAACTCGCGGCGTGCGCTCGTGCACTCGATCGCTCGAGACGTGGATCGGCGGCGATCGCGGGTCGGTCGCGAGCGCTCGTCGGCCCTGACGATTCCGAATCCTGGGCCGACATTCGTAGATGAACGTCGTGTCGTACTGCTGCGGCACGGCAGCTGCTCTACTCGCCCCGGCTTCCCGCCAACCCGATCGCTCGCGTCGCTTCCGTCCCGTCCCTCCGTCCCGATCCATGGCACACGCATCCGATGCCTTCCTGTTCGGTGCAGCGCTCTGCCTGATCTGCGCGCCCGCTCTGTTGAGCGGAAAGCTCGATGACTTCAGCGACGATGCGTTCGAGGTGCATGCAGCGAGGAACGCCGGGCATGTGATCCCGGCCGCGAAGCTGACCCCCGCGACGCCGATTCGCCCGGAGCTGCCGAAGGACGCCCGCGGCAACCCGCGCCTGCCGAAGCCCGGCTCGACTCCGTTCGACGGCCGCTGACGCCCGCTCGAGTCGGCGCCTAGTAGCGCCAGAGCACGAGCTCGACACCCGCGAGCGACGCGCGGACGCGTTTGGGGTCGAATAGCGTCCGAGCGTGCCACCACACGGGATCGCGAACGGCGCCGTTCCGCTTCCGATCGACATAGAGGGCTTCGGGGTCGAGCGGGAGCACTCCGAAATGACCCGACTGGGCTTGGATCACGTCGGTGCCGACGTGAGTAGGCCGCACCCAGATGACGCGACCGCGAGCGACGTCGAAGCACGCGATACCTAGTCCGCTTGCGATCACCGCTCGGCCGCTCGCATTGGCTCGTGGGGTGGCACCCGAGATGGGGAGCACGTGGGACGGACGATCCAAACTCACGCGCTCGATCGCGCCGCCGCCGCACCCCTCCGACCACCACACGTTCGACGCGTCTCGATCGAGAAGCAACCCGACCGGCTCGCACCAGTGTCCATCACCGTCTTCCGGCTCGCGCAGGACGACCCCGGTCGCGGAGTCGAGGACACCGATCCCGACAGCTTCGCACGCGGCGTAGGCCAGCCGCGAACCGTCGAGTGTGAACGCGACGGAGTTCACGTCGCGTTCTTGGTCGAACAACGACGGGGACACGCGTGCGTGACCAATCTGTTCGAACGTGCGAGCGTCCCACAAGCGCACCGTTGCGTCCTCGTGCCCGGTCGCGAGGCGTGCACCCGACGGGTCGAATCGCGCGCAGAGCACTCGAGCTGGCGTCGCCAGACGGTCGAGCTCTGCTCCGTCCACCGCAGCGTGGAGAACGAGCTCGCTCCCCTCCCCACTTGCGAGTCCGACGCCGTCGGAGGTCCATGCGAGTTCGACGTACCAAGGATTCCCCGGCTGCGGCGGTCTCTCCCAGAGCTTCGTTCCGGCCGAGCTCCAGACGACGGTGGGACAGCCCACCGTGCCGGCCCGTCGATCCGTCGGATAGTAGGCGCTGCACGATGCGATGCGGGAGCCGTCTGGGCTGTACTCGAGATACGCGAGAAACGGCCGCTGTGGACGAGGCTCGGGATCTGGCACGAATGCGTCGCTACGAGCGAACGGTTTGGAATCGTCGCAGCGGAAGAACGCGAGTTCGCCGCGAGTGGTGAGTACCGCGAATTCCGGCGCTGTTGGATGGGTCGCTACGCGCCAGATCGGGCCGCCGAGGGATTCGTAGTCGCACTCGAACGAGCCATCGACGAGCGCGATGCGCGTGAGACCTCCGCGCGAGTCTCCAACTACGATGCAGTGCGCGGGCACCGAGACTTCCGCCGCGGTCGTGAACGGTGCGCGCGTTGTGTTCGCTTGCTCGGGAGCGAGGGCGAGCCACGGAAAGTGCTCGTCTGCGGGGGAAGGCCCCGATCGCGGAAGCGCCGCGAGCCAGAGCGACCAACGAGGATCGTGCTTCAGCGACGCAAGATCCTCGTCCCATTCGGCGAGCGAGGCGTCGCGAAAGCCGAGGCTCCGCGCGTCCTCGAGAGCCGCGAAGGCGCGGTCGAGGTCGCCCGCACGCGCCGTGACGCAAGCGAGCGCGTAGGCGATCGTCGGGGAGAGAGGCGCGAGCTCGCGGCAGCGCTCGAAACCCAGCCGCGCGTCGTCGAGTCGGCCGGCGATCAACGCCTGGTCGGCGGCGAGGTGCTCGCGCATGTAGGCGCGTGCGAGGTCGGCGTCGGTCTGGGGGTGAAGGGCGAGGAACATGCGTGCGTTTCCGACTCTTGCCGCGGCGCTCCGAAACGCAACGCGGCACCGAGTGCATTCCTCACCTTCAGAGCACGAGCTCGACACCCGCGGGCGACGCGCGGACGCGACTGGTGGCGCACGAGCGCGGTCGCGCGACGCGACTCGCTCAGCGGCGCATCGACAGCACGATGCCCGAATCGCCCTCGTGCGCCTTCGCGAATGCGGTGCGCGACGTCAGGCCTTGCCAGCCCTCGGCGATCAGGATCTGGCCGCACACGCCGCCGAGCGTGTTGCCCGGGCCGGGGAGGACCAGGTGCTCGGGTGCGTGCTCGCGCAGCGCGACGCGGACGCTCTTCGAGAAGTCGTAAGGCTCGACGATCTGCGCGCCGAGCGTGTAGTCGCGCAACTCTTCCGGCGACGCCGACCACGGCGTGTGGCGCACTCCGCGGCCGTCGATCAACGTCATCGACGGGCGGTGGAACTCGAGCTTGGCGAGCCGTTCCCTCGCGCGCTCGGCGACCGACGCGCACAGCCGCGTGTGATACGGCCCGTGCTGCATCAAGCGGAACGGGTAGGGCGTCGAGCCGAGCTTGATCGACGGCAGCGCGCGCAGCAGGTGCGCGATGCCGGCCTCGGTGCCGGCGAGCACCGCGTAGCCGCCGAGCTCGATCGACGGGAATGCCTCGCCGTTCGAGCTCGCGAGCGCCGCCGCGACCGTCGCACGGCGCTCGAGATCCGGGCGCCACTCGTCGTCGATCGTCGGATAGATCACCTGGCCGCCGCCGGTCTCGTTCGCTGCTTCCTGTTGGAGGATCGCCATCTCCTGCACCAACCGGAAACCGTCGTCGAACGAGAGCGCGCCGCCGACCGCGAGCGCCGTGTACCAGCCCATCGAGTTGCCGGCGACGCACGTGACCTCGTGCAACTTCGCCGCGCCCGCCGCGTCGAGCATCGTCACGAGCCAGATCAGCGGCGACACGTTGGCGGGCGCGAGGTGCAGCCGCTGGTCGAACTTGGCCGCGTGATCGAGCGAGACGAGCGATTGCAGCCCGTACTCCGCGCGCAGCTCTTCCGC
>JADLBP010000152.1 GCA_020847695.1 Planctomycetota bacterium
CGGGCTATCCCGGCGTCGCGAGCCTCGACATCCTCGGCAACGTCGTGCCGTACATCCGCAACGAGGAAGAGAAGCTCGCCGAAGAGCCCGCGAAGATGCTCGGCGTCTGGAGCGGCGAAGCACTGCGTCCCGCGCCGCTCTGCGTCTCGGCGGCGTGCTATCGCGTGCCGGTGCTCGACGGGCACACGCTGTCGGTCTCGGTGCGCCTCGCGCGACGAGCGAGCGCGGACGACGTCCGCCAGGCGTTCGAGTCGTGGCGCGGAGCGATCACGGAGCTCGAGCTGCCGAGCGCACCCGCGCGACCGTTGCTCTGGCACGCGGCCGTCGATCGGCCGCAGGTGCGACTCGACGTCGACACCGAGCGCGGGATGACCGTCCATGTCGGCAGGCTCCGAGAGTGCGGCGTGCTCGACTTCAAGTTCTCGGCGCTCGGTCACAACGCCGAGCGCGGCGCGGCCGGTGCGTCGGTGTTGAACGCGGAGCTCGCGCTCGTGCGCGGGCTGATCGAGCCGTGACGCGCGTGCTCAAGTTCGGCGGCTCGTCGGTCGCGACCGGCGAGCTCCTGCGGCGCGTCGCGGAATTGGCGCGGACGGCGTTGCCGCACGCGCCGTTGGTGGTGCTCTCGGCGACCGGCAAGACGACCGATGCGCTGCTCGCCGCGGCCCGCGCCGCCGAGCGAGGCGACGCAGCGGGGGCGCGCGAGCTCGCCGCGGGCATCCGCGCGAAGCACGAGACGCTCGCCCGCGACCTCTTCGGTGACGAGGTGCCCGAGGACCTCGCTCGCGAGCTCGACGCGGAGCTCTCGGGGCTCGAACGGCGTCTCGACGGCGTCGCGATGCTCGGCGAGCTGTCGGCGCGCTCTCGCGACGCGATTGCGAGCACCGGAGAGCTCTTGTCGACGCGCCTCTTCGCGGCTTTGCTCGCGCGCGAGGAGTTCGACGGCGAGTGGTTCGACGTGCGGCGCGTGCTGCGCACCGACGGGAACTTCGGGTCCGCCGAGCCGAACGAGGCGCGCATCCGCGAGCTCTGCGCCGCCGAGCTCGCGCCGCGGCTCCGCGCGGGTCGCATCGTGGTCACGCAGGGCTTCGTCGGCGCGACCGACCAGGGCGTGACGACGACGCTCGGCCGCGGAGGCAGCGATTGGTCCGCCGCGTTGCTCGGCGCGGCGCTCGACGCCGACGAAGTGCAGATCTGGACCGACGTCGAAGGCGTGTACACCGCCGATCCGCGGGTCGTGCCCGAGGCGCGTTCGATCCCCGAGCTCTCGTTCGCCGAAGCCGCCGAGCTCGCCGCGTTCGGCGCGAAGGTGCTGCACCCCGCGACCATCCAGCCCGCGATCGTGCGACGCATCCCGGTGACGGTGCGACACACCGCGCGGCCCGACGGGCGCTTCACGACGATCCGCGCGGAGGCGGCGAGCGGTCGTCCGCTCGCGGCGCTCGCGAGTCGCTCCCCGGTGACGCTGCTGACGGTGACGTCGACTCGGATGCTCGATCAAGCGGGCTTCCTCGCGCGTCTCTTTGCCGTGTTCGGTCGCTTCGGCGCGTCGATCGACTTGGTCGCGACCGCGGAGGTCAGCGTGTCGCTGACGATCGAAGCCGATGCGCCGGTCGCGGAGTTGTGCGCCGAGCTCGAGCCGTTCGCGCGCGTCGACGTCGTGCCCGACCGCGCGATCGTCGCGGTCGTCGGCGAGCGCTTGAAGCGTACGCGCGGTTCCGCGGCGCGAGTGCTCGCGGCGGCGGGGGATTGCCACGTCGAGTTGATCTCGATGGGCGCGAACGAGATCAATCTGAGTCTCGTCGTCGCGCGCGAGGACGAGCACGCGCTCGTGCGTCGACTGCACGCCGCTCTGCTCGGAATCGCTTACGACTGAGTGCGAGTTCGCGCATCGAGCGGGTCGCGCTCGCGCGACTTCGCCGAGCCGAGCTCCGGGTTCTCGCACTGCGACGGAACCTCAACACTTCGCGCGCGCGTCAAGGGATCACACCCCTCCCAACTTCCGAAGGAGACCTTCCCATGAGATTCCATTCCGCGTTGCTCGGCCTCGCACTCGGCGTGTGTTCCACGCAAGCGCTCGCGCAATCCGTCTACCCGATCCGAGCGGAGCCCAAGTTCGCAGGCGTCTACGACCTGTCGACCGGCCGCTTCTCGCCTTCGAATCCTGCCGCCGGAGCCAAGGCGACGCAGACGCTCTACAAGAACGACTGCAACTCGAACTACTACGTTCCGTTCGGCCCGTGCGTCACGGTGTTCGACGAAGGCCGGATCCCGAGCGCCGATCCGACGTGCGCGTCGACGCGCAACCTGTACGACCTCTCGATGATCGAGGTCGCGTACTGCACCGGCGCCGCGACCGGCACGGTCGACATCGACTTCGCGCTGTACGGAACGCGCGAGCTCTCGCTCTGCGAGACTTCGACCGCGTACGCGGGCCAAGCGCCGAGTTGGAGCTTCGACAGCTCCGCCGCGTCCTTCCCGCTGCCCGGTTCGACCGTCGCCGGCCAACAAGCGTGCTGGATCGTCGGCTTCACGGCGAGCGGCTGCATCTCCGGCGGACCTGCGGAGGACGACAGCTTCCACGTCTCGTTCCGCAACAACAACACGGCGGCGGAGACCGGCGGTGTGCTCGCCGGTCCGATCCTCGCCGGCTCACCGAGCGGCGGCACCGGCGCCGGCACGTTCTGCGCGCCGCCGGCGGCGTGCGCGACCGGGCTCGGCAACGCGGATCGCTTCTGGGCGAACGTCGACGGCGTCGCGATCGGTGGGATCCCGCCGGCATGCGCGACGACTCCGCCCGCGATGGCGGTGACCACCGGTTGCTACTCGCTCGCGCCGTTCGGCTACGCCAGCTTCTACGCGCGCATCGAAGGCGAAGCGGGCGGTCTGTGTGACCCGCCGGTCATCGCGTACTGCACGTCGAAGGTGACCAGCGCGGGCTGCACGCCGGTGCTGAGCTGCTTCGGCGGGCCGTCGAAGTCGTCGGGCGCGGGCTTCGAGCTGCACGCGAGCGGCCTGCGGCCGGCGAAGAGCGGGATCTTCTTCTACAGCAACGCGGGCGTGCAGATCACGCCGTTCCAAGGCGGCTGGCTCTGCATGAAGAACCCGATCAAACGCCTGCCGGTGCAGAGCACCGGCGTCAGCGGCGGGGCGTGCGGGAGCGATCCGACCACCGGCGTGATGACCACCGACTTCAACACGTACATGGCCGCCTCGAGCGATCCCGGCCTGACCGTCGGCAACATGCTGTTGCTGCAAGCGTGGACGCGCGATCCGCAGAGCCCGAGCGCGACCAACCTGACGAACGCGCTGTACTCGACGATCTTCCCGTGACGAGAACGGCGTGAAGGCGTCGCGCGTTCGGCGAAGACCGAGCGCGCGACGCGCTCATTTGCGGCGGGTCACCGACGTCGTGCTCGCTTGATCGGTCGGCCAGAGCACGATCTCGCCGACGTTGACGTGCGGTGGGCGCGTCAGCGCGTAGAGGATCGCGTCGGCGACGTCCGAGGGCGCGAGCGGCGTCATGCCCTCGTACACCTTCGCCGCGCGCTCGCGATCGCCGCGGAAGCGCGTGATCGAGAAGTCGGTGAGCACCATCCCCGGATCGACCGTGGTCACGCGCACATTCTTGCCGGCGAGGTCGACGCGCAGCGATTCGTAGATCGCGCGGACCGCGTGCTTGCTGGCGCAGTAGACGTTGCCGCCGGGATAGACCTGACGGCCGGCGACGCTGCCGAGCAGCACGAGGTCGCCCTTGCCGCGCGCGAGCAAGCCCGGCAGGATCGCGTGCAGTGTGTGCAGCACGCCCTTGACGTTGGTGTCGAGCATCTCGTTCCACTCGTCGACGTTGCCCTCGGCGATCGAGCCGAGCCCGCGTCCGAGCCCGGCGTTGATCACCGCGCCGTCGAGCGCGAGTCCGGCGAGGGCGCGCTCGCACGCCGCGGAGTCGCGCACGTCGAGCTCGACCGTCTGCGACCCCGGCAGCTCCTTCGCGAGCGCCGCGAGGCGGTCCTTGCGCCGCGCCGCGAGCACCACGCGAGCGCCTTCGGCGGCGAGAGCGCGCGCAGTCGCTTCGCCGATGCCCGCGGTCGAGCCGGTGACCAGGAACGTGCGTGCTTGGAGTCGTTGCATCGCGTTAGTGTAGGCACAGCGCGGCCGAAACGAAGGGCTCGCGCACGCCGCCGATGAACCACGCACTCTCGCTGCTCTCCGCACTCGTCCTGATCCCCGCCTGCTCCGGTCCGGAGCGCTCGTCGAGCGCCGCGCCTCGCCCGAAGGCGACGCTCTACGAGCACGCTACGATCCGCGTCGGCGCGCCGGACTGGCGCACGGTCGACGCGTTGTTGGTCCAGGATGGCCGCGTGGTCGCGGTCGGCACGCACGCCGAGTTGGTCGAAGCCGCGCGGGGGCTCGAGGTCGAGCACGTCGATCTCGGCGGGCGGTTCGTCGTCCCGGGCTTGCACGACGCGCACGGGCACTTGCAGGGCTACGGCGACACGCTCGAGATCGTCGACTTGCGCGGCGCGGCGAGTCTCGACGAGGTGATCGCACGCGTCGTCGCGCGCGCCGCGAACGTGCCCGACGGCGAATGGGTGCGCGGCCGCGGTTGGGACCAGAACCTATGGGAGAGCAAGGCGTTCCCGAACCACGCCGCGTTGAGCGCCGCGACGCCGCGGCACCCGGTGTTGCTCGAGCGCGTCGACGGTCACGCGGCGCTCGTCAACGCGCGCGCGCTCGGACTCGCCGGGCTCGACGGCGACTTGCGCGGTCGAGATCGGCTGCAAGGCGGAGAAGTGCTGCTCGACGCGGATGGCCGCGCGACCGGCGTCTTGATCGACACGGCGACGGGCTTGGTCGAGCGCGTGATCCCGCCGCCGACGCTCGACGAGCAGTGGGCGCGCGTCGAGCGCGCGGCGAACGCACTGGTCGCGCAGGGCTTGACGTCGGTGCACGACATGGGTGTGACGCCCGAGCTCGCCGCGCGGTTCGTCGACAGGCCGCTCGCGTTGCGCGCGTTCGTCTACGTGTGGGGCAACGAGGGGCTCGAGGCCGCGATCCGGCCTCGGCGCCACGCGACGGCGGCGCGCGCGAACGAGCTCGTCGGAGCGAAGCTGATGATCGACGGCGCGCTCGGCTCGCGCGGCGCGGCGTTGCTCGAGGACTACTCCGACGCGCCTGGCCAGCGCGGTCACCTGTTGGTCCCGGAGGCGCGGTTGCGCGAGCTCGTGCTGCGTTGCGCCGAGGCCGGTCTGCAGCCCGCGGTCCACGCGATCGGTGACCACGGCAACCGCGCGGTGCTCGACGCGTTCGCCGAAGTCGCAGCGCGGCGACCGGAGTTCGCTCGCCTGCGGCCGCGTGTCGAGCACGCGCAGATCGTCTCCGCGGCGGATTGGTCGCGCTTCGAGGCGCTCGGCGCGATTCCTTCGATGCAGCCGACCCACGCGACCAGCGACATGCCGTGGGCGGAGGCGCGCATCGGTGCCGCGCGGCTCGCCGGCGCGTACGCGTGGCGGCGCTTGCCGGGAGCGCGCACGCCGCTCGCCTTCGGCAGCGACTTCCCGGTCGAGAGTCCGAATCCGTTCGAGGGCCTCTACGCCGCGATCACGCGCACCGACGCGCGCGGGGAGCCGGTCGGCGGCTGGCTCGCCGATCAGAAGCTCTCTCCCGGCGAAGCGCTCGACGCCTTCACGCGCGGCGCGGCGTACGCGGTGCATCGCGAGCACGAGCTCGGGCAGCTCGCGCCCGGCTTCCTCGCGGACTTCGTCGTGCTCGACGTCGATCCGCTGACCGCGACTCCCGAGACGCTGCGCGCGACGCGCGTGCTCGCGACGATCGTCGGCGGCGAGTGCGTCTTCGGTGCGCTGGAGTCGCGCTGCGTCGACCGCTAGTCTGCCGGGATGGTCCACATCGAGGTCTGCTACGAAGGCGGGCTGCGCTGCCGCGCGGTCCACGGCCCGTCCGGCGTCGAGCTGGTCACCGACGCGCCCGTCGACAACCAGGGCAAGGGCGAGAGCTTCTCGCCGACCGATCTCTGCGCGACCGCGCTCGGCGCGTGCATGCTGACGATCATGGGCATCGTCGCCGAGCGCCACGGTTGGGACCTGCGCGGCACGCGCGTCAGCGTCGAGAAGCACATGGTCTCGCAACCCGTGCGACGCATCGGCAAGCTCGAGGTCGTCATCCGCGTCCCGGGCGAGTTCGAGCCGGCGGCGCGCGCGGCGCTCGAGAAGGCGGCGCTGACGTGTCCGGTGCACCAGAGCCTCGATCACGCGATCGAGATCCCGCTGCGGTTCGAGTGGGGCACCGCGGTCGGAGCTTGAGCGGAGCGCTGGACGCTCGCGGTTCCCGCGGCGGGCCGCCGGCGAAATTTCCAGGAACTTTGCAGAAGCCGGCGGTCCCCAGCGACGTCTAGACGGTTAGAGGAGGCTTCCGCGCCGGGCAGGCCGCGGATTCCCGACGCAACCATGCTGCACGCTCTGATCGCGCTCGCGCTCGTATTCTGCACGCACCCGAGGGCTGGCGATTACGACTTCGCCGCGCTCGCGGAGACCTACAAGAAGGCGCACGGACTCGACGGCAAGTCCCAGGCGGAGGTCGACTTCGACCAGGTGCTCGACCAGCACTACGTCCACGCCGAGCTCGGCGTGCTCGACGTGCGCTATCCGAAGTCGGACATGCCGGAAAAGGTGCGGGTGAAGGAGCTGCAGGACGTCGCGCTCGCGCTGCTCGACCTCCAATTGCGCTGGCTCGACTGGGCCGGCGCGGGCAATCCAGCCGAAGCGGCGCTGCGCAAGGACCTGACCACGTTCCGCAAAGCGGTCGCCGGTGCGCACCCGCCGGCGTGGAGCGCTGCGGGGGCGGAGATCCCGGGGCCGTTGCCGTTGGTGCTCGGCCTGAAGCAGGACATGGTCGACCTCGCGCAGAAGATCGGGGTCGCGGCGCGCTCCGGCGAGGCGCTCGGCACGACCGTGGGTCGCACTCAGCCGATCCAAATCGTCTTCACGCCGTCGCGCCGCCAGTTCGTCGAGCTCGGCGCGTTCATCGGCTGGTACGACGAGAGCGCGCGCGGCTCGTTCTGGGTCGACGGCATGCCCGCGTGGGCCGACATGTTCTGGCGCGATCGTCAGGTGCTGCCGTTGGTCTACGCGCCGGCCAAGGTGTCGCCGGACGACCTGTCGGCCGGCTACTCGATGAACGACCGAGAGAAGACCGGTATGGTCGAGTACGTCGCGCAGCGCGGCATGCACTCGCTGCTCTGGTTCTACTACGGCGACGCGCTCGACCCCGCGTTCGAGTCCGGCGCGGCGATCGACATCGTCGTCACGCTCTACGGCCAGAACAACGCGCGCACGGGCACCGCGACGCGCGGGAAGACGACGTACGCGCGGTCGGTGTTCATCCCCGGCGCGCCTTCGCAAGGTGGTTTCCTGCCGAAGAACTCCGCGGACAGCGTGTGGCGCGCGTCGCTCGGCACCGACCACTTCGTCAAGGTGTTGCGCGAGTCGCAGAAGTCCGGCGCGCGCGACGGCTCGAAGGGCGAGAGCAAGCTCGCGTTCTTCGAGTTGACCAGCGACGACACGACCAAGCACTTCTACGTGCGCGCGCCCTTCCTCGGCAGCGCGAGCGACGGCAAGGAAGCTCCGCCCGCGGAGTTCCTCCAGGACTACTCCGAGTTCTTCCGCGCGTACAAGGCGTGCTTCCTGCACTGGCTCGCGACCGAAGGCGCGGCGAAGGGCGGCAAGAAGGCGTCGGAGAAGCTCTTCGCCGAGCTGTTGTCGGCGCTGATCGCGAAGCCCGACGGCGCGGACTTCGAGGGCGTCGTGCAGAAGATCTATGGGCAGCCCTACTCCGCGAAGGAGGAGGCGGTCGCGAGCCTCGAGGGCCGTTTCCTCGCCTGGCTCGGCTCGCAGAAGTGACCGGCGCGACCGGCGGCGTTGACAGGCCTCGTCCGGTCCGATATCCCTCTCCTTGAACCCCGCCGCAACCCTCCCTTCCGGGAGGTGTGGGGGAACCCGGTGAGACTCCGGGACTGGCCCGCAACCGTGAGCCGTCCGACGCGCGTCGTCGGCGGCGAGTCGGAATGCCCACGCCGCGGCGCGCCGTACGCCTTCGGATGCAAGGAGCTCCATGATCCCCGTCTTGCGCGCGTTGGTCGCGCTCTGTCTCGCCGTGCTCGGCGCGTGCGACCGCTCGCCGACGTCCACCGGGCCCGCCGGGCCCACCAGACCGTCCGCCGGACCTTCGACGCCGACGTCGTTCGCGTCTGCGCGCCGGATCGTGCCGGCGAGCGCGACGGCGGTCGACTTCGTGTGCGCGCTGGTCGGGCCGGAGCGGATCGCAGGCGTGCCCGAGCAGGCGATCGACTACTCGATCCTGCACTCCGACGACCCGCGCTGGGCGGCGACTCCGCGGTTCTTCGCGTACCAGGCGGAACCGGTGCTCGCGCTCGAACCCGACTTGGTCGTCGTGTGCCCGTACCAGTCCCGCGATGCGCACGAGCGCCTCGAGGGCGGCGGCGTGCCGGTGTTCCAGCTCACGGAGGTCGCGACGTGGGACGAGGCGCGCGCGATGCTGCTCGCGGTCGGCGATCGACTGGGCGAGCGCACGAAGGCCGATGAGCTGGTCGCGGACCTCGATCGCCGGGTCGCGGCGCTCGAGCGCGCCGCCGAGGCGCGCAAGGGCGTGCGCGCGATGTGCTATTCGAACTTCGGTTCACAGGGCTGGAGCGCGGGTTCGCACACGACGATTGGAGAGATCATGCGCCTCGCGGGCGTGACCAACGTCGTCGCGGAGTCCGGCCGGCGCGGACACCTGACCGTGTCGTTCGAGGAGCTGATCCAGCTCGATCCGGACGTCATCGTCGTCGGCGCACCGCTGACCACGCCGTCGAGCAGTGCGGGCGATCGCGGCGGCGCATCCGAAGCGCTGCTGCTGCGCGAGCCGACTCTCGCGGGCCTGCGCGCGGTGCGCGATCGGCGCATCCTCGTGTTGCCGGCGTGGCTGTTCGCGACCGGCTCGCACGAGATCGTTCACGCCGCCGAGCTGCTCTCGGAGGAACTCGACCAGTTGCTCGCGCGCACGTCGGAGGCGGGGCGGCGGTGAACTCCAACGCGCGACGCGTCCGGCTGTGCGCCGTCGTCTTCGTGATCCTGCTCGGCGCGCTGTTCTTCGGCTCGCTGTGCCTCGGGACGACCGTGCGCTTCTCGCCGGCCGAAGCGTGGCGCGGCTTGCTCTCGCTGCTCGGCCTGGGCGAAGCGTTGGAGACCGCAAGTCGCCAGACGATCCTCGAGCTGCGGCTCTGGCGCGCGCTCGTGACGATCGGCGTCGGCGCGGCGCTCGCGCTCTCCGGCGGCTACATCCAAGGGCTGTTCCAGAACGGGCTCGCCTCGCCGTCGTTGATCGGCGTCACCGGAGGCGCGGCGCTCGGCGCGGCGGTCGCGGTGTTGATCGTCGGCGGTTACGCGCCGCGGCTGGTGCTCGAGTCGCTCGGCGGCAACGCGTACCTGATCCCGCTGTTCGGCTTCGCGGGAGCGTTCGGGACCACGGCGTTGGTCGTGTATCTCTCGAGCGGCGGCGGGCGCACGTCCGTGACGTCGCTGCTCCTGACCGGTATCGCGGTCAACATGTGCGTCGCGGGTCTGTTCGCCGCGATCCAATCGCTGACGCTCGAGAACTGGGAGGTCAGTCGCGCGATCCTAGCGTGGACATTCGGGACGCTCGACGACCGCAGCGGCTACCACGCGGGCGTCGTGTTCAGCGGCCTCGCGCTCGCCGCGGCGTGCATCCCTTTCACCGCGGTCGAGCTCGACCTGCTGAAGGGCGGCGAAGCGGACGCGCAGTCGGTCGGCGTCGACGTGAAACGGCTGAAGTGGCTCGCGATCTTCGCGGCGGCGGTGTCCGCCGCGGCGGCGGTCGCGGTCGCCGGTCAGATCGCGTTCGTCGGCCTGGTGGTGCCGCACCTCGTGCGGCTCGCGATCGGTGCGTCGCACCGGGTGCTGCTGTGGCTGTCGATGCTCGGCGGCGCGGTGTTCCTGCTCGGCGCGGAGTTCGCGCAGCGCTGGCTGCTCGGCGATTCGGCGCTGCAGCCCGGCGTGGTGATGGCGCTGATCGGCGGACCGTTCTTCCTGGTGCTGTTGGTGCGCGAGCGCAAGGAGATCACGGCATGGTGAACCGTCTGGTCGCCGAGCACGTCGCGTTCGAGTACTCCAACGGGCTCGCGGCGCTGGTCGACGCGTCGCTCGAGCTCGCGCGCGGCGAGTTGGTCGCCGTGATCGGCCCGAACGGCTCCGGCAAGAGCACGTTCCTGCGCTGCCTCGCGGGCTTGCTCGTGCCGAAGTCGGGCACCGTCGTCGTCGACGGAGAGGACGTCGTCACGCTGCCTCCGCGCGAGCGTGCGTGCCGCCTCGCGGTCGTGCCTCAGTTCCTGCCGCGGCTTCCGGACGTGCGCGTGCAGGACTTCGTGCTCGGCGGGCGCTATGCGCACCTCGGTCGGTGGCGCAGCGCGACGCAGCACGATCGCGCGGTCGTGCGCGCGGCGCTCTCGAGCTGCGACGCCGCCGACGTCGAGTCGAGATTGATGAGCGAGCTCTCCGGCGGCCAGCGCCAGCGCGTGCTGGTCGCCCGCGCGATCGCGCAGGAGGCGGGCGTGCTGCTCGTCGACGAGCCGACGAACTCGCTCGATCCCGAACACCAGCTCGCCGTCTTCCGTTCGATCGCGGAGCTGGTCGCGGGCGGGCGATCGGCGCTGGTGGTCACGCACGATCTCAACCTCGCGAGCCAGTTCGCGTCGCGCGCGATCGTGATGCAGGCGGGACGGACGATTACCGAGGGTCCTGTCGACCGCGTGCTGACGCGCGAGGTGCTCGAGCCGGTGTACGGGCCGCATCTCTTCTTCGGGCGCTTCGCGAGCGGGCGACCGATCGTCGTGCCCTGGGCCGACGCGCGGTGACGTCGCTGCGACGGGCTCGCGCTTGCAACCCGCGCGCGCTTTGCGATCCTGCGGGCTCGCTGTGGACGCCAAAGAGTTCAAACGGTTCGGCCTGCCGGCGTTGGCGGCGTGGGTGGCGGCGTTCGTCCTCGCGCGCGGCTGGCTCGTGCTCTCGCTATCCGACGTGTTCTTCTACGGCGAGGAGTTCGCGAAGGGCACCGCGGCGAAGGCGTTGCTCGACGGCCTGCCGCTCGAGCACTGGCAGCTCGCGTACCACCCGTACGAGGGCGGTGGGTTCGTCACCAGCCACCTCGACGCGCTCGCGTTCGCGTTGATCGGACCGAGCCTGCTCGCGCAGAAGCTCGTCGCGCTGGCGTTCGGCGTCGCGATCCTCTGCGTCGGTGCGCGGTTCGTCGCCCGTTGGTTCGGATTCGGACCGGCGAACGCGTTCTGCGCGCTGTACGTGCTCGCGCCGGCGAGCGTGCAGAAGCTCTCGCTCCTGAACCTCGGGATCCACTACCAGGCCTTGCTGTTCTCGTTGCTCGTCCTGCACCTCGCCCTGCGCGTCGGGTTCGAGGAAGACGCGCGACCGAGGACTTGGCTCGCCTACGGGGTCGCGGTCGGCTTCGGTTTCTTCTTCTCGTACCAGTGCGCGCTGACGATCGCGGTCGCGTCGCTGTGGCTCGCGTGGCAAGCGCGTGCGCGGCTCGCGCGCGGTCTCGGTTGGACTCTCGGCGGCGCGCTCGTCGGTGTCGCCCCGTTGCTGTACATGGCGTGGCACACCGGACGCGCGGTCTTCGACATCCACGGCGCCGAGGTCACCGGCGCGGAAGACGATCTTTCGAAGCTCGAGGTGGTCGTGTCGTTCTGGAGCAGCCTCGTCGAAGGGCGCTCCGCGTGGGACCTCGCCGGCGTCTTCGCGTTGCCGATCGCGGCGCTGGTCGGCGCGAGCGCGTGGTTCCGCCGGCGCGGCGAAGGCGCGACCGCGACGCGTCTGGTCGTGATCGGTCTCGCGCTCTTCCTCGCGACCTACTTCGCTTCGACGTTCGCGGTGGGGGAGATCTATCACTACTTCAAGCTCAACCGGCTCTCGCCCGCGTGGCTCGCGTGCGTGCTGCTCGCGGCCGCCGGATTCGCCGAGCACGCCGCCGGCGGAGTGCGGCGCGCGGTGCTGGCGCTGTTGCTGCTGGTCGCGCTCGCGTCGGGCGCCGGCGACGTCGCACGCGAGGCGCGCGCGGGCGCCGGTGGTCCGCTCGGCGTGCGCGTCGAGCTGCTCACTCGCTTCAAGGGCTACGACTACCGCTACTGGCTCGGCCAGGTGTTGCCGCGAATCGAAGGGACGCGCGAGGAGCGGGCGCGCATCGCGCTGTCGTTCCGCGAGGACGGCCGGCGCTGGCTCGCGGCGAGCGTCGGCGAGCAGGTGTGGCTCGAGCACGAAGGCGCGATGGACGACGCCGTCGCGGAGGCGATGTCGGTCGATCCGAGCGGCGAGCTCTTGCTCGGGTTCGGGCCGGTGATGAAGCGCAAGCTCGGCGGCTCGCTGCGCTTCCGCGTCGAGCTGTTGCAGCGCCGGCCCGAGGTCGACAAGGCGCTGCTCGAAGAGGCGGCGGGTCGCTTCGGCACGCGGTTCCTCTGCACCGAGGACCTCGTGCGCGCCGAGCTCGAGGAGCTGCGCGGCGTCGCGGTGACCGACGCGTTCTGGCGCGGTTTCGGATGGCGGCTCTTCGAGGCGCTCGGCGACGTCGAGAGCGGGCGCTTCGCGTACTGGGAGCCGATGCGGCCGCCGTTGTGGGCGCGCCGCTCGCGCGCGGTCGAGTTCCTCGCCGGCGACGACCCGGCGATCGCGAAGGCGATCCTGGTCGGCTACGACGAAGCGCGCGCGGCGCACTGCATCCCCTGAGCGAGCGGCGAGATCTCCCGCCGAATCGCTCGCGCTTCGAGCGCCGAAGAAACGACACGGGCCGCGTCGGACGCGGCCCGTGCTTCGATCGAGAGCGCGCGGAGAGCGCGCGGGCTCGCTACTTGGTATTGACCTGCGGCACCTGCAGCGCGACGACGTCGCGCGAGTCGCGGCCGGCGTAGACGTGCGCCCAGTCGCTCTGTTGGACGCGCTTCATGAAGCTCTTGCGGCGCTTGCGCACTTCCAGCCAGTCGCCGATCAAGACCGGGTGCTTGACCATCGCGACCAAGCGCTCCCACTTGCGCTGGAGCTTGACCGAGAGCTTCGACATCTCCTTCGCGTGGACCTTGAGGAGCTGGTCGCGCTCGGCGTGCAGCTCGGAGTGCGAGAACGTCGGGTGCTTGAACGTCTCGGTCGAGTGCCAGTAGTGGAATTCGATGTCGGCGACGTCCTTCAAGAGGTGCGGCTTGAGCTGCTCGTACACCTCGGTGCCCGGGATCGGTTGGAGCACCGACACGCAGATCGCGTTCGGACGCGCCTTCTGCACGATCTCCTCGGTCAGGCGGTGGTCCTTGTGCTTCTCGTTGGGGAAGCCGTAGAGGATGAAGAACTTGAAGTACATCCCGACTTCGCGGTTCAACCGCGCGCCGTTCTGGATCTTCTCGGGCGTCAGGCCCTTCTTCATCGTCACGAGCACGTCGGGCGAACCCGACTCGAGGCCGTAGTAGACCTTGACGCAGCCGGCCTTGCGCATCCAGCGCAGCATCTCGAAGTCCATCGTGTCGAGACGCGATTCGCAGATCCACTCGAAGTAGAGGCCGCGGCGAACGATCTCCTGGCAGATCGCGATCACGCGCTTGCGCTGGATCGTGAACAGGTCATCGAACAGCACGAGCTGCGGCGGGTTGTACTTCTTGATCAGGAACTCCATGAGGTCCACCGTCTTCTCGGGGCTCATGGCGCGGTACTGGCGCGGCGTCATCTCCGCGTCGCAGAACGTGCAGGCGTACGGGCAGCCGCGGCTCGTGATCATCGTCACGCCCGGGTTGACCATCAGGCGCATGTACTTCGGGATGTCGTACAGGTGGTACGCCGGGTACGGCAGCGGGTCGACCTTCTTGATCAGCGGGCGGCGCGGATTCGCGACCTGCACGCCGTCCTTCATGTACGTGATGCCGAGGATGTCGCCCCACTTCTCGGGGTTCTTGTACGCGGCGAGGATCTCGGGCAACGTCTCGTCGCCTTCGCCTTGCACGCAGATGTCGGCGGCGCCGGCTTGCAGGAAGAACTCGGGGTTGGTCGTCGGGTGGGGGCCGCCCATGACGACGAAGCGTCCGATCTCGTCGCGCGCGATCTTGCCGAGCTCGCGAGCACGGCGAGCATTCGGCGTCAGCGACGAGATGCCGACCAAGTCGGCCCACTCCATCGCGGCGCGGATGTCGGAGAGCTCGTCGATCGAGTCATCGATCAACTTGACCGTGTGGCCGAGTTGCTCGAGTTCCGCGGCGAGGATCGCGATCCCGAGCGGCGGGTAGATCTCGTCGCGAGCGAGCTCGCCCTTGACGGCCTTGTCGTCGGAAAAGATCGCGGCGGCCTTCTCGCGGATGGCCTGCGACTTGGCGTAGATCAGAGCGACTTTCATGGAGTTCTGTTGGCTAGGCTGCAGACCCGGTTGCGTGTGGCTTCCGACCGTCGTGGCGACCCGGCGGTCCGGTCGGCGAGGCGGCGGTCAGGCTTGGGAGCATCCAACCACCGGCGCGTTCGAGAAGGATACCCCCTCCGAACAAGGGAGGAGCGGTCTCGCGAGCGTCAGGGGCCTGGATCGGAAGGAGTCTACCGTGAGCTGGATACTCGGCAAGGAGGAAAGAACTGCGCCGAGCCGGTCCGGACGGATTCCGGTGGGCTTTTTGGCGGTCGACGGTGACGAGCCGCGGACCGTCGGTCGCCGCCGCTCGATCGGCCGCCGGCGGCCGCCTGCTCGCGATCGCTCGTCCCGGTCGGCGGTTGGCCGGCCCGGTCCGCGCGCCTAGACTGCACCCGTGGCACAAAAAGACGTGAAGAAGAGCGCGGAAGACGCCGAGTCCTTCGACGCCCGCCTGGCGCGGCTCGAGGGGATCGTCGCGGAGCTCGAGCGCGGCGACCTCGGGTTGGAGGCCTCGCTCCAGTGCTACCAACAGGGCGTCGAGCTGCTGCGCCAGTGCCACGGGGTGCTGCAGTCGTACAAGCAGCAGGTCCAAGAGCTCGCGGCCGGCGCCGAGGACGCGCTGAAGCCGTACGCCGGCGATCCCGACGCGCGCTAGGACGTGACCCACCCCGAGCTGGACGCCTGGTTGAAGCGGGCCCGCGAGTTCGCGGAGCGCGCGCTCGCCGAAGAGTTCGCGCGCGTCGCGCCGACCGCGGGGTCGCTCGCCGACGCGATGCGCTACGCGCTGTTCGCGCCGGGCAAGCGGCTGCGCCCGAGCTTGGTGCTCCTCGTGTGCGAGGGCCTCGGCGGCGACGCGTCGCGCGCGGCACGTCCGGCGGCGGCAGTCGAGATGCTGCACACGTACAGCCTGGTCCACGACGATTTGCCGTGCATGGACGACGACGCGCTGCGTCGCGGCCAGCCGACGTGCCACGTCGTGTTCGGCGAAGCGCTCGCGCTGCTCGCCGGCGACGCGCTGTTGACCGCGGCGTTCGAGGTGCTCGCAGAGTCGCCGTCCGAGCACGCCGCGCGCAGCGTCGCGGTACTCGCGCGCGCCGCCGGCGCCGAGGGCATGGTGCGCGGGCAAGTGCTCGACTTGTCCCTCGCGCCGGGCGCGGACGTCCGCGAAGTGCTCGCGATGCACGCGCTGAAGACCGGGGCGTTGATCGCCGCGGCCTGCGAGCTCGGCGCGCTCGCCGCGGGCGCGAATGCGAGCGAGCAAGCGCGCGTGCGCGTGTTCGGCGCCGAGCTCGGCAAGCTGTTCCAGGCGGTCGACGACGTGCTCGACGTCGTCGGCGCGCGCGAGGAGCTCGGCAAGACGCCGGGCAAGGACGCCAAGCTCGAGCGCGCGACGTTGGTCCGCGCGGTCGGGCTCGACGGAGCCCGCCAGGTCGCCGCGGAGGCCGCAAAGGGCGCTGCACGGGCCGCCGAGGGCCTCGGCTGGAGCGCTTCCCACCCTGGGGTCCTCCGGGTCGAGCACCTTTTGACCCGTACGCGCTAGTCCGATACTTGCGTCGCGCCTCGGCATCCGAGACCCTGATGTTTGGCCTCTGCCGCCCGCGGAGCCCTTTTCCACGATGAACGAAACTCCCTCCCCGAGCGTCGAGAGCGCCCGACGTGATCTGTTCGCGCGCGTCGACTCGCCCGCGGACCTGAAGCGGCTCACGCGCGCGGAGCTCGCGCCCTACTGCGAGGAGATGCGCGGCTTCCTGCTGGAATCCGTGCAGTCGACCGGCGGGCACCTCGGCTCGAACCTCGGCGTCGTCGAGATCGCGACCGCGCTGCACTACGTCTTCGACCTGAAGCGCGATCGCATTGTGTGGGACGTCAGCCACCAGTGCTACCCGCACAAGATCCTGACCGGGCGCAAGGGACGCTTCGCGAGCATGCGCCAGACCGGCGGGCTCTGCGGCTTCACGCATCCGGCGGAGTCGGAGTACGACCTCTTCCACTTCGGCCACGCGGGCACCAGCATCAGCGTCGCGCTCGGTCTCGCGCACGGCGCGCAGCACGAGTCCGATCCGCCGCACTCGATCGCGGTGATCGGCGACGCGAGCCTCGGCGCGGGCGTCGCGTTCGAAGCGCTCAACAACGCGGCGGCGAGCGGCCAACGCGTGCTCGTGGTCCTCAACGACAACGAGTGGTCGATCTCGAAGTCGGTCGGCTCGCTCGCGCGTTATCTCTCGAAGATCCGCCGCTCGCGCACGGTGCAGCGCGCGAACCAGGAGATCCACAACCTGCTGAGCTCGATCCCGCTGATCGGGCAGCGCGTCGATCGCGCGCTCGAGGACGCGTCGGAGGTGATGCGCCACGCGCTCGTTCCCGGACACGTCTTCGAAGGCCTCGGCGTCACGTACATCGGGCCGGTCGACGGACACGACGTCGGCGAGCTCGTCGACATCTTCGAACGCACCAAGCACCTCGACGGCGTCGTGCTCGTCCACGCGCTGACCGACAAGGGCAAGGGCCACCCGCAGGCTCCGAATCACCCCGAGCGCGTGCACGGAGTCAAAGGCACCGCGAAGATCGCCGGCGCGGAGTCGGCGAAGCTGCCGGGCAAGGTCGCGGGCACGAAGCCGATCGCTGGGCCGTCGTACACCAAGGCGTTCGCCGACGCGCTGCTCAAGCTCGCCGAGCGCGACCTGCGCTTGCACGCGTTGACCGCGGGCATGCCGTCGGGCACCGGCCTCGAAGAGTTCGCCGAGCGCTTCCCGGCGCGCTTCCACGACACCGGCATCACCGAGCAACACGCGGTCGCGCAGGCGGCCGGCATGGCGAAGGCGGGCTTGCGCCCGGTCGCAGCGATCTACTCGACGTTCCTGCAGCGCGCGTACGACCAGGTGTTCCAGGAAGTCGCGCTCCAGAACCTGCCGGTGCTGTTCGCGCTCGACCGCGGCGGCCTGGTCGGTCAGGACGGTCCGACGCACAACGGCGTGTTCGACATCGCGTACCTGCGCACGTTGCCGAACCTGGTGCTCTGCGCGCCGCGCGATGCGACCGACATGCAGCGCATGCTCGAGTTCGGCACCCGCTACGACGGTCCGGTCTGCGTGCGCTATCCGCGCGACAACTGTCCGGGCGTCGAGCACATCCAACCCGCCGAGCGCCGCGAGATGGCGGCGGGCAAGGCGGAGGTGTTGCTCGAAGGCGGCGACGTCGTGCTGTGGGCCTACGGCGCGCTCGTGCAGCAAGCGCTCGAGGTCGCCGAACGCTTCGCGCGCCGCGGCGTGCGCATCGGCGTCGTCGACGCGCGTTTCGCGAAGCCGCTCGACGAAGAGCTGCTCGGCCGGCACGTCCAGACGTACCGCCACGTCTTCACGCTCGAGGAACACCAGCGCGCCGGCGGTTTCGGTTCGGCGGTGCTCGAAGCGGTGTCGCGCCTGCCGCAAGTGCGCGCTTCGGTGCGCATCCTGGGCATTCCGGATCGTTTCCTGGAGCACAAGTCGACGCGCGAGGAGCAACTCGCCGAAGCCGGGCTCGATCCCGACGGCATCGAGCGAGTCGTGCGCTTCGCCCTCTCGCCGCAGTGGGTCTGAGGAGCCCCCAAGTGGCGCGTTCCAAGCCGGCGGAAGCTCGTGCGACGGCGGTCGCGCCGATCGCCGCGCCGCGCGCGGGAGGCGTCCGATCGGTGCTCGTGCTCGCCGACCTCGAGAAGCAGGGCGTGCGCGAGTTCCGCGCGACGTTCCAGCCGTGGCTCGAGGCGCGCGCCGAGCGCGTGGTGCTCGAAGGCGACGTGCGCGCGTTCTGCAAACGACGCGAGGCGCTCGACGACGCCGCGGCGGCGCGCGAAGCGTTCGACTTGGTGATCGTGCTCGGCGGCGACGGCGCGATCCTCGGCGCGGTGCGAGCGTTCGGCCGCGCGCCGGTGCCGACGCTCGGCATCAACTTCGGTCGCGTCGGATTCCTCGCCTCGACGCCCGCGTCTCGCGCGCAAGAGGTCGTCGCCGGCGTGCTCGACGGCCGGGGCGTGCTCGAGGCGCGAATGCGACTCGAGACGCGGCTCGAACGCCGCCGCGACCACAGCGAGGTGCGTCCGATCGCGCTCAACGACGTCGTGCTGCAGCGCGGCGCGACACAGGGGCTCTTGACGCTCGCGTTGTCGGTCGACGGCGCGTGGGTGACCAACTACCGCGCGGACGGACTGATCGTCGCGACGCCGTCGGGCTCGACCGCGCACTCGCTGTCCGCCGGCGGGCCGGTGCTCGCGCCGGAGATGCTCGCGCTGGTGGTCACGCCGATCTGTCCGCAAGCGCTCTCGCACCGACCGATCGTGTTGCACCCCGACAGCAAGATCGAGATCCAGGTCGTCGCGTGCTCGGGGCTGACCAGCGTCGCGGTCGACGGCCAGGGTTTCTACCCGCTGGAGCAAGGCGATCGCGTCGAGCTCGCGCGCCATCCGCTCTCGTACCCGCTGCTCGGCTTCCCCGGCCTGGACCCGTATCGACGCCTGCGCTCGCGCTTGGGCTGGAGCGGCACGCTCGGTCCCCGGATCGCCGACGACACGACCGCGAGCGACGCCGACCGCGAGGACCGCGGTCCGAGCGTGCTGTAGGCTGGCGTCGTTCGCACGCCGGGCCTACGCGGCGCGCGCTCTAGAAAGTGAACCGGAATGGAACTCCGCGGGCATCCTGCTCGTGGAGGGCCGAGCGATGACCGACGCTGCGTTTCGATCCGAGGAGCTGGCGGGACACGCGGAGTTCGTGCGGCGCCTCGCGCGCTCGCTGCTCGCCGAAGGGAACGACGCAGAGGATGTCGCGCAGGAGACCGCGCGCGTCGCGCTCGAGCACCCGCCCCACGGCAGCGACGTGCGAGGCTGGTTCGCCGCGGTCGCTCGCCGACTGCTGGGGCGCGAGCGACGCAGCACGCAACGCCGTCGTCGTCGCGAAGAGTACGCAGCGAGGCCGGAGTTACAGCCCGCGGCAGAGATCGCGCTGGAGCGAGAAGAGACGGTGCGTCGCGTCGTGCGCGCGGTCGGAACTCTCCCAGAGCACTATCGCATCGTCGTCACGCTCCGCTTTTATGACGAGGTGCCGCCACGCGAGATCGCGGCACGACTTGGCGTCCCCGTCGAAACGGTGCGGACGCGTCTGCGCCGAGCGCTCGAACTCCTGCGCACGGAGCTGGCTGCGGAGCGCACGCTCCGAGGCGCGTCGTGGCGAGACTCGCTCGCTCTCCTCGTCGCGTCGGATCCCGCGGCGTCGGCTCCGGTGGTCACTTCGGTTCCGCTCGTCTTGCTCGCGAGCGTGGCGCTGCTCGCGGGCGGTTGGGTGGCCTGGCGGACGTTTGCCGTGCCGACCGAGCCCGCGATCGCGCAGCCAGGATCGGCATCGCATCCAGCGGACGCGCCCTCGACCGTACCGGTCGCTGGCGCGCCCGAGCGAGCGGAATCGGCGATCCGAGCGGCCACGCTCAGCGGCTACGTTCGCGATCGCCACGGCATCGGCGTCGCCGGCGCGCGTGTAGGCATCGGCGCCGAGCGCGATCCGTTCGGACCCGTCGGTCCCGGGACGCGCATCGAATGGGACGCGTACGTCGGGCGCTCGTTCACGTCGCGCGAAGACGGAAGTTGGTCCGCAGAGCTGCCGGTGCCGGGCCGAGTCTGCGTGGAGGTCCTTCCGGCTCCCGACTTGGAGGTCGTCGAGCGCCCACGCCCCGACGGGTGGATCGACGCTCCGGCGTCGAACGTCGATTTCGTCGTTCGCCGGGTGACGACGGCCACGATCGCCGTGCGGGTCGTGAGCGGCGACTCGCGCGAAGCGCTGCGCGACTTCGGGGTGTCCATCCACGGCGATCCTGGACCTGAGTGCGAGCATCAGGCTGGAGGCCCGACGACGTACTCCCTCGGCTACTTCACCGCGCGTGCGGACGGCGAAGTCGCGACGGTGACGCTCTCGCTCGAGGCGCCGGAGGGCCGGTGGTGTCGCGTCGCGTTGATCCACGAGCTCGCTCCGCCGCAGTCCTTGCTCGTGCGGCCAGCGGAGCGCCGCGAAGTGACATTCGTAATCCCGGAAGGGGATCGGGTCAGCGGCGTCGTCGTCGATCGCGATGGCAACGCGATCGAGGGCGCGCTGGTGTTCTTCGGCGATCGCACGACGGGGCGTGGCGACGAGCCGTTCCGTCCCTTCGACGCCCGCCGCATCCTCGGCGGCGCCAGGACGGCTGCGGACGGGTGGTTCGAGCTCGTGGGGAGCGGCTCGACGATCTCCGCGTGGCATCCGAACCACTCGCAGACGACCGTGGCGGTCGCCGCCGCCGGTCGGATCGAGCTCGGTCCGCTCGGCGCGTTGCTCGGTCGCGTCGTCGATCTCGCTGGACGGCCGATGCCGGGCGCGATCGTCGAGCTCGATGTGCGCGGCGGCGACGTGCGTACGGTCGCCGCCCCGGACGGCAGCTTCGCGTTCGGACGCGTCGAGGCCGGCGCCCACGCGCTCTTCGTCGAGCGCGAGTTCTGCGGGGTCGTCCGTTTGGAGGCCGGCGCGCGCCACGAGATCGAGCTGGTCGCTGGCCCGGGCTCGGCGACGCTCGAGTTCTTCGCGGCGGGCGCTCCACGGGAGCTCGTTCCGCTCCACGGACTCGTGATCGGTCTCGCGCGCTTCGGAGGCCTCGCAGGGGTCAAGCTCGAGCGACCGATCGCAGCGGCGACGAACGAGCTCGTCGTCGGCGAACGCTTGCCCGCGGGCAGCTACCTGCTCGTGACGGACCTCGGCTGGAGCGCGCGTTTCGACCTGCGCGACGGCCGCGCGCGTGTCGAACTCGGCGCCGCGAAGCTGACCGTCCTCACGATGTCGGGACACAGCGTTCAAGCGGTTCCCTCGGACGCGGACGAGTTCACCCGGCTCGCGGCCGCCCGAGTGCGCGTGCGA
>JADLBP010000153.1 GCA_020847695.1 Planctomycetota bacterium
CGCGTGCGTCGCTTCGCCTGGCCGCGTGCCTCGCTTCGCCTGGTCGCGTGCCTCGCTTCGCCTGGTCGCGTGCCTCGCTTCGCCTGGTCGCGTGCCTCGCTTCGCCTGGCCGCGTGCGTCGCTTCGCCTGGTCGCGTGCAGCGCTTCGCCTGGTCGCGTGCAGCGCTTCGCCTGGTCGCGTGCAGCGCTTCGCCTGGAGAGAGAGAGTCCGAGGCGGTGTGGCGGACCGCAGCCCGGGCCGGATGGCGGGCTCAGACTCCGAAGAGGTAGTCGAGCACCGCGCGGGCGACGAAGACGTCGAGCTCCTGCAGCTCGCGTTCGAAGTGCAGGAAAGTGCGTTGGGCGGCTTCGGTGGTCGTCGGACGCGCGAAGAAGGCCGCGAGCTCGGTGGCACGCGGTGAGCGCGCGTTCGCGCAGAGATACAACACGGCGAGTGCGAACTCGGGCTGCTGCCTCGCGACGCGCTGCAGCACCGCGCGCAGGATCGGTCGCGCGTACGTCGCGACGTCGATCGATCGATTGCCGAGCTGCTGGGTCAGCGCCCGCACGCGCGCGGCCTCGCTCGTGAGCTCGGGCGAAGCCAGTGCCGAGCGCAGGACGCGCTCCGCGGGACCGAGTCTGCCCGAGCGGCGTGCGACGCCGTCGCGCGTCACCAATTCTTCGTCGCGCGGGCTCTCCTCGCGCGCGAGCGGCCGCGAATCGATTCGGAGTCGCCCGTTCTCGAGGACCGGCGCGAGCGAATCGGGTCGCGCCCGCAAACTCGCCCCGCCTTCGATCCACGCTCCGGCGGCGTCGAACCGCAGATGGTGGACGCCCACCAGCACCGCGGTGTCGGGCCCGCGTTGATTGACGACGATCAACGCGCAGATCAGCGCATGCGTCGGCGTGCGCGGCGGATCGCGCAATAGATCGACGATCGCGGTCTCGACCTGCAGGACCGCATGGACGACCGCGGTGCGCACGAGCCGCAGCGGACCGGCGTCCGCGCGCAGCTCGGCGAGCCGCTCGGGCCCGAAGAACGCTGTCAGTTGCTCGAACCACGGATAGCGCACGGTGGTCGACGAGCGTGGCTTCTCGAGCAACAGCGTCAACGCGCCGCAACACGGCGAGCGCACGCCGAAGCGATCGAGCGTGCCGTAGACGGCGTCGTGGCCCTCGAGGATCTTGCCGACGTGCGCGGCGAGCTCGACGACGAGCAGCTTCTCGCCTTCGCGCGCGGTGCGCACCGTGAAGTGATCGTTGGCGAGCTCGAGCGCGCCGGGTTCGACGCGTCCGCCGAGGTTGGAGACGCTGAAGATGCGGCGCTGCTGGAGCGTCAGAGGCGCCATCAACGGCTGGGCGACATCGCGATCGAAGCTCGCGCGCAGCTCGCCTTGGAATTCGTCCGAGCACGTGATCAGGCACATGCCGTACTCGGCGACCCGGGCGACGGTCTGCGCGGCGCGCCGGATCTCGCCGTGGACGACGTCGAGCGACGTCTCGCGTCCGAGCAGGCGCGCGAGCGAAGCAAGGGCCGTCGAGGACGCGGACTGCATCGGCTGGGGTATACCGGGCAACGCGCGAAACGCGAAGACCGAACGCGTGGTCAACGCGCGGCGCAGAGATGCGGCAGAGCGCGCTCGAGCACAGCGCTGAATCGCTCGGCCGCTGCGGCGCCCGCTGCGACGACTTCTTCGTGCGCGAGCGGCGTCGGCGAGATCCCCGCGGCCTGATTGGTGATCAACGAGATGCCGCAGACGCGCGCGCCGGACGCCCGAGCCGCGACCGCTTCGAGTGCAGTGCTCATCCCGACCGCGTCGGCGCCGGCGCCGGCGAGCCAACGGATCTCGGCCGGCGTCTCGTAGCTCGGTCCGAGCAACGCCGCGTAGACGCCGGCCTCGAGCGCGACGCCCGCATCGCGAGCGCCGAGCTCCAGAGCCGCGCCAAGCGCCTCGTCCCACACTCGCGCCGCGCCACGTTCGTGCGTCGCGAGCGGCGCGCGACCTTGCAGCGAGACGTGATCTCGGATGCGCATCAAGGTGCCCGCCGGCCACTCGCGTCGCAGTCCGCCGGCGGCGTTGGTCAGGACGACGAGCTTCGCGCCCGAGCGACAGAAAGCGCGCACGGCACGGGTCACCTCGCGCGGGCTCCAACCTTCGTAGAGGTGGACGCGACCTTGCTGGACGAGCACGCGTCGGCCGGCGAGTTCGCCGAGCACGAGACGGCCCGCGTGCCCCGCGACGCGGCTCTGCGGCATGCCATCGAGCGCCGCGTACGGGATCGCGCGCGCATCCGACAGTCGCTCGGCGAAACTGCCGAGCCCGGAGCCGAGCACGAACACCGCGTCGAAGTCGCGGACCTCGTGCTCGGAGAGCGAGCGCGCCAGACGCTCGACCGACGGATCGTGCGCGGCGATCGCGCTCACAGGAACACCCCCGCGATCGCGGCGGTCATCCAACACGCCATCGCGCCGCCGATCATCGCTTTGAGCGCGAGCTTGGCGAGGTCGGTCTTGCGTTCGGGTGCGAGCGCGGAAATCCCGCCGATCTGGATCCCGATCGAGCCGAAGTTCGCGAAGCCACAGAGCGCGTAGGCGGCGATCTTCGCGGAGCGCGTCGACTCCAGCACGACGGCTTGCCCGGACGAAGGCAGGATCTCTTGCAGTCCTTTGAACGCGAAGAACTCGTTGAGCGAGATCTGCGTCCCGAGCAGTCCACCGACGAGCTGACAGTCGTGCCAGCCGGTGATCCCGATCAACCACGCGACCGGAGCGAACACCCATCCGAAGATCTTGGCGAGCGAAAGATCCGGCACGCCGTTCTTCTCGCCGATCACTCCGAGCGGCCAATTGATCAGGTACACGAAAGCGATGAACGCGATCAACATCGCGATCACGTTCAACCAGAGGCGCAGGCCGTCGCTCGTGCCGTTCGCAGCCGCTTCGATCAGGTTGGTCGCGTTGCGATCGATGCGGAGCTCGACCTTGCCGGCGGTTTCGGAGATCTGCGTCTCGGGCCGGATCAGTTTCGCGATCACGAACGACGCTGGAGCGCTCATCACGCTCGCGGTGATCAAGTGCGGAGCGATCTCGGGACCGAGGATCCCCATGTAGACGGCCATCACCGAGCCCGCGATCGTCGCGAAGCCGCCGGTCATCAGCGCGTTGAGCTCCGACATCGTCATCCGCGGCACGTACGGCCGGATCACGAGCGGGGCTTCGGTCTGCCCCATGAAGATGTTCGCCGCGGCGGCCATCGACTCGCCGCCCGAGAGCCCCATCGTGCGGCTCATCACCTTCGCGAGCGCCCATACGAGCACCTGCATGATCCCGAGGTGATAGAGCACCGCGAACAGCGCGGACACGAAGATGATCACGACCAAGCCCGTGCCCGCGAACGCGAAGACGAAGCCGTTCGGCGAGGCCGGGTCCCCGAGCGTGCCGAACACCGTGGTCGCGGCGGGAATGACCATCGACACGAGCTTCGTGATGAAACCCGAGGCGTGCTCGAAGAACGCGCGACCGACATCCGTGAGCAGGATCAGCGCGGCGACGGCGAACTGCAGCACGATGCCGCCGATGACGACGCGCCACTGGAAGCGAGAGCGATCGCTCGAGAGCAACCACGCGACGAGGATGAAGAATGCGATGCCGAGGCACGCCCGGAGGATGGTCATCGGGACGGTATCGAACCGTGGCGAGTGCGGAGCCGCAAGGGCTTGACGGCGCTCACGCGCCGAATCGTTGGAGGATCAGCGGGTCGGGTCGGTGCTCCGCGCGCAGCTCGAACGAGCCTTCGATCCGGCGCAGAGCTTCGTCGAGCCCGCGACCATTGTGACGCACTTCGACCAACGGCTCGCCGCGCGTGACCCGTGCGCCTTCGTCGACCTGGAACACCAAACCGACCGCCGGGTCGATCGCGTCGCCGAGCACGCGCCTGCCGCCGCCGAGCGCCGTGATCGCGAGCCCGAGCGCACGCAAGTCGCGCCACGCGAGCACGCCGTCGGCAGGCGATCGCACGAATGCACTCTCGCGAGCTCGCGGCAGGCGCTCGCGCTCGTCGAGGCAACGCGGATCGCCGCCTTGCGCCGCGATCACGCGCGCGAACAGCTCCCGCGCGGAGCCGTCGTCGAGGGAGCGGGCGATTCGACGCTTGCCGGCCTCGAGGTCGGGTTCGCGGCCGGTCAACGCGAGCAACTCGCCGCCTTGGAGGCAGACGAGCTCGCGCAACTCGGCGGGCCCGCCGCCGGCGAGGCAATCGAAGCTCTCCTCGATCTCCACCGCGTTGCCCGCCTTGCGACCGAGCGGACGCGACATGCACGTCTGGAAGGCGCTGGTGCGCACGCCCATGCTCTCCGCGAGCCGGATCATCGTGCGCGCGAGCTCCGCGCCTCGCTCGCGCTCGACCATGAACGCGCCGGAGCCGAACTTGACGTCGAGCACGAGCGCGTCGATGCCTTCGGCGAGCTTCTTGGAGAGGATCGAGCTCGCGATCAGCGGAATCGACTCGATCAGCCCGGTGACGTCGCGCAGCGCGTAGAGCTTCCTGTCGGCGGGCACGAGCTCCGGCGTCTGGCCTCCGAGAGCGACGCCGGTGTTCTCCAGGCACCGCGCGAACTCCGCGCTCGAGAGCTGCGTGCGAAAGCCGGGGATCGACTCGAGCTTGTCGAGCGTCCCTCCGGTGTGCCCGAGGCCGCGTCCGGAGATCATCGGCACCGCGACGCCGCACGCGGCGAGCGCGGGCGCCAGCGGGATCGAGACTTTGTCGCCGATGCCGCCGGTCGAATGCTTGTCGACCTTGGGCAGCGCGACGCGCGGGAACGCGAGCTTCTCGCCGCTGTCGAGCATCGCGCGGGTCCAATGCGCGAGCTCCTGCGGCTCCATTCCGCGCACGAAGACGAGCGCGAGCAACGCGGACGCGAAATAGTCGGGGATCTCGCCCGCGACGTAGCCCCGCAAGAACCACTCGCTCTCCTCGCGCGTCAGCGCACCGCCGTCGCGCTTCTTCTGGAGGATTGCGCGCGCGTCCATCAGGCGGCGAGAGCGGCGAGGAACGAGCGACCCGGTCCGGCGGGCGCGAGGCCGAGCGTCTCCTCGACCGTCGCGCCGATGTCCGCGAACGTCGTGCGCGTGCCGAGTTCGACGTTGCTCGCGAGCCCGGGCCCCCACGCGAGCACGGGAACGTACTCGCGCGTGTGGTCGGTCGTCTTGGTGAACGTCGGATCGTTGCCGTGGTCGGCGGTCAGGATCAGCAAGTCGCCGGGCCGCAACTTCTTCGCGAGCACCGCGAGCTCGCGGTCGAAGCTCTCCAGCCCGCGCCGGTAGCCGAGCGCGTCGCGTCGATGGCCCCAGAGCATGTCGAAGTCGACGAGGTTGACGAACACGAGCCCGCGCTCGACGCGGTCCGCGAGCTCGAGCGTGCGCTTCATCCCGTCGTCGTTGCCCTCGGTGTGGATCGATTCACCGACTCCGCGACCCGCGAAGATGTCCTCGATCTTGCCGACGCCGATCACCGGCACCTTCGCGGCGGTCAGGCGATCGAGCACGGTCGGGTGGAACGGCTTCAGCGAGTAGTCGCGGCGGTTGTACGTGCGCTTGAAGCTCCCCGCTTCGCCGACGAACGGTCGCGCGATCACGCGACCGACGCCGTGCGGGTTCAGGATCTCGCGCGCGATCTCGCAGAGCTCGTAGAGCCGCTCGAGTCCGAAATGCGTCTCGTGACAGGCGATCTGGAAGACGCTGTCGGCGCTGGTGTAGACGATCGGCTTCTTGGTGCGGATGTGCTCTTCGCCGAGCCGCGCGAGCACCTCGGTGCCCGACGCCGGAGCGTTGCAGAGCACGCCGGGCACCTTCGCGCGCGCGACGAACGCGTCGATGATCTCGGGCGGAAAGCCGTCGGCGAAGACCGGGAACTCGCGCTCGAGCACGCACCCCATCATCTCCCAGTGCCCGGTCGACGTGTCCTTGCCGGGCGAGCGCTCCGCGCAGCGTCCGAACGCGCCGAGCGGCGCGTCGACGGGCGCGATGCGCGTCACACCGGGCACGTTGCCGAGCCCGAACGCGCGCAGATTCGGCACGTCGAGCCCGCCGGCCGCCTCGACGATGTGGTCGAGCGTGTGCGTGCCCGCGTCGCCGAACCGCGCCGCGTCCGGCAGCGCTCCGACGCCGAGCGAGTCGAGAACGATCAAGAACACTCGTTTCATCGCGTGCTTTCGATTGGGCGCGCCATCCTAGCGCACGTCGAGCGCGAGTCGTCGTCCCGCGAAGGACGATCGCGCGCGGCCCGATCGCCGCATGGATTCGGACGTCGTGCGCGGCGACAATCGCGACATGAAGACACGTTGGCGATGGAGCGCACTCGCGACCGGGCTGTTGGTGCTCGGCGTCGGCGGAGTCGCGTGCGTCGGTTGCGCGGGCCCGCGGCCGACCGACCTCGGGTGGAACGCCGGCAAGCTCGCGGATTGCCCGAGTTCGCCCAACTGCGTGACCAGTCAGGCGAACGCGAGCGACTCCGATTTCGTCGAGCCGCTGCGCTTCGACGGCGACGCTGCGCTCGCGTGGAACGCCGCGGTCGCGGCGGCGAACGCGCTCTCGGGCGCGAGCGTCGTCGAGCAGCGCGACGACTTCCTCTGGATCGAGTGCAAGAGCCGCATGTTCGGCTTCGTCGACGATCTCGAGCTCGCGCTCGTCGCCGCCGAGCGCCGCATCGAGGTCCGCTCCGCGTCGCGCTTGGGCTACTCCGACCTCGGCGTCAACCGCGCGCGGGTCGAGACGTTGCGCGAGCGCTTCGCGAACGAGCTCGCGACGCGCCGCTGATCGCTGGGTGTGCCGGGTCGCTGAATCCGCGGCCCGAGCCGACCCGCCGGTCGCGCGGAACCGCCGACTCGCACGCGGTCACGGTTCCAGCGGGGCCGAAGCGCGCGCGGTCGAATTTCGCGCGCGGTCGAAGTCCGCGCGGCCCGGCTCGCGCCGATCCGCCGCGGGCGTCGGATCACGGGGAGATGGTGAAGAGCCGCGCCGACGTCAGGTTGGTCTTGAACGGGTCGGCGGGATCGCGCGTCCAGGCTTGGATCGCGACCTGCGTTCCGAGTTGGAGCTGCGGATCGATCCCCGAGGCGATCACCTGGTTGAAGTCGACCGCGAGCGAGCCGTCGCACTGACCGTTGGTTCCTCCGGTCGACTGCACCGCGAGGCGCTTCAGCGGCGGCTTCACGCAGAGCTCGCCGCCTTGGAACGGCTGCTGCGCCGGACCGTTCGTGCCGTAGAAGAAGAGCCCGTTCTTCGCGCCGAGCAACTGTTCGGCGCGCAGCGTGAAGCTCTTCGCTCCCGCGAGGAAGTCGCACGCGCAGCCTTCGCTGGTCAGCACCGGCGTGCAACCGAGACTGTTGGTCTTCGCCGCGCAGTAGAACGACACCGGGCTCGCGCCACCGACCTGTTGGTGGGCGACGAGCGGCACGATTCCAGCGCTGGTCTGACGTCCCGCGGCCCACAGCTCGCCGCCGACGCCGTCGAGCCCGAGCAACGACACACCGGGGATACACTCGAGACCCGTCGCGAGGCTCCAACTCGCGCCGTCGTAGTGCGCGATCGTTCCACCGACGGTCCAGATGTCGTTGGGACCGTTCGCGAAGAGCGCGCCGCCGCCGCCCGGGACGCTGACGTTGCTCCAGCTCGAACCATCCCAGTGCTGGAACATCGCGACGATCGCGCCGGAGAACCACGCTTCGCCGCAGAGCCACACGTCGTTCGGCGCGAGCGCGACGACGTCGTTGAGCGACTGTATCAAGCCGACCAGCGGGCCGGGGACGTGCGACCACGCGCTGCCGTCCCAGTGCAGGATGTACGAGAACGCCGCCGGATCCGCGCCGTCTCCGGCACCGCCGACCGCCCAGATGTCGTCCGACGCGAGCGCCGACGCCGCGACGATGCTGTGGCCGCTCGAGCTGAAGTACGGCGTCGGCACGATCTGGAAGCTCGAGCCGTCGTAGTGCATCGCGAGCGCGGTCTTCGAAGGCCCGATCCACTCGCCGAAGAACCACACGTCGTCGGACGCGATCACTTCGATGTCGTAGACGATCGCGCCGGTTCCGCCCTGCGTGATCGGCGTGTTGGTGAGCACGCTCCAGCTCGTGCCATCCCAGTGCTGGACCATCACCTGCTGACCGAGGAACGGGTTCTGCGGCGTCGAGATCTTCTGCGTGCCGGCCGCCCACACGTCGTCGGTCGCGACCGCTTCGACCGCTTCGAACCAGGTCTGCGCGCACCCGTTGCACATCGACGGCGCGGGCGTCGGCACGACCGACCATTGCGTGCCGTCGTAGTGCATCGCGACCGGCACCATCTCGTAGTTGCCCGACGTCGTGCGCTGCATGTCGCCGACCGCCCAGATGTCGTTGGGCGCGAGCACGTCGAGATCGCGCAGGATCGTGTGCGCGATGTCGGGCTTGGGCGTCGGGCTCTCGTTCCAGTCGTAGCAGACCGCGCCGCCGGTCGGATCGCCGAAGAGCTCGAAGCTGACGTCCTTGTCGGTGATCTGTCCGAAGATGTCGACGAACGGACCCCACGCGCCGCCGATCGCTTGGTCGCGGATCCACGCGCGCGAGAGCTGCGGCGTCGCGCCCCCGCCGGTCCACCAGTACCAGTAGCCGCTCGATTCGAAGTCGAGCTGGACGGAGACGAAGTGCTTGCCGCTCGCTTGGAACGGCGTCGGCAGCGCGACGTCGACGGTCTCCGGCAGCGGCAGATACACGAGGTGCGGATCGTCGCCGGCGAGGTAGTACTCGCTCTGCAGCGCGCCCGGACCGTTGGTCGTCCACTCGTAGAAGCGCACGTACACGCCGTCGAGCGCGGTGGTGCCGCAGCAGAACGGTCCGTTTCCGTTCGCGATCAGGCGCGTCACCGAGCCCGTGAAGTCGAAGTCATCCGCGACCTCCTTGTCCTCGGCCGCGGCGAGGTGGCTCGGTCCGATCGTGTAGTTGGTCCACCCGGTGCTCCAGACCTGGTCGCATTGGGCGTGGAGCGTCGTGGAGAGCGCGGTGACGGCTGCGAGCAGCGCGCTCGCGCGAAGGAGTTGGCTGGGCTTCATGTTCGTATCGGGTAAGCGTCGAAGGGGCGCGCCGGGGACGCAAGGCTCGTTCCGCCCCGCGAGCACGCCCTCGCGAGGCTCGCCAACGCGATCGAGCGATCGCGCACATCCAAGCGCCGGACGTCGCGTCCGGATCCCGACTGCGAGCGGCGTCGGGCTTCGAGCGATTCGCGCGGGAACTCGGGATGCCCGAGCGGTTACTACTGTGCCTTCGGTCCTCGTCGACGTCCCGGTCGGAACCCAACCATGCGCAACTCGCTCACTCGCCTCTCGCGTTCGCTCACGCTCGTCGTGCTCGCCGTCCTCTGCCTCGATCTCGGCGCGCGCGCTCAGGAGCGGCCGAGCCCGAAGCTCACCTTCGAGGAACTCGCGCGCTCGTTCATCGATCGCCACTGCAAGAAGGGCGCGCCGGTGACCGAGTGCGCGTTCGACACCGTCATCGAGAAGAGCTACGCGCGCTTCGATCTCGGGCTCTTCGCGGTCCACTACCCCGTGGAGTTCCTCGAGGACAAGGGCAAGTGCGAGGCCTTGCGCGGCGTGCTGCTCGGGCTCGTCGACGTCGAGCAGCGTTGGCTCGATTGGGTCGAGCCCGTCGCGCCCGCCGACGACACCCTGCACAAGGACCTCGCCGCGATGCGCGCCTGGATCAAGGGGTGGAAGTCCGGCGCGTTCTCGAACCTCGAGCGCGCCGCGGACAAGGATTGGCTCGTCGCGCTGAAGCCCGACGCCGCGATCGGCGACGCGGTGAAACGCGTGCAGAGCGCGTTGCTCTCCACCGAGCGCTTCACGTTCGTGCCGACCGACGGCAAGGCGGCGCGCGTACTGCTCTGCCCGACCCGACGCGACTTCATGGAACTCCTGAGCTACGGCGGCTTGGTCGACGAAGCCGCGCGAACGCGCAACTGGTGGTCGATCTCCGCGGACTGGACGCAGTTCTGGATCGACCGCACCGTGTGCATCGCGCTCGAGTACACGCCGTGGGAGGGCTCGGATCCCGAGTTTCGAACGGGCCTCGCGATGACCAAGCTCTCGCCGACCGGCACGGTGCAGCACGTGGTGCAGCAAGCGGCGCTCGCGTTGCTCCGCCAGTGCGCGCCGACGGTGTCCGAGAGCACGCTCGACCGCGCGCTCGCCTCCGCGCTGACGCTGCAGGTGTGCGGCGAGTTCACGACGATCGACAATGCGGGCTCGGTGTCGACCAGCGGCGCGCGCACGGCGCCGTACGAGCGGTTCGTGCCCGGCGGCAACCCGAAAGGCGGGACCCTGCCCGCGATCAAGGCCGACTCGCAGAACGCGATCGTCGAGAACCACTGGCGCAAGGGCGGCGGCAAGGACCGGTTCCTCACGCCGCTGCGCGAAGGACAGAAGCTCGGCGCGAAGGAAGCGAAGGGGAAGGACCCGCTCGCCAACTTCCTGCTGCTCGGTGACGGCGGCAAGCACGTCGTGTACGCGCCGTTCTTCGGCCCGCACGCGAGCGAGCAGGAGTACCCGCCGCCCGCGTTCGTGATCGACTACGCGGAGTTCTTCCGCTCGTATCGCACGTCCTTCGTCTGCTGGCTCGCCGATCACGGCGACGCGACGCCGGCGGCCTCGAAAGAGAAGTTCTCGAAGCTCGTGCGCGCGCTGTCGACGTGCACGCCGGATCGCTCGTTCGAAGTCGTCGTCAGCGAGGTCTACGGCGTGCCGATCAGCGGCAAGGACGGCACGACCGACAGTCTCGAGTGGCGCTTCCTGAAGTGGATCCAGAGCGGCAAGTGAGCTCGCTCACGGATTGACGACGAAGCGCAGAGCGTTCGTCAGGCTCGTGGTGCTCGCGCTGTTGGGATCGCGCGACCAGTACTGGCAGAACACCTCCGCGCCTTGGAGCGCGATCGCGGGGTCGGCGCCGGATTGCAGATAGGCGTTGAAGTCGAAGCTCATCGCCCCGGTGCAGTCGCTGCCGGTCGAGCTGCCGCCGGTGCTCTGCACGCTCGTGCGCTTGATCGGCGCCTTCGCGCACATCGTGCCGCCTTGGAACGGCGCGCCGTTCGCGTCGTAGCCGTAGAACAGCAGCCCGTTCTTCTTGTTGAGGACGTTGGTCGCCTTGATCAGGAACGGCGAGCTGGAGCTCGCGCTCGGGCTCCCTGTGAACGAGATCGAGGGCGTGCAACCCAGGCTGTTCACTTTCGGCGTGCAGTACGTCGTCGGCGCGTTCGGGAAGACGCTCACGATCCGCATCACGCCGCCGTCGCTCGCGCTCGCGTCGGAATCCGGCCCGCCGACCGCGATCTCCCAACGGATGTCGCCGGTGTAGTCCCACGCGCGTGACACGGTCGCGCCGAGGAAGTCGCCGTTGCTGCCGGTGACGATCCCCATCGACTCGAACGTGTCGCCGGAGTAGAGGTAGACCGCGCCGTTGTTCGAGAAGAGCGGCGGGAGCACGTCGATGCCGGGCGCACCGACGGCGAGGTCGCTGCGGAAGTCGCCGTTCATGTCGGGCTGGGCGCAGACGCTCGCGCCGAAGTGCGCGTACGCCTGCGAGCTCGACCAGTGCACCAGGTCGTACGGCGGGCTGACGAGTGCGACGCGATGGCCGCTGTAGACGATGACCTCTCCGCCCTCGAGCGCCGACGCGACGCTGTTCGGCGCGCCTGCGACGATGTCGCAGTACCCGTCGCCGTCGAGGTCGCGCGTCGCGTCGATGCTCTCGCCGAGGCGCGAGCTGGCGCTGCCGTTCAACGTGTTCACGAGCGCGAGGCTCGTCCCGCTGAACACGTAGAGGCGACCGGCGTCGTTCGACGTGCCGGGCGCGCCGACGACGAGCTCCTTCTTACCGTCGCCGTCGAGATCGCCGGCGGAGAAGCTCGCGCCGAATTCGATCGCGCTCGGTTCTTCGACGAAGCCCAGCCAGGGACTGCTCCCGGTGAAGATCTTGCGCGGCGAGCAGATCTGCACTCGCTCGAAACCGCCGAGTCCCCCTCCGGACGAAACGAGCACGTCCTGGTAGCCGTCGCCGTCGTAGTCGCTGAAGCGCTCGAGCCTGTTGCCGAACGTGAAGAACACGGACCCATCCGCGACAGCGACCTTCGCCTTCGACGCACCGGAGACGAGCGCGAGCTGGTGGATGACGCCCGAGCCGGCCGACTCGTCTTGGCCGACCAACACGTCCTCGACTCCATCACCGGTGACGTCGCCGACGCCGACCACTGACTGTCCAAAACCCGCGAGCGACGCGCCGATCGTCGCGCCGAGCGTCGAGAAGCCGGTGCCGGTCTGCAGGTACTTGCCCGACACCCAGTAGATCGCGCCCTGGCCGCTCGGGTTCGGCGCGCCGACGACCATGTCCTCGTAGCCGTCGCCATTGAGATCGGAGAGGTAGTCGATCGCGCTGCCGACGTGCAGGTTCGCGGTGCTGCCCGCGAAGGAGCGCACGATCGATTGGGCGGAGGCGGCGGAGGCGGACAGGACGGTCGCGAGCAAGGCGGGGACGAGTCGGTGGTGCATGGCAGGTTGGGGAGCGCGCTGGGCCGGCGAAAGGGGGGGCGCGACCGAGAGCGCGTGCTCGGTCGGCCATCCAATGCCGAGCACGAGTGGCCCGTTACGGGGAAAACGCGGGGGCGCAGCCAGCGGCGGCGGCCCCCCGCGAGCGCGCGAGCGGGGCAGCGGGGATTCTCCCGACGCTTAGGAGTCCGAGGTCGCCCTCGCGCTACGGGGTCGGCGCGCAGTCGGCGTCGTCGAGGCTCCGTGGTCATCGCCGGCGCTCCGCCGGGGGCGCGCTCGCGCAACCCCGACGTACCACGACGCCGCGAACCCGCGCCGGAAACGCTCGGAGCTCGTCGAGCGGACTCGCTCACGGCTCGCGTGACGGACTCGACCTCGCCCGAATCGCGGCGCGGACGCGCGCGCTCTCTCGCTCGCTGCCGGAGCGCCGGCTCAGGGCGTCGCGCGCTCGCACCGCACCAACACGCCGCCGCTCGCATCGAGCAACGCGAGCTCGGTCGGCGTCGCGCGCCAACCGCGCACGGCTTCGAACGCGCCGACCAGCGCCGTCTCGAGCTCCATCGCTTCCGGCGGGCCGGCGCGACGGGTCATCGCGAGTGGACGGAAACGCAGGCTCTCGCCCGAGCGCTCGAACGTGCCGAAGAAGCGATTGACGCCGGTCGAGCCATTGACGCGCGACTCCGCGAGCTCGAAGCGCAGCTCGAGCGGCTCCAAAGGCGCGGTCGGGACGCGCTCGCCGACCGCCACGATGCGCCAGTCGGTCGCCGCGACCGATTCGAACGGTTGGATCGGCGCGCCCGGCCCGGAGCGCACGTCGATGCAACCCGCGACGGCGAGCGCGAGCGCGACGACGCACAGGACGAGCGAGCGCATCGCAGTACCGCCCCGCCTCAGGCCTTCTTGCCCGCGAGCGCTTGCTGGATCAGCGCCTTGACGGCCTTCTCCATCTCCTCGACCCATTCCTCTCCGAAATCGCGCTCGAGCAGATCGCGCTCGCTGAACTCGTAGCGTCCCGAGCGCGGGTCGAAGTCGAATTGGTAGTCGTGCTCGCTGCCGTCGTCCTCCGTGACCATGACGAGGACGATGTTGTTGGCGGCGTCGAGTTCGGCGCGGAAACTGGCCATGGCCGGTCGTTTTCGGGGTGGAGAGCCTGGGAACGCGGCGTTCGCGCCGCGGGGCCGACAAGGTAGCCGATCCAACTCGAACGCGCGAGACGGCGCGGACGACTTGTCGGCTCGGCGAGCAGCGTTCACGATGGCGGGCATGCGCCGTGTGCAGTCGCTTCTGCTCGCTCTCGTCGTGTCGCTCGCCGCGGCGTGCACGTCGTGGCAACCGGTCGAGACGCGCGAAGCGTGGACGCTGTACACCAAGCCGGGCTACACGGTCGACGTCGCGTGCTTCGCGCGCGCGCTCGAGCCCGCGTTCGTCGCCGTCGAGGAGCGCATGGGCCCGTTCCGCGAGAACGTGCGCATCCACGCACTCGAGGAGGCAGCCGAAGGCAAGCTGGAAGCCGAGGCGCAGTTCGAAACGGTGCCCGGCATCGGCCCCGCGCGCGTCCGAGCATTCCACGTCCGCGCGACAGCGAACCCGTTCGAGTCCGGCGGCGTGTTCCTCGAGTGCGCGGACACCGGTGCCGCGGTGCACGAGCTCGTCCACGCGCGCGTCGCGGAAGAGGGCGTCAAGTTGCCGCTGTGGTTCGAGGAAGGTCTCGCGCAGTTCTACGGCGACGGCGCGGTCTACGAGGACCGATGGTACGTCGACGGACTCTGCTGCTGGCCGTTGCGCGAACTGCGCGAAGAGCGTTTGTCCGACGCCGACCTCGAACGTCTGCTCGCGGTGCGCGGCAGCGACTCGACGCCGTCGCGCGACAACCTGCTGGTCCACTTCATCGGCTGGGCGATCGTGTTCGACCTCGCGCGCGAAGCGCCGGACGCTTCGTGGCAGCAGTGGTACGACGCGTGGCGCGCCGAGGATTCGATCGCGGCGGCGCGCGCGCGCATCGAGCGCACGATCGCCGACCGCTCGCACGTCGAATGGTTGAAGCGCCTCGACGACGAGGATCCCGGCGTGCGCTTCGCGACCGCGAAGGGGACGTGGAAACTGCGTTCGGCGAGCGCGGCGGAGCGACTGCTCGCGCGCTTGGAGGACGAAGAAGAGCCGACGGTGCGCTTCGCGCTCGCGCTCAACGTGCTGATCACCGGCGGCGAGGCGCGGCTCTCCGGCAGGCAATGGGGTCGGTTCGGACGGTTGGTGTTCTCGACGCTGCGCAGCGCGAACCTCGCGGATCCCGCGGAGGCCGCGTCGCTCGAGCTCGTGCGTCGCGCGCTGCGCGGTCGCACGTCGAAGGCCGAGTCCGATCGGGCCTTCGACGGCCTCGCGCGTTACTGGGACGAGTGACGCGAGCTCGCCGGCCGCTCCGCGCGCCACGACGCCCGCTGCACGAGCTCCGACCGAGCGATCGAGCATCCCGCGAGTCGACAGCGGCGTGCCGAGGCTCACACCGGCGCGTCCGCCGCGACTCCGCTCGCGCGGAGCTCGGAGCCGACGCGCTCAACGCTTGAGCGTGCGCTCGACGAACGCGCGCACGGCGGCGAGCGTCTCCGGCTCGCACCAGGCCGCGATCGTCTCAGCCTGACTCGCGCGCATGCGCGCCTCGAGGAACTCGCGCGCCGGGGCCCGCAGCCGCTCCTTCGTCAACGCGAAGGTCCGCGCGGGGATCGCGGCGAGCTCGTCGGCGACCGACTTGGCGCGCGCGGCGAGCTCCGCGGGCTCGCAGAGCTCGTCGACGAAGCCGCGCGCGAGCGCTTCGTCCGCCGAGTAGTTCCGCGCGCGATAGACCGCCTCTTGGAAGCGCTCGGGCGCGACCGCGCGCCGCACGATCTCCAACGCGAGGATCGGGAACGGCACGCCGACACGCAGCTCCGCGATACCGACCTGCGCCTTGCCGCGCGCGAGGATGCGATGATCGCACGCGCAGAGCAGCACCATGCCGCCGGCGATCGCGTGACCGTTCGCGGCGGCGACGACCGGCTTCTTCGCGAAATAGAGAGTCCACAGGACTTCGTCGAGCGCGGGCAAGAAGCGCGCGACGTACTCACGGCTCGACGACAGCCGCACCAGGTCGACGCCCGCGCCGAAGATCGAGCCCGTGCCCGTGAGCACGATCGCGCGCGCACTCGACGCTTCCGCTTCGCGCAGCGCATTCGTCAGCGCTTCGCAGAGCTCGACGTCCAACGCATTCGCCTTGCCGTGCGCCATCCGCAGCGTGCGGACCGCCCCATCGTCGCTGACTTCGATCATCGTCGCCTCCGCCGCGAGCGTAACGGAACATCGAGTCACTCCGCCACCGATCGGATTGCCGCCGGGACGAAGGTCGCTACTCTCGGTCGCGTCCCCTTTCCCGGAGAACACTTTCGATGCTCGTAACGCTGGCCCTCACCGTCGCCCCGTGTCTCACCACGCTCCAGGATCAACCGCGCATCGTCGCGCATCTCCCGGAGGGCCTGAAGATCCAACGCAGCTCGCTGCGCTTCGCACCCGGCGGCAAGCAGCTCGCCTACGTCGCCTATCGCGGCGAAGATGAGCTCTGGGTCGTCGGCGACACCGTCGGCGACGTCTACGAATCGGTCGAGCCGCCGGTGTTCGATGCGACGGGCGCACACGTCGCGTTCCGCGTCGCGACGCTCGACAAGAAGGGCAAGGAGTCGTGGACGCTGCTCGTCGACGGCAAGAAGGTCGCGACACAGCCGTGGATCGGTCCGGTCGCGTTCTCGCCGGTCGACGGCACGCCGGCGTTCTGGGCGGCCGAGCGCTGGGAGAAGCTCGGCGACCACGAAGTGCCGGGGCTCTCGATGCTCACCGTCGGCAAGAAGAAGTCCACGCGGCTCGAGCTGCCCGATCAGTGGCATCCGCCGATCTTCTCGCGCGACGGTCGCTTCGTGTTCTCGCGCGCGATCAAGGGCGACGACGACGTGGTCGTCGTGCTCGATCTGAAAGGCAAGGAGTCGGTGCTCGCCCTCGGCGATCTCTCGAGCCTCGAGCTCAGCCCCGATGGAACCGAGGTCCTGTGCACGGTCGTCGAGAACGCGGTCCCGTTGGACACGGACATGAGCGACGACGAGGCGATCGGGCAGGAGACCCAAGTGATCGTGCGCGCGCCGGTCGCGCCGAAGTCGAAGGACGCGAAGCCGGTCTTCTTCGGGTCGAGCTACGAGTCCGCCGCGCGGCCGGTCTTCTCTCCCGACGGCAAGCACCTCGCGTTCGTCGTGTCGCAGGGCGACAAGGTCGGCGTCGCCATCGATTCCGACACCAAGGCTGCCTGCGAGTACGACGTGATCGACGAGCTCGTGTTCGCTCCGTCGAGCGACCAGGTCGCTTACGTCGCGGTCCGCGGATGCAAGTTCGACAGCACCCCGCCGAACGGGTTCCGACCGCTGCAAACCGCCGAAGAGCTGAAGGATGGCAGCTGGTCGGTCGTGCAAGGTTCGACGAAGAGCGAGGAGTTCGACCGAGTGACGCTCCCGCGCTGGTCGCCCGATGGCACGAAGCTCGCGTACGCGGCTCTGCTCGGCACCACGTGGCGCGTGAGAGTCGGCGAGACCAAGAGCGAAGGCTTCGAGGAGATCGCCGCGATCGAATGGGCACCCGACGGCAAGACGGTCTGGTTCGGCGCGCGCAAGGACCGCGAGTTCAGCTGGACGCCGCTCGCGGTGCCTTGAGCGCTGCCGATCTGCGCTACGGACAAGTCACGAAGCGCACCGCGGCCGTCAGGCCGGTGTGGCTCGGGCTCGCGGCGTCGCGGCTCCAGAACTGCGCGAAGACTTCGACGCCCGCGCCGATGCCTGCGCTCGCGAAGTACGACTGCGTCCACTGGAACGCGTAGCTGCCAGAGCAGTCGACGCCGCTCGGGCTGCCGCCGCTCGCTTGGATCGCCGTGCGCGTGAGCGGCGGGGCGACGCACAACGTACCGCCCTGGAACGGCGCGCCGCTCAGGCCCGAGCCGTGGAACAAGAGGCCGGGCTTCTTGTTGAGCACGTTGCCCGCGCTGATCACGAACTGCCCGCCCGTGACGCTCGGGCTCGCCGCGTTGAACGCGATCGTCGGCACGCAGCCCTGACTGTTCGTCTTCGGATTGCAGTACACGAGCTTCGCGCCGCAGTTCGCCTGACCGAACGGGAACGCTCCGAGGTCCGGCAGCGAGCCGTTGGGGTCGAGCACGCTCGCCGGATCGCCGACGTCGATGCAAGGCGAGCTCGCGAGCAGATGGAAATCGCCGTTGACCTGATCGACGAACAGCGGATGCGCCGACAGATTGCCGGTGCCGACGACGCCGGATTGCGTGTCGGTGTAGGTCACGAGGTTCGCACCGGCGACTTCGTTCGCGGGCGGCAGGTTCCCCCACGCGATGCTGTTGGTCACCACGCAGTCCGCGAACGCGGAGCCGTCGCTCCCGCTCGCGACGTCGGCGGTGTTGGCGACGAGCGTGCAGTGATCGAGAGTGCTGCCGCGCGCACCGCCGCCCGAACCCGCGCTCGGGCCGCTGATCGAGTGATTGGCGTGGAACACGCAGCGTCGTGCCGTGCCGCCGCGCAAGCCGCCGCCGGATCCGGTGCCGGCTTGGAAGCTCTGCGCGACGTTGTTCGCGAAGAGGCATTCGACGAACTCGATCGAACCACCGTCGACGTACGCGCCGCCGCCGTCGTCGGCGAAGTTCCCTCGGAGCTCGACGCCGAAGAACGTGCCGGTCGAGTTCTCGCCGTAGACCCCACCGCCGCGGTGATCGTTGTCGGCGAGGTTGTCGGTGAAGCTGCAACCGGAGACCGCGAACTGCGCGCCGACCGCGGCGAGACCCGCCCCGTCGCCTCCGTCGCGGGCCACGTTGCCGTCGAAGAAGACGCCGGCGAGCGTCGTGGTGCCGCCGCGGAGCGCGCCGCCGCCGCCGTTGCCGTACGAAGCCTCGTTGTCGAGCACGAACGACGACAGCAGCGTCGCCGCCGCACCATCGAAGACGAACGCGCCGCCATCGTTCGCCGCCGTGTTGTCGCGCAGCGTCAGCGTGTCGGCCAAGAAATGTCCACCGCTCGCGAGCCACGCGCCTCCGGAACCCGCCGACGTGTTGGCGGTGAACCCGGTGCTGTTCATCCTCACATCCGAGTTCGCGAAGTAGCACGCGCCGCCGTCGCCGATGGCGGCGTTGTTGGTCAGCGTGCAGCCCGACAGGAACACCGTGCTCGCGTCGGCGAACAGCGCACCGCCGAGCTCGACCACGCCCGATCCGCACTGATCGAACGTGCAGCCGATCAGGGTCGCCGACGAGCCCGAGACGTACACGCCGCCGCCGACCTGGCTCGAGCCCACGAGCTCGCCCCCGCCGCCGGTGATCTTGAAGGACTCGAGCTGCATCCCCGCGCCCTCGCCGCTCGCGATGCGCACGGTCGGCGCGGTCGGAGCGCCGACGATCACCGTCGCGGACGGACCGGCCGGCGCCTGCAGCCGCAGCGTCTTGCCGTGGAAGTCGAGGTTCTCGGCGTAGGTGCCCGCGAGCACGACCAGCTTGTCGCCGGCGAGCGTCGTCGACTGATCGATCGCGTACTGGATGCTCGCATACGGAAACGCGAACGAGCCGATACCGGGCGGGATCGCGTTGTCGTCGACGTACCAGGTCGACTGCGCGAACACGGGCGAGAACGAAGCGAGCGGGAACGACGAAGCGAGGCACAGACGCAGGATGCGCATGACTTCCTGATCGGGAATGGCGTGAGACCTGGACCTGCGCGATCGGACCGTCTCCCAACGCCCGCGCGCACCCTGGGATGTTCCGCGAACAGCCCGGTCCACGCCAGCGGGTCCGAACGGGATTCACGCGCGCCGGCGCGGCACCCAGACCCGCTTCGGACCGACCGAATCGATGGTCGATCCGCTCCGGCGCGTCGGGGACGGCGCGCTGCGTCGCCGGTCAGGCCTTGCCGGACTGCGAGCGCTCGGTCGCGAACTCGACGCGCGCGCCCCCCGCGGCCTTCGCGCGGTACATCGCCTTGTCTGCGCGGCGCATCAGCGTGTCGGGCTCGGTCCCGTCGTTCGGGAAGAGCGCGATGCCGATGCTCGCGCCGGCGTCGAAGGCGCGGGAGTCGGCGTGGATCGGCGTCGAGAGCGCGTCGAGCACCTTGCGCGCGACGTGCTGCGCATCGCGCAGGTCGGCGAGGCCCGGCAGCAGGATCACGAACTCGTCGCCGCCGAGCCGCGCGATCGTGTCGCCGGCGCGCAGGGCGCCGCGGAGTCGCTCGGCGATCGCCTTGAGGTACTGATCGCCGACGTCGTGGCCGAACTTGTCGTTGACCTGCTTGAAGCCGTCGAGGTCGACGTAGCAAACCGCCAAGAGCTCGCGATTGCGGCGCGCGTGCGCCAGCTCCAGCGTCATGCGATCCGCCAGCGACACTCGGTTCGGCAGCCCGGTCAGCGTGTCGCGGTAGGCCATCCGCGCCATCGCCTCTTCGTGCTCGCGCTGGGCGGTGACGTCGCGGAACACGATCACGTGTCCGTGGATCTCGCCGTCGGCCGCGCGGATCGCGGAGCGCGTCTGCGAGATCGGCACGCGCTTGCCGTTGCGAGCGACCAGGTTGCCGTCGTTCGAGGCGCTGTCGCGTCGCCGCGCGAGTTCGAGGATCGGCGGCCGCGGCGCGCGCTCGTCGACGACGATCAGGACCTGATCGAGCGGCTTGCCGATCGCGTCGACCTCTTTCACCCCGATCATCTGCTCGGCGAGCGGATTCATGAAGCTCACCCGACCGTTCACGTCGGTCGCGATCACGCCTTCCGCGATCGACTCGAGCGTCGTCATCACCGCTTCACGCGTGTCGAAGAGCTTGCGCTCGACGCGCAGTCGCCACAGCGCGAGCACGGTGACCACTCCGATCGTGAACACCGCCGCCGCGCGATTCGCGTTCAGATAGAGCGTCGAATTCGGGTTCGCCGCATCGCTGAACTTCGCGACGAGGCCGGCGTCGACGGTATCGGGCGGCGCGCTCGAGTGCACGCCGATCGCCGCGAGGATCGCGCTTGCGATCGCGACGCTGACCGTGATGCGGATGCTGCCGAGCCACAGCGAGATCAGGATCGGAACCGCGTACAGCGCGGCGAGCGCGAGCAGGTTGGGCTCGAAGTAGTCGACCGCGAAGATCGCGACGACGAGGACGGCGACCGCGGGCGCGAGGACACGCCGATTGACCGGGAAGGCCGTCTCCGTCCAACGACGATCGCCCTGCATGGACGTTAGGGATAGCTTTCCTGACGCTCGATTCCAGGCCCGATTCGGTCATCCGCGTGGGCCGAAGGCGGCATGCAGGGCGAAGGACCGACTCGCTATAGTGAGCGCTTTCCACCCGAGCCGCCGAAGTCCGAGCCAGGCCCAGCCATGCAGACGCTCACCAAGCCCCTCACCGACACGATGCAAACGAGCTACCGCCATTGGGAAAAGGTCGGCGATCTGATCGACCAGTGCATCGACCTGACGCTCAACCTGCGGCAGTCGGGCCACCCGGGCGGGTCGCGCTCGAAGGTGCAGCTCTTGGTTGCGACGACGCTTTCGGGCGCGATGCGCTGGGACATCCGCCGACCCGAGCACCCCTTCGGCGACCGTTTCGTGCTGGTCGCAGGCCACTGCTGCCCGCTCGTCTACGGCATGCTCGCGGTCTACAACGAGGCGCTGCGGCTGCGCTACGAGAAGACGCGCGACCCGCGCTTCCTGGTGCCGAACGCGAAAGAGCGCCAGCTCGTCTGGGAGGACCTGCTCTGGCTGCGCCACAACGGTCAGCTCCCCGGCCACGCGGAGATGGAGGGCAAGACGCTCTTCTTCAAGTTCAACACCGGTCCGTCCGGTCACGGCGCGCCGGCGGCGCTCGGCGAAGCGATGGCGCTCAAGCACGCGGGTGCGACCGGCGTGAAGGTCTTCGCGATGGAAGGCGAGGGCGGCCACACCGCGGGTGCGCACCACGAAGTGAAGAACTCGGCGTGGGGACTCGGGCTCGACAACCTGATCTACCTGTTCGATTGGAACGACCACGGCATCGACGCACGCGCGCACAGCGAAGTCGTGCACGGCAGCCCGCCCGATTGGTTCGAGCCGTACGGCTGGCGCGTCGCCGGCACCGAGCGCGGCGAGGACTATTCGGAGATCACGCACGCGCTCGAGCAGATCGCGCTCCATCCCGATCCCGCGGGACGTCCTGGCGTCGTGTGGGTGAAGACGCGCAAGGGCCGCGGCTACCACAAGTTCGACGCCGCATCGCACGGCACGCCGCACAAGCGCAACAGCGAGCTCTTCTGGAAGTGCCGTGACGACTTCCAGCGGAAGTACGGCGTCCAATTCGCGGGCTTCGGCGACACGAACGACGCGGGCGAGGAGAAAGTCCGCGTGCAGTCGAAGGCGTGGTTCGAGACCGTCTTCGGGGTGCTGAAGAGCGATTGGGCGCTGGTCGAGTACCTCTCCGATCGTTTGGTCGAGCTCGGCGAGTCGCTGCCGACCAAGCCCGTCGGCTTCAAGCTCGGCGCAGGCACCAATCTCGCGCAGGATCGCTCGTGGCTCGCGGTCGACAAGCTCCCGAAAGAGCTCTTCGCCGCGCCGGGCACCAAGGCGCCGAACCGCGAGGGCTTCGCGCGCTTCGGTGCGTGGGTCAACGCGCTCGCGAACGAGCGCATGGGCCGTCCGTTGGTGCTCGCGTGCTCCGCGGACCTCGCCGAATCGACCAGCATCGCGGGCTTCGCGAAGGACTGGAACACGACCAAGGGCTTCGGCTGGTACGAGCGCACGAAGAACCCGTCGGGCTCGCTCCTGCCGCAGCAGATCACCGAGTTCGCGAACTCGGGTCTGGTCGCCGGCCTCGCGGTCACCAACATGTCGTCGAAGCCCGAGGAAGAGTTCCTCGGCTACTGGGGCGCGTGCTCGACGTACGGTTCGTTCTCGTACCTGAAGTACGGCCTGATGCGCTTGCTCTCGCAGCTCGCGCAGGATTCGAACCTCGAGCTCGGCAAGGTGATCTGGGTGGTCGGTCACTCCGGGCCGGAGACCGCGGAAGACAGCCGCACGCACTTCGGCATCTTCGCGCCGGGCGTCACGCAGCTCTTCCCCGACGCGCACGTCGTCAACATCCACCCGTGGGAGCACAACGAGGTCGCGCCGCTGCTCGCGGCCGCGCTGTCCGGCGACGAACCGATCGTCGCGATCCACCTGACGCGTCCGCCGGTGACGATCCCGGATCGCGCCGCGCTCGGCGTGCCGTCGCACCTCGAAGCCGCGAAGGGCGCGTACGTGCTCAAGGACTTCGATCCGAAGCGCCCGAAGGAAGGCACCGTGATCGTGCAAGGCACGAGCACGACGGAGTCGGTCTTCGCGCTGCTGCCGCGCTTCCTGAAGGGCGAGGGTCCGAACGTCAAGTTGATCGCGGCGTGCTCGTGGGAGCTCTTCCAGAAGCAACCGCACACCTACCGCGACGCGATCCTGCCGTGGAGCGACTGGCTCGACTCCACCGTGGTCACCAACGGCGCGCGTCGACTGATGCACGATTGGCTCCCCCACAAGATCGCGGAGCAGTACGCGATGTCGAGCGACTGGGACAACCGCTGGCGCACCGGCGGCAGCAACGACGAGATCACGCGCGAGGCGCACCTCGACCCCGAATCGCTCTGGACCGGCATCGCGCGCTTCGCCAAGGATCGCGAACAACGCCTCGCTCGCCTCGGCGCGCGCTGAACGCGCCGCGAACGCTCCGCAGCCTACTCGGCGGTCGCCGGGAGGTCGGAGTTGTAGATGTCGCGGGTCACCTTCCAGCTCCCGTCCGGTTGACGGCGGAAGATCTCCAGGAACTTGCCGACGTCGCGGATCGGCGCGGCGCCGCGCGGCGTCAGCGTCATCGAGTACGTCCCGCACGAGTACGCGAGGTCGCCGCGGACGACGACCTCCTCGGTGTTCAGGACGAAGTCGCTGATCGGCGGCCAGGAGTCGAGCGCTGCCTGGATCGCGTCGCGGCCGACGACCGCGGGCATGTTCGGCGGCATGAAGAGCGCGTCGGCGGTGTAGTAGCTCGTCACGAGCTCCTTGTGCGCGCGCTTCTCCGTCAGGCGCGGGAACGATGCGTCGAGTTCGCGGATCGCGTCGATCGCCTTGCCATCGTAGGCGTGCGACGAAACCGGCGCGCGGCACGCGAGCGACGAAGCGGACAGAAGGGCGAACAAGACGAGAGCACGGGGTTGGAAGACGGTCATCGGGGGCTTCGATCGAGTCGGTGGGGCCGCGCGGACCGGGTCGACGAACGATCGGCGACCTCGAGCGCGCGCTCACCGTACGAAAGCGTCCCCGCGGACGGCCAGGGCTCAGGATTCCCGCGCTCTCGCGTCGCTTCCGGCCGCGGCGAGTAGATTCGAACGGATGACCTCCGCGCCGAAGCCCTCCACCGTCGACCTGCTGCTCGACGATCGACGGGACGCTTCCGAGCGCGTGGAGAAGCTCCTGCCCGACGTCTATGCCGACTTGCGCGCCGCGGCGCAGGCGTACCTGCGAGGCGAACGCCCGGGGCACACGCTCGACGCGACCGCGCTGGTCCACGAGGCCTACATGCGTCTGGTCGGACCGCGCGACCTCCCGTGGGCGAATCGCGCGCACTTCTTCGCCGCAGCGACGCAGGCGATGCGCCGCATCTTGGTCGATCACGCGCGCGCGAAGGTCGCCGATCGGCGCGGCGGAGGCGCGGCGCGGCGCGCGGCGATCGAGCTCACGACGCTGCCCGACCCGAACTCGGCGGAACAGTCCGCGGGCTTCCTGGTGCTCGACGCCGCGCTCGCGCGCTTGGAGGCGGTCGACGCGGACGCCGCGGCGGTCGTGCGCCTGCGCTACTTCGCAGGACTCGGCGTCGAGGAGACCGCGGCGGCGCTCGGGAGCTCCCCTGCGACCGTCAAGCGCCACTGGGCGTTCGCGCGCGGCTGGCTGAAAGACGCGATCGAGAACGACGCGTCTTGAAGTTCAGTTGACGGCCGCAGCGACCGCAGCGGTGTCGACCATCTGCTGGAAGCGCACGATCTTGCCGTCGGCGAGCCACCACGTGTGCGCGCACTGCACGTCGAGCACCCGGCCAGTGCGTCGGTGGCGTGCGTGGTAGCGGCCGAACATCGTCACGACGTCGCCATCGCCCGCGAGCTCGCCGACCCGCACCTCGAACGCGTCCCACTCCTCCACGAGCCGCGCGAACACGCCGTGGACGATCGCGTCGGCGCCGACGTACGGGGTGCGGTCGGCGAGCGGAAACCCCTCGGCTTCGTTCCACACGACGCGGGCGTCGAAGCGCGAAAGGAGCCGCGGCAGGTCGCCGGCGGCGAACGCGGCGTAGAGGTCGCGGACCAGGGCATGGTTCGGATTCATGGACTTGCGCGGAAGGAATGGGTTGCGGGGAACGAGGCGCCCGCGTCGGATCTGCATCGGCGGGTCGACCGTACGAGCGCACTACGGTCGCCACGCGGCTCGGGATTCTTCGAATTCCCCGCGCAGCGCGCGCCGCGACTCGAGAGCGCGCCGAACGCGCTCGCGTCGGCCGGGATTCCGTGGGAATCTTGAGCCCCGCCCCCCCGCGTCGATCGCTTATTGCGCGACGAGCCCCCGAATGAGCGACTCCAAGCAAGAACGTCTGCGTTTCCTCTTCGATCAGGCGCTCGACCTGCCGCGAGCCAAGCGCGCGGAGTTCCTCGAGGTCGCGTGCGTGGGCGAGCCGGCGATGAAGGCGCGCGTCGAGGCGCTGCTGTTCGCCGCCGAGGACGAGCGCTTCCTGGCCTCGCCGACCGGCCCGAAGGCAAGCGCGACGACCGCGCCGCTCGCGGAGGGTCCGGGGACGCGGATCGGGCCGTACAAACTGCTCCAGCAGATCGGCGAGGGCGGATTCGGCGTCGTGTTCATGGCCGAGCAAGAGAAGCCGGTCACGCGCCGCGTCGCGCTGAAGATCATCAAGCTCGGCATGGACACGCGACAGGTCGTCGCGCGCTTCGAGCAGGAGCGCCAGGCGCTCGCGCTGATGGACCACCCGAACATCGCGCGCGTGATCGACGCCGGCGCGACGGAGACCGGTCGGCCCTACTTCGTCATGGAGCTCGTCAAGGGCGAGCCGATCGTCGAGTACTGCGACCGAGAGCAGCTCTCGATCGACGAACGCCTCGCGCTGTTCACCCAAGTGTGCAACGCGGTGCAGCACGCGCACTCGAAAGGGATCATCCACCGCGACCTGAAGCCGTCGAACATCCTGGTCGGCACGCAGGACGGCAAGCCGCTCGCGAAGATCATCGACTTCGGCATCGCCAAGGCGACG
>JADLBP010000154.1 GCA_020847695.1 Planctomycetota bacterium
CGACGCCATCGACCTCGATCGCGAACGAGTCGCGATCGGAGCGCAAGACCTCGGGGCCGAGCGTGACCTCCGCGACCGGCGAGAGCACGAGTCGCACGCCCTCGCGCAGCTCGCCCTCGGCGATGTCGAGCGGCTGCGACAAGCCCATGAGCTCGCGATCGCGCGTGCCCGCGAAGAGCCAGCACCTCCCGGGCAGCACGCCCTCGACCGAGAAGCGGCCGTCCCCGACCGTCCACACCGCGTTCTCGGACGTGTATCGCTCCGACGAGAAGGGTTCGAGCCGAATCCACCAGTCGCGGATCGGCTTGCCGAGCTCGTCGACCACGGTGCCGCGGATCGTCGCGTTGCGACGCAGCCGCAGCTCGAGCCCTCGAGTCGGCCCGTAGACCTCCGTCCACGCCGACGCGCACCATTCGAGGCTCGGGGAGTTCGCGAGCAGCCGTTCGCCCGCGTGCTCCGCGTCCTCGCGACGGGCGGGGATGGGACCGATCAGGAACGAGCCGTCGCTCGCGGAACGCAGCTCGCCGCGCCGCGCTCCGCCACCGTCGGATCGGAGCGACGCGTTCGCGACCGGCTCGCCGAACGGATCGAGGACGCGGCCGGAGACGAGATAGCCGACGACGTCGGTATCGAGGTGGACGACCTCGATGCGCCCTTCACCGAAGTTGGTGACGACGCGCTCGACCGGCTGCGCGAGCTCGCGCGAGTCCGGCGCGGTCGCGGCGAGGTGAGCGAGGCTCGGCGTGCCGACGACCCACACGCCGGGCTCGACGTCGCGGAACACGAACTCGCCCTTCGAGTCGGTGCACACGGTTTCGCGCGGCTCGAAGGTCGGTCGCTCGCCGATCTCGCCGCGGACGTAGCGCGAGAGCCAGATCTCGTGCCCCGCGACTCCGCCGTGTTTGCCTCGGCTGCGCCGCCGTTCGCTCTTCAGCGATCCGCGCAGGTCCGCGCGAGTCAGGAGCTCGTATTCGCGCTCGACCGGCGCGCCGATCTGCGCTGTGAACGGCTCGCGGTCGGCGGTACGCGCCTCGCCGAAGACGACCAGACGCCAACTCAGCTCGATGCCGGCCGGCAGTTGCTCGAACCGAGCGCATCCGGTGGGGTCGAGCGGCAGGTTCCAGGAACTCAGTCCGCCGCGCGGCGCCGCGCGACCCTGCGCGTCGAGGCGGTGGCGCTGGACGTCGACGACGACGCGCAGCTCCGAGCGCAGCGCTTCGTTGGTCTTCACCCGCAACGTGAACCTGGCGGCGGGAGCGAGCGCGATCCGCGGCAACGACGCGAGCTCCGCCGGCGCGAACGTCCCCGGCGCGCGGCCGGGAGCCAGCACGATGCAGTCGGTGTCGGTCGCGGCGTCGGGCGCGAGCTCGAACGAGCCGTCGGCGGCGCTGACCGCGAGTTCGCGCAACGCGGCGAGCGTGCCGCGCGCGTCCGGCAGGTCGAAGATGCGCGCGCCGGCGATCGGTCGCTCGGTCTCGCGCTCGACGACGACACCGCGCAGTCGCGCCGGAGCGTCGGCGGCTCTCGACTGCGCGTTCGAGTCCGACCCGAACACGCAGAGCAGCCAGCCGACGAACGACGCCGCGGCAAGGCGACGCGTGGGGAGCATGGCCCGATTCTACGCAGCCCGAAGGCCGCGGGTTGGCAGTCCGCCGTCGAATTGCCGGCGGCGTGCCGTCGAATCGCCCGCGCTCCGCGGGAGCTCCGTCGGGTGTTGCCCAGACTGCGTGAAGCGTCGCGAGCGACTCGCTCGAGCCTCGCCGGGAACTCGTCCGCGCTTCGCGGTCGAACCGCGCGCCGCATCGCTCCGCTCGCGGCGACCGGCGCAGCGACTCGGCGATCCCAAGCTCCATGGGAGCATGCGCACGCTACGCTCTTGGGCCCTTCTCGCCCGCCATGCTCCCGGTCCTCGCCTCGCTCGCCCTCGTCGGCGGCTCGAACAGCACGCCGTCGCTCGAGATCGCGCGCGTGCCCGAGGGCACGCCCCGGCCGGTGATCGACGGCGCGCTCGACGACGTCGCGTGGACGCACGCCGCGCGGATCGACGACCTGCGCCAATCCGAGCCCGCGGCGGGCAGCGCGGCGAGCGAGCGAACGATCGTCCGGCTGCTGTACGACTCCGACTCGTTCTTCCTCGCGCTCGAGTGCTTCGATCGCGAGCCGCACTTGATCCGCGACACGCAGATGAAGCGCGACGCGAACCTCGATCCCGACGATCGCGTCGAGATCCTGCTCGACACCTTCTGCGATCGGCGCAACGCGTTCTGGTTCCAGATCGGGCCCGCGGGGTCGCTGGGCGACGCGTTGGTCGCGAAGAACGGCGGCAGCTTCAACAAGCAGTGGAACGGCATCTGGTACGGCGAGGCGCGGATCACCGACGCGGGCTGGCAGGCCGAGCTCGAGATCCCGATGGCGACGCTCAACTTCGATCCCAACGGCTCGAAGTGGGGCTTCAACCTGCGCCGCCACATCCGTCGACGCGGCGAGGAAGCGCGCTGGGCGTCGCCCGACCCGAAGGTCGAGTTCTTCTGGCTCTCGGACGCGGGCACGCTCGAGGGGTTCGAGGGTTTGCGCCAGGGACTCGGGCTCGACGTCACGCCGTTCGTCGGCTTGTCGTACGAGCGCGATCGCAGCGACTCGGACCTCTTCGGCGACGGCGGGCTCGACCTCTTCTACAAGCTGTCGCCGAGCACCAAGCTCGCGCTCTCGCTGCACACCGACTTCGCGGAGACCGAAGTGGACGAGCGCGTCGTCAACCTCTCGCGCTTCCCTCTGTTCTTCCCCGAGAAGCGTGACTTCTTCCTCGAGGACTCCGGCGTCTTCCACTTCGGGCCGTCCGAGAGCTTCGGCAGCTCGTCCGACGTCATCCCGTTCTTCAGTCGCCGCATCGGAATCGATTCGAGCGGCGCGGAGGTGCCTCTGCTTGGCGCGGTCAAGCTGACCGGGCAGAGCGACGGGCTCTCGTTCGGCGTGCTCGACGCCGCGACCGAGTCGAGCGGTGCGCTCGACGACCAGAATCTCTTCGTCGGGCGCGTTTCGAAGAACGTGCTCGAGCACTCCGACGTCGGCGTCGTCTGGACCAACGGCGATCCGAGCGGCGGCGGCGACGCGAACACGGTCGGCGTCGACGCGAACTGGCGCACCAACGAGTTCCTCGGCGACGACAACTTGCGCGTGTCGACGTACTGGCTGCGCACCGACGCCGCCGACAGCGAGGGCGCCGACTCGTATCACCTCGGCGCGTCGTATCCGCAGGACGAGATGCAGCTCAAGGCGAGCGCGACCGTCGTCGAGGACGCGTTCGATCCGAAGCTCGGCTTCGTGCCGCGCACCGGGATCAAGAAGTACGCCGGGCAGGGCTTCTGGACGCCGCGGATGCACTCGTGGATCCGTCAGCTCGAGCTCGGCGCCGCCGCGACGTTGGTCGAGGACACCGGCAACGCGACCGAGAGCGTCGCGCTCGACCTGCGGCCGATCGGGGTCGAGCTCGAGAGCGGCGACGAAGCGAGCTTGCGGCTGCTGCACTTCCGCGAGGTGCTCGACGCGCCGTTCGGGATCGACGACGACGTGACGATCCCGGCCGGCGGCTACACGTACCAGCGCGGCGGCGTCGTGCTCGAGACGTCCGACAAGCGGCCGGTCGACATCACCGCGACCTACTTCGTCGGCGAGTTCTTCGACGGGACGAGCGAGGACATCGAGCTCGAGCTCGCGTGGCGTCCGAGTCGCTTCGGAACGTTCGGCGTCGGCTACGAGCGCAACGACGTGTCGTTGCCGGGCGGCGACTTCACGGTGCACGTCGGGCGCGTGCGCGCGAACTGGCAATTCACGCCGTGGATCGCGTGGTCGAATTTCGTCCAGTACGACAACGACAGCGACGAGCTCGGGCTCAACAGCCGCCTCTGGTGGATCTTCCAGCCCGGCAACGAGTTCTTCCTGGTGCTCAACCAGGGGTGGGATGCGGATCCGGACTGGCGCTTCGCGCCGCGCTCGACGCAGGTCGCGTTCAAGGTCGGCTACACGCTGCGCTTCTGAGCGCTGGCGCCTGGAAAGTCTTTCGCGCGCGAAGTGGGAACTTCGCCGACCCGCTGGAGCCGACGGGCGTAGTCTTCCGATAGCGCTGTCCGTTCCCGACTCGCTCCCTCACCCACGATGACCGCCTACACTCCGTCCGACGCCAAAGCCAAGGCCGCGCTCGTCGCCGCGTTGGAATTCGCACGCAACTGCTCGCCCGCGGACAACGCCGCGACGGTGGAGTTGATCCGCAAGCTCACCGAGCTCGAGGTGTGCATCGACCACTCGAACAGCGTCAGCCTGCGCCCGCTGTGCTCGCTCGCCGGCAAGATGGCCGGCCGACTGCATTCCGCCGAGATCGCGCCGCGCGAAGAGCTCTTGGAATGGGTGAAGAGCCTGCTCGAGTTCGCCGGCCAGTCGATGGGCGTGCGCGCCGACGAGACCGCCGCGAGCGCGCTGCGCACGACCAACATCCTGAGCGCGACGGGCATCCGCAGCCGGCTCGCCCTGGTCGACGGCCAACGCCTCGGCGAGATCCTGGTGCGCATGTCGTACCTGCGCGGCGCGGACGTCGAGCGTGCGCTCGAGCTGCAACGCAAGAAGAGCTGCATGCTCGGCGAAGCGTTGATCGAGCTCGAGCTGATGACCAAGGAAGAGCTCGACGCCGCCTTGCGCGTGCAGAAGCAACGCCGCAGTCGCCAAGCGGATCCGTGGATGAACTGGAACGCCGACGGCGGCGATCCGACGCGGCGAACCGGCTCGGTCTGAGCCGCTACTCGGGCGGGTAGACGCTCGGGAGTCGTTCGCTGCGATAGACGCTCCACGAGAGCGCGTCGAACGGCGCGTCGTCGCGGATCACGAGCTCGAACACGATCTCCGGCGAGGCGGTGTGCGTCACTTCGAACACCCGCGCGAAGCCCTGGCGGATCGTCGGCGAGATCTGCTTGCCGCCGTCGGTCACCAGCACGTTGCCGGTCTTCGGCAACGGCTCGACGCCGCCGAGGAAGAACGAGTACCACGGCTGTGAGGAAGAGCCGTACGACCAGACCTGCTCGACCGTGCGCGCCTGCTCGTCGATCTTGAACTCGACCGCGCGGCTGTACCGCACCGGATCGCGCAGCTCGAGGAACGGCGGGATCGCGCGGCCGTTGCCGTTGTCGAAGACGATCAGGTTGCCGTCTCGCGTGAAGCGCGGCGTGTGTTGGTGATAGTTCCACTCGAACGGTCGGCCCTTCGGCGTCAGCACCAGGTCGTTCCACGGCTCGCGCCAGCCGATCGGGGAGCCGCAGAGCCACCGCACCTTGCCGGTGGTGCGATCGAGCTTGAAGAGCACGTCCTGGTTTCGGCAGGACACGACGTAGTTCGAGTCGCGCCGATCGATCAACACCGCGTTCGCGTGCGCCCAGTCCTCGGTGTCGAGCAGCAGCAGCTCGCCGCTCGCGCCCTTCGGCCCGTCCTTCGGCGTGTAGGTCGCGGACCAGAAGTCCTCGAGCGAGTCGTGATTGACCCGGCGCGGATCGAGCAAGTCGAGCAACGGGAAGCGACGCACGACCGTGCCGTCGCGATCGAACTCGACGACGATGTCGCCCGCGACCTTGGCGGTGCGCTCGCGCGTGCCCTGCCGCCATTCCTCGCCGGGCCAGCCGTCGACCTCGCGCAGCTCGGTCGACAGCGCGACGAAGTCGGCGCCGAAGCCGGCGGGGAGCTCGTAGATCTCGTGGTGGAGCGTGTCCAGGTCGACGCGCGTCGCGCCCTCGGGCTCGTCCTCGACGCCGAGGCGCGACGCGAACCAGGTCTGCACCGTGCGACCGAGCATGTCGATCTCGACCGCGGTCTTGCGGCCGCAGACGTAGAGCAAGTTGCCGTTGCGCAACCGGCGCGCGGAGACGATGTCGCGGCTGGATTGGAAGTACCAGATCACGCGACCGCGCTCGTCGACCATGATCAGGAACGCGTCGGAGGGCGGCACCGCAGGCGGTCCGGAGCCGCGCGCATTGAGCAGCGTGATGCCGGGCTCCATGCGCTCGGGATCGGAGACGGTCAGCTTGAGCGGCGGGAACTTCGCCGACACCGGTGGCGCGTCGAACGTCAGCTCCTGCTCCGCGCGCGTGCGGTTGCCCGCCGCGTCGATCGCGGTGAGCGAGAGCGTGTGCTTCACGCCCGCCGCGAAGTGCAGCGCGAGCGCCGAGTGCTTGGTCGCGAGCTCGCGCGCGATCACGTGGGTGCGGCGCTCGTCGGAATCGCGCTCGACGACCGTCAGCTCGAGCCGCGTCGGCTCGTCGGTCTCCGCGACGATCGTGCCGCCGAGCGGCGCGGCGGGATCCGGGCTCGGCTCGAACGTCGGCGCCGAGACGAAGCGCGGCGCGGTGTGGTCGGCGTTCGCCGGCCCGCGATCGCAGGCGGCGAGCGCCAGGCAGGCGAGGCTCGCGAGCGCGGACCGGAAACGGATGGGGGGCATGCGTCGGAGCTCGGAGCGCGGGTCGGAAGAGGGTAGGCGCGAGCTCAGCGGCCCGCAACCGCGCGCGCCACGCGGACGAGGGCCGAGCGGTCGCCCTCGGGCTCGAGCTCGATCGCGACCGGCAGGAAGCGCGCGATCACCGCTGCGTTGGTGCGGGTGTGCTCGGTCGGCGGCAGGGTGCGGAACGCGCCGGCGCCGGCGAGCGCGAGCGGCAAGAGCAGTTGGTCGGCGAGGTGCTCGCCGACGGGGACGTCGGCGTCGAGCCAACGCTCGGCTTCCTCCAGCGCGTGCCGCGC
>JADLBP010000155.1 GCA_020847695.1 Planctomycetota bacterium
ACGAGCGAACGCGCCGCGAACTTGCCCGCGAACGGCCAGAAGAGCTCGAACGGCCGCGCGAGCCGCGCGCAGATCCACGCGACGACCGCGGGGGCGACCAACGGGACGCTGACGAACAGCGCGACGACGCCGAGGCCCATCAACAGCACGCCGACGAGCTCCGCCTGCGCCTCGCCGATCACCGGGACGAGCTGGAAGTAGACCAGCGGCAGCACGACCGCGAGCAACAGGAACGCGAGCCACTGGAAGCCGCGCGCGACGCCGGTCGCCCGCGCACCGTCGTCCCCGCGCAACGCAGCGACGACGTTCGCGCCGCGCGCCTTCATCAACGGGTAGATCGAGCCGACCAGCGAGATCGCGACACCCGCGGCGACCAGCGGCAGGATCGTCACCCACGGCACGTCGAACACCTTGATGTGCTCGCCGGCGCCGACCGTGGTGATGCCGTGCAGCAAGAGGAAGCGCGCGCCGCAGAGCCCGGCGACCAGACCGACGACGCCGGCGGCTCCGGCGATCAACAGCGCCTCGCTCAGGAACACCCGCGCGATCTGCGCGCGCGTCGCGCCGAGCGCATTGAGCACTCCGATCTCGCGCACGCGCTCGACGAGCGACATCGAGAGCGTGTGGAAGATCACGTAGAGCCCGAGCACCATCGCGAGCAGCCCGGCGAAGCGCACGCCGTTGCGGAACGCGCGCTCGTCCGCGGCCTGGCCGACGATCACGCTCTTCTTGAGCTGGTACGACCAGGCTTGGCCGAGGCTCGACTGCAGGTTCTCGAGGTCGACCTGCGGATCCTTCTTCAGCCAATAACGCGTCTGGACGTGCGCGCCCTCGTAGAGCGTCGCTCCGTAGCGATAGTCGAGCACGCAGACGTCGCCCGCCGACTTGCGCCCCAGCCCCTCGCGCGTCAACACACCGACGATCGTGCACGTCAACGGCTCCGACGCGCGCTCGGCGAGCCGCTGGCGATCGCGCCATTCGCCGTCGACGCATTCGCGCGCCGGCGCCCGCGCGGGACGCGCGACGAGCACGCTGTCGCCGAGCCCGAGCCCGAGCCGCTCCGCGAGATTCTCGCCGACCAACACCTCGGCGACGCGCGCGTGCGCGTCGATCAGCCGGCCGCGCGAGACGCGCAGCGCACCGAGCTCGCCGGCGTGCGTCGCATCGAGCGCGACCAAGTGGATGCGCTCGGGCCGCTCGCCCGCGCGATCGCCCGGAATGATCAACGCGTCGCTCTGGAACGACGCGGTCACCGCCTTCACGCCGGGCACGCGCGCGAGCTCGGCGCGCGGATCGGTGACGATCCCCGACGGCGCGACCTCGATCTCCGCTTGCCAATCGGGATCGACCGACATCGAGCGCCCGAGCACCGTGTTGTGGTCGAGCGTGAAGACGCACACCGACGTCGCGATGCCGATCGCGATGCCGAGGATCGAGAAGAGCGTGCGACTGGGCTTGCCGAACAGGCTGCGATACGCGAGCGTCGAAGCGAGGCCCATCAGATCGCGAGCTCCGTCAGCGCCTCGTGGACATCCGACACGGCGATCCCCGGTCCGCGCAGGACGCGCGGCGAGAGCTCGCCGTCGACCAGGAACATCACGCGATCCGCGAACGTCGCGTCGCGTGGATTGTGGGTCACCAGCAGGATCGCGCGACGATCCTCGTCGCAGACGCGGCGCAGGAGCTGCATCACCTCGAGCCCGGCCTTCTGCGACAGGTTGCCCGTCGGCTCGTCGGCGAGGATCAGCGGTTGTCCGCCCGCGAGAGCGCGCGCGATCGACACGCGCTGCATCTCGCCGCCGGAGAGCTGGTGCGGGAACGCGCCGGTGCGTTTCTCGAGGCCGACGCGCGAGAGCAGAGAGCGCAGGTACGGCTCCTCGAGCGCGGGCCGCTTGCCCGCGATCGAGAGCGGCAATCCGACGTTCTCGAGCACCGTCAGGTTGCCGAGCAGGTTGAAGAACTGGAAGACGTGCGCGATCGCGTCGCGCCGCAGCCGCGTGCGCTCGCCCTCGGGGAGCTTGCGCAGGTCCTTGCCGCGCAGTCCGATCGAACCGGCCTGCGGCTGGTCGAGACCGGACACGAGGTGCAACAGCGTCGACTTGCCCGAGCCGCTCGGCCCCATCACGCAGACGAACTCGCCCTCGTCGACGTGGAATGCCACGTTCTTCAGCACCGGCGCGCTCTGGTCTCCGCCGTCGTGGAATTTGAAGAGATCGCTGACGCGCAGGATGTGGGCCATCCCCCCATCGCACACGCACGCGGCGTGCGCCGTCAAGCACCGTCACGCATCGACGTGCAAGTCTTCCGCTCGCGACGCGCGCGATTTCGCGTTGCGTTTCGGGACGCCGTGACAAGCACAACGGGCCCGCACTACTTGTCCGCGCAAAGCGCTTTTCACAGGCGCGAAAAATGGCGGTGGAACGCCTCGCCGGCGCGCTGAAGTCACGGAGCTCGGTAGAACTCGATCCAGTCGAGCTCGAGCTCGAAGACGCCGATCTCGTTCGAGCCCCACGGCGCGCGCGCGTCGATCTCGAGCCCGACCAAGTCGCCCGCGCCCCACGGCACGGGCTTGCCGAAACCGACCTGCTGGAGCGCGCGGAACGGGATCTCGACTTCCTTCCACTCGGGCCCGAGCTCCAACGACGTCGCGAACACGTTGAAGTCCTTCACCGCCGCGCGATTCAACGTGAAGCTCCACGAGCGCTCGGTGCCGCGTGCGCGCAGGCGCACTCCATCGTAGTCGCCGGCGTCGAGCACACGCTCGCCGCCGCCGGCCACACGCTCGCCGCCGCCGAAACGCAACGCGACGCCGGCGAACGGCCCGTAGGAGAAACCGGCGCGCAGCTCGCCCTCGACGCGCAGGACGCCGTCGCGCGCGGCGAGCGTCGCGCTCGACTTGCCGCCGGCGACTGCATCGGACGACGCGGTCCACTCGCTCGCGTACGCGCTGCGCGCATCGCCGTCGTCGAAGTCGTCGATCCGCGCCGGCACGTCGGCGCCGACGCGCGCCTTCGCCGGACCGGCCGCTCGGGCGGCGAGCCGCCGCGCGTGCGCTTCGCGATCGAAGCGCACGCCCGCCTTGAACACGTCGACGACGTTCCAGACGTCCGAGATCGTCGTCGAAGGCTCGCCGCGGACGACGACGACGTCCGCGATCTTGCCGGGCGCGAGCGAGCCGAAGTCGCGCTCGACGCCGAGGATCCGCGCGGAGTCGAGCGTCGCGGCGCGCAGCGTCCGCGCGGGGCTCAAGCCGGCTTCGACGAAGAGCGCGAGCTCCTCGAGCAACGCCGGACCGTGCGGCGTCAGCGGATTGCCCGCGTCGGTGCCGGTGCCGATCGACACGCCCGCGTCGGCGAGCGTCTTCAGGTTCGCGAGCCACTGCCGCTCGCCCGCCGCGAAGTCGCCCGAAGTCGCCCAGGTGCTGCCGTGTCCGGACGCGACGTTGTCGTAGAGCTCGGCGCCGAGCGCGCCGAGCGCGAGCTCGCGTGCGTAGGGCGAGCGGTCGCTGCCGGCGCGCTGCGAGCCGAGCACGACCGAGAGCGTCGGCACGTACGCGACGCCGCGGGTCTTCATCGCGCTCGCAAGCGCGTCGTCGACCGCACCGACGAACACGCCGTGGGCGAGCACGCTCGCGCCGTGCTCGACCGCGGTGCGAGCCTCGTCGAGCGTCCAGACGTGCGCGAAGAGCGGCAGCTTCGCGGCGCGAGCACGTGCGGCGATCGCGTCGAAGAGCGTCGCGTCGAGCGTCGGCAGCTTGGGCACCGGCCCCCACTCGCCGTGCTCGAGGATCGCCTTGATCACGTCGGGGTGCAGCGGCGCGAGCGCGTCGAAGCGCTGATCGACCTCCGCGACGGTGGTCACCGCGTTCGCCGGGATGCCGAACTGCGTGCCGTGGCCGCCCGGCGCGGTGAACGCGGCGCCGGCAGCGTAGAGTCGCGCGAGGTCGGGCGCCTTGCGCGACCGCTCGCGCGCGGCGAACACGGCGGCTTGGTCGTCGTGCAGGTCGACGACGTGCGTCACGCCGCAGTAGAGCTGCGAACGGAGGTTGTCCTCGCGCTCGAGCCGCACGAACGCGTCCATGCCGGAGCCGGCGACCGCGACGTGCACGTGGAGGTCGA
>JADLBP010000156.1 GCA_020847695.1 Planctomycetota bacterium
CCGCAACTGCTGGGACGTCTGGAGCAAGGCATGGTGCTCGCCGTCGACGGCGAGCGCGGCACGGTGCAGTTGCGTCCGGGCGAGGACGACATCCGCGACTTCGAGCAGCGCCGCGCGCGCCGCCTCGCGCGTACCGAGGTGCTCGCGAACGTCGCCGCCGAGCCCGCCGTGACCGCCGACGGCTTCCGGTTTTGCGTCAACGTCAACATCGAGAGCCTGCGCGACTTCGACGGCTTCGATCGGACGCACTGCGACGGCGTCGGACTGCTGCGCACCGAGTTCATGTACCTCGAGCGGCCGCAGTTCCCGTCCGAGGACGAGCAATTCCGCCTCTACCGTCGCGTGCTCGAGCGCATGGAGGGCCAGCCGGTGACGCTGCGCACGCTCGACATCGGCGGCGACAAGCGCCTGCCGTACTTCAAGACGCCGCCGGAACCGAACCCCGCGCTGGGCTGGCGCGGCATCCGTATCACGTTGCAGTGGCAGGATCTGATGCGGGTGCAACTCCGTGCCGCCTTGCGCGCGGGAGCGAAGAAGCCGCTGCGGATCCTGTTGCCGATGGTGACGTCGCTCGAGGAGATCCAGCTGACGCACGAGATCTTCGACTCCGCGCGCGCGTCGTTGATCGAGCAGGGTCACGAAGTCGAACGTGACGTGCCGGTCGGCATGATGGTCGAAGTGCCGTCGGTGCTGTTCACGCTGCACGAGCTCGTGCGCCACGTCGACTTCCTCAGCGTCGGCACCAACGATCTCGTCCAGTACTTGCTCGCGGCCGACCGGGACAATCCGTGGGTGGCGCGACTGTACGAGCCACAACATCCTGCGGTCGTGCACGCGCTCGCGCACGTCGCGAAGGTCGCGAACGCCGCGCAGAAACCGTGCGCGGTGTGCGGTGACATCGCAGACGATCCCGCGGTCGTGCTGATGTTGCTCGGCATGGGTTACGACTCCGTCAGCGTCGCGCCGCACTTCATGGCCGAGATCAAGTACGCCTTGCGACGCACGACGCGCGAGCAAGCGCGCGAGCTCGCGCGCGACGTGCTCGCGTGCAACGACTGCGAGTCCGTGCGTCGCACGCTTTCCGCCGCGCGCGCTCGACTGCACGACGACTGACGCGCGTCCGAGAGTTGGGAAGTCGCATTCTGCGCGGCTTCGCTCCGACCTCGCGGTCGCTAGACTCGCGCTGGTGAGTCTCATCGGAGGAGAAAGAGTGCAGGGTTGGCGTTGGCACGAGGAGAAGCCTGAGAAACCGCGCCGCGGGCGTTGGTCTTCGCACGAGGTCCAGTTGCTCAAGGACTGGTACGGGCTGCGCGACAACGCCGCGATCGCGCGGGATCTGCATCGCACGCCCGACGCAGTGCAGAAGATGGCCGATGTCGTCTTCCGCTCGGCGAAACGCACCGGTCCGTGGTCCGCGCAAGAGGTGCAGGACCTCAAGAAGTACCTCGGCGCGTCGAACGACGAGGTGATCGCGCAGGTGCTCGGCCGCGACGTCGAAGAGATCCGGCAGCAGATCACCGAGCTCGGCCGCCTGCAACACAACGGGCGCTGGACGCGCGACGAGACCAACGAATTCCGGCGCCTGTACGGCACGCGCAGCGACGAGGACCTCGCGCTGATCTTCGGCCGCACCGTCGACTCCGTCCATCGCCTGGCGCAGCGCTACTGCCTCGCCAAGGACAAGGCGTACGTCAAGAAGCTCGCCGGCCGCGGCGCGACGCGGATGCCGCGCTGGTCGGATCAGGAGCTCGACATCCTGCGCCGGCTGTACCCGAACACGCCGAACCTCGAGATCGCGCAGCGCCTCAACCGCTCGGTGAAGAGCGTGGTGTCCAAGGCTCACCACCTGGACTTGAAGAAGGACGTCGAGCGCCTGCGCGAGATGGGCCGCGAGAACGTCGCGCTGCGCTACCGCTCCGAGTGAGCCGCGCCGTCGACGGCGGCGACCCGCGCGTGCCGCGTCGCGCGCGAAGTCCGCGTTCCGTCGCGCACCGCGCCGTCGGGCAACGCATCGGCGCGCGACCGCAGCGGCACGCGACCGGCGGCGGTCGTGCACGCGTCCACGGCGGGTTCGCTGTCTGCGTCGGCGACGTGAGGCACGCGCCGCGTCGCGGGGGAGGCTGCGCTCAGGCCAGCGGTCCGTGCGCGAGCTTCATGCAGAACACCGAGCCGCCTGACTTCAGGAACTCGCTCGTGTCGAGCGGGATCACCTCGAAGCCGGCGTCGCGCAGCGTCGCCGACGTGCGCGTGCAGCGGCGTTCGATGAACACGCGCTTGCCGTCGGCGCTGAACGCGTTGCACGCGAGGAAGCGCCGCGCTTCGTCGGCGTCGGCGGCGATCGCGCGCGGCACGAGCTTCTCGATCAGCGCCCGACCGCGTGCGTCGAACGCACCCGGCCACCAGAGGCACGCGTCCGGCGCGAGCGAAGCGAGCGCGGTGTCGAGGTGGTACAGCGCGGGATCGACCAGCGACAACGTGACGATGCGCATGGGATACCGCTCGGCGAGCTCCTGCCACGCCGCGAGATCCGAGCGCGGACCGACGCCGGCCCAGAGCAGCGCGCGTCCGAGCTGCCAGATGCCGTCGCCCATGCCTTCGAGGCGCTGCGACGCTCCGCGCAGCGGCTCGATCGCGTAGCCGAGCGCGCGCAGCGTCGCGACGACGTGCTCGACTTCGCCGCGGCGCTCGGGGTGCGCCATGCGCGACGGCACCAGTCGCGGGCGTCCGTCGGCGAAGAGCGCGCGCGGCATCGGCAGCGCCGGATTCGCGCAGAAGACGAGGTCGGGGTGCCGGTCGAGCGGCGGCACGAGATCGACGCGCAAGCCGCTCGCCTCGAACGCGTCGCGCAGCGCGGACCACTGGCGTCGCGCGAGCTCGCGATCGACGCGCTTCAGCTCGCCGCGCTCGTCGACCATGTGCGGGTTGATCGCGTACGCGCATTCGAAGTCGCGCGGATCCGCCATCAGCACGCGGTCGGGCAGCGGCAGGGGTTGCAGGTCCTCGAAGCGGAAGTCGAGCTCGTCGACGCTCTGGTAGAGGGGCATGGCGGTCTCTCGCGGGTTTGCGGCGCGCACGGATTCTCTCACGCGCGCGTCGTCGGCCAGGTGGCCGCAAGTCGGTGGCGCGCCGCGCGGACTGCGGAGCGCAAGGCGCGAGCGTCCGCCGCGCGCAGCCGAGCGCTGGCTTCGCGGCTGCTTTCGACGGAGCGCTAGCCGGTGATGCGGTGGAACTCGACCAGGCGCTCGCCGCGGGTGAACGCGAGGCCCGCCGCGCCGTTCGCCATCGGGTCGTACTGCGTGCCGCGGCCTTGGAACCGGAACTCGCCTTCGCTGCCGTCGTGGAAGCGCAGGCTGAAGTAGTAGTTGGTCGAGCCGCGCTCGGGGTCGGTATCGCTGCGCCGGTCGGTGACGATCGCCGCGCGCTTCAGCATCGGCCCGTTGCGCAGCGAACGCTGCCAACCGCGCGACGCGAGCAACGCGACCAGGCCCGCGCCGGCGACGCCGTAGCCGACGAGCGCCCACGTGCCCGCGGGCGGCTGGCCGCGCAACAGGGCGACCGCGGCCCACAGACCGCCGAGGACGATCGCGAAGCCCGCGAAGCCGCGGAGCTTCAGCGCGGGCGCCTCCGCTTCGGCGTCGATCGGGTTCCAGGCGAGCTTCGCCTTGAACTCGGCGTGTTCCGTGAGACGTGCGAGGCGCCGCGCGACCTCGTCGTCGGGCGGCGCCGCCTTGGCGCCGAGCTGCAGCGGGCTGCCGCAGTACGCGCACAAGGAGAGGTTGGTGCGCTTGAGCTGGGCGCCGCAGGTCGGACAGCTGGCTTGCGGAGGGGCTTCGGTGGCCATGGGTCCCGCCGAGGGGGGAGGCGGTCGGGCGATGGGGGGCTGGGGTCGATTCGGGCAGCAGGCGCGGGCGACAGGCGTGCGGGCGGGCCCGAATGCCGTGCGATCGCGCGGGTTGGAAGCTCCAAACCTTAGCAGATGGCCGCG
>JADLBP010000157.1 GCA_020847695.1 Planctomycetota bacterium
ACCAGTTCGAGATCGCGCTGCAAGCCGCGATCGACAGCCGGATCATCGCGCGCGAGACGATCGCCGCGTATCGCAAGGACGTCACCGCGAAGTGCTACGGCGGCGACGTCAGCCGCAAGCGCAAGCTCCTCGAGAAACAAAAAGAGGGCAAGCGCCGGATGCGCCAGATCGGCAACGTCGACATCCCGCAGAAGGCCTTCCTCGCGGTCCTCGGCGGCGGCGACGAAGAAGCCGACTGACGATTCGTTCGGCGAGCGGCCGGCGCGCTCGCTCGGGTGCTCGAGACGGACGAGCGCGAAGTTCGGCGCGGGAATCGCGCGCTCCGCGAGCGCGGAAGGACGACGGACTGGCGCTCTCCACTCGCCGCGCCAACGCATCGAGTGCGCGGGTCGAGCTCGCGCTCGCGAGCGAGCAGCGCGCGATCCGGCTCCGTGGGTTTCGGGGCTGAAACGGAAGAGCAGTGCGACAGCCTTGGTCGGGTGCGAAGAACTTTCGCGCGCGGCGCTTGCAGCCGATTCGGCGCGATGCCGCGCACAGGTCGAGACGCGAGATCAGCGAGCGTTCGCGCGACGGTTCGGCCCAACCGAGCCAGCGTCCGACGCTACCGGCGAGCACGCGGGTTCGCGAAGTTCCTGAACCCGCCGATGCCTGCTCGGGCAGTATGGAGCACTCACCTATCGACACTCGGCACGTGGTGTCGACCTGCGCCGGCGGCTCTCACCCAGAGCGCGGTCGGTCCACGCGGCCGACGAAGCACCATTGACGACCTCCTGATCCGCCTCGAAGGCACCTCGATGAAGCCCCACGCTCGATTCATTCCGTTGTTCGCGGCCGTCGCGTGCGCAGCAGCGCCCGCGCTCTCCCAAGTCCAGGTCGAATGGACCGCCACGCACGATGGCTCGCAGTCCGGCGCCGCCGACTACGGCCACTGCATCGCCGTCGACGCGAGCGGGAGCATCTTCCTCGCGAGCGAAGTGCGCGTCAGCCCGAGCGAGACCCAAGTCGACGTCAACAAGTACTCGGCGAGCGGTGCATTGCTCTGGTCGAAGCGCATCGACGCGCCGGCGGGTACATACGATCGACCGGCCGATCTCGCGCTCGCGGCGAACGGCGACGTCTGCGTCGTCGGCGCACCGTACTTCATCGCACGCTACGACACCAACGGCAGCCTGCTCTGGAGCGATACGGTCGGCGGAGCCTTCTCCGTCCTCGCTTCGGTGGAGTTCGACGCGGCGGGGCGAGCGGTGGTCGCCGGCACCATCACGACCGCGCCGAATCCGAGCAACATCCTCCTGCGCGGCTACGAGCCGTGGGGTGCGCTCAGCTGGAGCGTCGAGATCGATGGCCAGACGCAAGGACCCGACGGAGCATCGAGCCTGGCGATCGATTCGCTCAACAACGTTTTCGTAGCGGGGCAGGCGAACTCGCGTTCGATCGTGACCCAGCGCGGCTCGTCCGGCTCGTTGCATTGGGCTCTTGAACTCGGCACGGTACCGAGCACCGCGCAGAAGGTGATCAGCGACGGCTTCGGCGGCGCCTACGTCATCGGAACTTCGACGATCCAGATCCTGTTCTCCCAGTATCCGCTCGCCTACGTCGCCCGGATCAACTCGAGCGGCACGCTCTTGTGGATGGAGACCTTCGGCGCCGCCGATTTCAACTCGAGCCTCGACGTCGTGCTGATCGACAACGTCGTCCACTGCCTACTGCTGCGCAACTTCCTCGGCACGCCGCGCATCCAGTGGGCTCGCCGCGGACAGATGGGCCAGGTGCTCTCGGACTACCACTACGACGGCGCGGCGCACTCAGGAGCACGCGGCGCAGCGTTCGTGCGCGGCTCCGCGGGTCAGCTCTACGTCGTCGGTCACGAAGGTAGCCTGATCGGCTCGACCGCCGACGAGGTCTTCGTCACGCAGATGGACACCGCGGGCAACGTCGATTGGACGCGCCGATTCAGCGTCGCGGGCAATCCGCAGCTCGCCCGCGCGACGACAGCGCCGGGGAACCGGATCGTCGCATGTGGGTACACCTACGCGCCCAGCACGGACTTCGACGCCGTCGTCGTCCAACTCGACACCAACGATTCGCCGCAGACGTACTGCACGGCAAAGACTGGGGGTCTCGGCTGCACTCCGAATCTGGAGTTCACCGGGACGTCGAGCGCGGCGGCGAGCTCGGGCTTCACGGTGATCGCGGAGAAGCTGCGCAACAACAAGCCCGGCCTCTTCCTCTACGGCGTCGCCGGGCCGGCAGCGACTCCGTTCGGCGGTGGCACGCTGTGCGTCGCGCTGCCGATCAATCGCACGCCGCCCCAGGATTCCGCGGGTAGCCCGCCGCCGAACCTCGACTGCAGCGGGACGTACACGCTGGACTTCAACGCGTTCGCGGCCGGAGCGCTCGGCGGGAATCCGCTGCCCGCGCTGTTGGTCGCCGGCACGGCCGTGTACGTGCAGGCGTGGGGCCGCGATCCGGCCTTTGCCCCGCCGAACAACGTCTCGCTCTCCAACGGCCTGCGCTACGTCGTCTTGCCCTGATATGGAGGCCCTCCCGTCAAGGAGCTCCTCCGAGTTTCCTGACGGTGAGGGGTGTGGAGGACCGTTGCGCGAGCGGGAGCATTAGCGTGGCTCAGCCACCGAGGTCGAGGTACGGCGCGTACGCAGAGCGGCGCGGCTCCGGATCGCGCAACGCGTCGTAAGATCACGGACGGGCTCGAGGCTCGCGCTGCTCCGCCGCGGCACACCGTCGTCGGCGGGCCCGCGCGGTGGCGCTCGACGCCGTTCCTTCGCGAGGCGGTCATGTCGAACTCGATTCGAGGTCGTGCGGCGCTTCTCCTTCTCTTCGGCAGCGTGACGGTCCTCACGGCGAACGTCGCGAGCGCGCAATGGAACGTTGCGGCATGGGGACGACACCACGTCGGCCAATGCGCGGTGCCGGCGCTTCCGGCGGGACGCAGCTACGTCGAGATCGCGGCGGGCGAGCTCCATACGCTCGCGCGCCTCGACGACGGCAGCGTGGTCGCGTTCGGCGGCAACGCGAAGGGCCAGTGCAACGTCCCGACCTTGCCCGCCGGCGTGACGTTCGTCGCGATCTCGGCGGGCTGGGACCAGAGCCTCGCGATCCTGAGCGACGGCACCGCGATCGGTTGGGGCGGCAACGGCACCGGTCAAGAGACGCCGCCGCCACCGCCGGCCGGTGCGAGTTACGTCGCGATTTCCGCGGGCCATGTGCACAGCCTTGGACTGTTCGACGACGGCAGCGTCGTGCAGTTCGGGTTCAGCGCGCAGCCGGTGCCGGCGCTTCCGGCGGGCATGACGTACACGCAGATCGCCGACGGCGGAGCTCACAGCCTCGCGCTGCGCAGCGACGGCAACGTGATCGGTTGGGGCTTCTGCTACTTCGGCGATTGCACCGCGCCCGCGCTACCGGCCGGCGTCACGTACGTCGAGATCGCAACGGGGTTCGGCCACAGCCTCGCGCTGCGCAGCGACGGCGAAGTCGTCGGCTTCGGCCTGAACTCGCACGGCGAATGCGACGTGCCGCCGCTGCCCGCCGGCGTGACGTACGTCGACATCGAGGCCGGCGGCTATCACAGCCTCGCGTTGCGCAGCGACGGCGTGCTGCTCGCCTGGGGCGACAACCCGTACGGTGAGTGCGACGCGCCGGAGTCGGGACTCGGCACGTCGTGTCTCGAGCTCGCCGCCGGCTACTACCACAGCCTCGCGCGCTACGACCCGCCGACCCCCGCGCCGACGGTGTACTGCACGGCGAAGACCAATTCGCTCGGTTGCACGCCGTCGATCGCGAGCTCGTTCGCGCCGAGCGCGAGCTCGAAGAGCGGTTGCACGCTGGTGACGAGCCACGTCGTCGGCAAGAAGCCCGGGCTCTACTTCCACAGCACCGTCAGCGGCGACTCGCAACCTTTCCACGACGGCTACCTCTGCACGTCGACGGTCAAGCGCCATCACGCGGTGCTCAACTCCGGCGGAACCGCGGGAACGTGCGACGGCGCGTTCGTCGAGGACTTCAACGCCTACGTCGCGAGCGGTCACGATCCCGCGCTGGTCGCGGGCGCGAAGGTCTGGCTCCAGAACTGGTCGCGCGATCCGGTCGCGACGTTCGGCGACGGATTGAGCGATGCGCTCGAGCTCGTCATCGGGCCGTAGCGACCGCGAGGCGAAGTCGCGACCGTCGCGGACCGCACGGTGAGCTTCGATTCCGAGGACGAGACCCGTCGCCTCGTCGGCGCGATCGTCAGGAATCCGCCGCCGAAGGCGCGCGCCTACTTCGGTCGTTCGAGCTCGTACCGCACTTCGTTGCCGACGCGACCGGTCGCGCGCCAGCCCGCGGCGAGATAGAAGCGTTCGGCGCGCGTGCCGGGATCGGTGGTCAGCCAGATCCGTTCGAGCCCGCGCGACCACAGCCACGCGACCATCGCGTCGTGCAGCCGTCGGCCGTGGCCCGAGCGCTCGTGCTCCGGATCGACGAACAGAGCCCAGACGTTGCCGCGAATCGCGTTGCCGATGGCGAAGCCGACGAGCTCGCCGTCGACCTCGGCGACCCAACCTCGTCCGGTGAGCGCGAGCTCGCGCTCGTAGTCGGCGGGGCTGATCACGAGCGTCACCAGCCGATTCTCACGGACGGCCATGCGAATGCGGTGCATTCCGGGGATGTCGTCGCTGCGGGCTTCACGCACGAGCGAGCGG
>JADLBP010000158.1 GCA_020847695.1 Planctomycetota bacterium
AGCTCGTGCTCGCGCCGACCGAGATCCGCTACACCGGCATCACGCGACCGGACGCGATGATCGTCGTCAGCGACGAAGGCCTCGCGAAGTCGGGCCGCCAACTCGCCGCGATGACCGCCGAGGATCGTCTGTTCGCGCTGCCCGCGTTGGCGAGCGCGAAGACGAAAGCGCGCGTGACGACACTCGATCCGACGCGCTCGTCGCTGAAGATCGGCGGCGGCAAGCTGGTGCTCTACTCCGCGACGCTCGCGCTGCGCGAGCTCGGCTTCCTTCCGATCGAAGCGCTCGAAACGGCGGCGACCCGCAACCCGGAGTTCGCCGAGGAGAATCTCGCGACGATCCGCGCCGCGTTGGCGGCGGGGACGGGCTGACCGCCGCTCGGCAGCGCGAAGGCGTACACAGCGCGATACCCAGTTCCACGGAATGATCGCGCCGGAGGGGGCGGTGTAGGATGCGGGCGTCACTGCAGGACACCCGGAGTGCAATGTGTCTCGTGTCCGCGCGTGCGCGGAACGAGGTTGCCGGTTGCCCGAACGCGAGGGCCCGTGAGCAACCACACGATCCAATCCAAGCTGGATGAGCTGCGGCAGCAGTTCGGAGAGCTGAGGCACTTCTCGCGCGCGAACCCCGTCGAGGTGCGCGAGTCGCTGGGGAGATTCCTCGCGACTTTGCAGGAGTCGCTCGCCGAGGTTCGGCGCGCGGTCGCGCATGCACCGGACGCCGAGCGCGCGGGGAATCGCGCAGCGGCGAATCCGGGGAGCAACGGCGACAGCCACGAGCGTCGGTCGACGGGCTCGAACGGCGCCGCGAGCGACGGCGAGCACGATGGCGACCTCGAGTTCGGCGCCGAGTGCACCGCGGAGGCACGGCTCGAGCTCGGGTACTCGGTGGCGCGGTGCCTGACCGCTGCAGCGACGTTCCAGGATGCCGCGCAGTCGCTCTTGCGGCTGCTGGTCGAAGGTCTGGAGTGGGACGCGGGTGAGTTCTGGTCGGTCGAGGTCGGCCCGACCGGCGAGCGCAGCGCGCGCCTCGACGCTTCGTGGCAGCGCCCGGGCGCCGAAGTCGCGACGTGGCAGGTCGATGCACGCACGCACGCTGCCTCGGAGCGCGACGAATCGCCGGTGCAGGGCGTCGGCGCGTCTTGGGACGTGGATCCGGCGTCCGATCGGATGCGCTCCGGCGCGTTGGCAGCCGACCATGCGTGCATGCGAGGGCTGTACCAACTGCCGATCCTGGTCGACGGCGAGGTGCGCGTGGTGCTGCGGCTCACCGGCCGCGACTCCCGTCCTCGCGCTGCCGTCGACGCCGAGTTCTTGGCGTGGGTGGGCGCGCAGATCGGTCAGTTGTTCGAGCGGGAGCGCTTGCGCGCGACGCTCTCCGTCGCCGAGCGCCGCAAGCACGCGCTGCTCGAGGCGTCTCTCGACGCGATCGTGACGGTCGACATGCAGGGATGTGTCGCCGAGTTCAACGCCGTGGCCGAGCGGATGTTCGGCTATCGCCGCGAGCAGGTGCTCGGAACCGATCTCTTGGAGAGCCTGGTACCGCCGCGGATGCGTGAACGCGCGCGCGAGGGCCTCGCGGTGTTCCGCGAAGTCGGCACCTCCGCGCTGCCGGGCAAGCGGTTCGACGCGAGCGCGTGCCGGGCCGACGGCTCGGAGTTCCCGGTCGAGGTCGCGTTGACGTCCAGCGGAGGTGAGCCCGCGCTGCTGACGATCTACGTCCGGGACGCGACGGCCCGCAAGGAGAACGAACATCGCGTCGAGGTCTACCAGAACCGTCTGCGGGCGTTGACGGCGGAGCTCCTGCTCATCGAGGAGTTCGAGCGCCGGCGTCTGGCGGTCGACTTGCACGACGGGCTCAGCCAACTGATCGCGCTGGCGCAGATGAAGCTCTCGATCGTGCGGCGCGCCGCCGGGTCGAAGCACGCAACCGCCTTGGACGAGGTCGAGGACCTGATCGAGCAGGTCAACCGCGCCGCGCGATCGATCAGCTTCGAGCTCAGTCCGCCGGTGCTGCACGACTTCGGCCTGGAGCCGGCGCTGCAGTGGCTCGTCGAGAACATCCAGTCGCGCTACGGGATCGAGATCCGGTTGGTCGACGACCGCAGCTCGAAACCGACCGACGAGAAGACGCGCGTCATCCTGTTCCGTTCGATTCGCGAGCTCCTGATCAACGCGGCCAAGCACTCGCGGGCGCAGCACGTCGATGTGGCCGTCCAACGCGAGTTCGACCGCCTGAGCATCGTCGTCGCCGACGACGGCGTCGGCATGGAACCCAACGTCGTCGTCGCGCGGGGATCGGGCCTGTTCAGCATCCGCGAGCGGCTCAACCACGTCGGTGGCAGCATGCGGATCGAGTCGGCGCCGGGCCGAGGAACGCAGATTCACTTGTGCGCGCCGATCACGCGCTCCGAGGCGCCGAAGAACAAGGTGGAAGTATGAACATTCGAGTCCTGCTGGTCGACGATCACAAGATGATGCGAGAGGGCCTGCGGGCGCTGCTCGTCGGCGTTCCGGACATCGAGGTCGTGGGCGAAGCCCCCGACGGACGGGTCGCGATGGACCTCGTGCGCACGCTTTCGCCGGACGTCGTCGTCATGGACGTCGGTATGCCCGAGCTGAACGGCGTCGAAGCGACCCGGCGGATCCGCAACGAGTTCCCGCGCGTCAAGGTGATCGCGCTCTCGACGCACACCGACAAGCGCTACGTCCACCACATGCTCGAGGCCGGGGCCTGTGGCTACCTGCTCAAGATCTCGGCGCACGACGAGCTCCTGCGCGCCGTGCGCGCGGCGGGCCTCGGTCGGACGTACCTGAGCCCGGAGATCGCCGGTTTCGTCGTCGATCGCTCGACCACTGCTCACACGGCGAGCGAAGTGTCGGCCTACTCGACGCTCGGCGCGCGCGAGCGCGAGGTCCTGCAGCTCGTCGCGGAGGGCAAGACGTCCGCCGAGACCGCGAAGCAGATGCACATCTCGATCAAGACCGTCGAGACGCACCGGCGCAACATCGTCCAGAAGCTCGGGTTGCACGGCACTGCGGAGCTGACGAAGTACGCGATCCGCGAAGGCTTGACGTCGCTCGAGAGCTGAAGCGAGCTCGTCGCGCGCGCGTTTCGCCGCGAGCTCGTTCGCAAGCGCGATCTGCTCGAGTCGCCGACGCCGCGCGACCGCCCAGATGCGCGCTCGGGAATCAGTGGTTCCACCGATCGTGCGAGCGAGTGGCGCGGGCTTCAATCTGAGTGCGATGGTGGCCGCGCGGACTCCTCGGGGAGCTCGGTTCCGCGCCCGCGACACCGCCTCCAGGAGATCTGTTCCACGCCTCGGTGACCCCGCACCTGGCGGCGTCGGCGCAGAGCGTTGAGAACCATGAGCGAGCACGACCTCTTCGACAGTGTGGAACAGGCGCGGGAGCGGTTGACCGCCCTGCGCGCGCGGTTGGAAGACCGCGCGGGTCCGACTGGTTCGCGTGAGGTCGTCAGCGTCCTCCGTGAGCTGCAGGACGCGCTCGACAAACTGCGGGCTCGATACGGGCTGTTGCTCGAAGTCCTCGACCAATCCAACGACATGCTCTTCGCCAAGAACCTCGACGGCCGGTACGCGATGATCAATCCCCGGGGCGCCGAGTTACTCGGGAAGCCGGTCAGCGAGATCCTCGGCGCGGAGGACAGCTCGCTGTTCGCGACCGCGGTCGCCACGCGCATCCGCGCGATCGATCTGGCGGTGATGGACTCCGGTGTGCCGCAGACGCGGGACGAGGTCTGCGACGTCCGAGGCGTGTCCATCACGCTCGCGACGACCACTGCGCCCTGGTACGACGCGCAGCACGTGGTGCGCGGAGTCATCGGAGTCGCGCGCGACGTCACCACCGCCAAACGCTCCGAACGCGAGGCGCTGAGCTACCAGGACCGTTTGCGCACGATGGCCGTCGAGAGCGCGTTCGACGAGGAACGACTCCGGCAGACGCTCGCCGCCGAGCTCCAGAACGGGCTCGGACAGGACATCGCGCTCGCCAAATTGATGCTCGCGACGTTGCGAGGCTCCGCGGGCGTCGAGCTGCACGATCCGTTGACCGGCATCGAGCAACTCGTCGAGCGCGCGGATCGCTCGCTGCGCGTGATCACGTTCCGCATCAGTCCGCCGTCGCTCCACGACTTGGGTCTGGTCGCCGCGCTGCAATGGCTCGCCGAGGACATCGAGAGCAAGCACGGCGTCGTCGTGCACGTCGAGGACGACAGCTCGCCGGCGATCGAGAACGAGCACGTGCGCGGGCTGCTGTTCCGCGCCGTGCGTGAGCTCCTGACCAACGTCGCGACGCACTCCCACGCGCGCGAGGCGACCGTGCTCGTACAAGCCGGCGACGAAGGCGTGCGGATCACGGTCAGCGACTCCGGCGCCGGCTTCGATGTCGACGACATCGATCGGCACGGCTACGGACTGTTCGGCATCCGCGAGCAGCTCAGGCACGTCGGCGGTCGCCTGCAGGTCGCCTCGGATCTCGGCCGCGGCACGACGGTGATCGTCACTGCGCCGTGCGCAGAGCTCGAGACCGAGCCGATCGCGTAGTCGAATCGCCGCGACCGAATCCGAGTACCGAGGCCGACGTCGGCGGATACCGATTGTCATCGATTCGCGCGCGCTCGCGATTCGCATAGCGTGACGAACGAGGGCCGCGCTCCGCCGGATTCCGCCATCTCCCTCTTCGATGCTCTCCGGCGTGAGCGCGGACCTCTTTCATCGCGAGGGGTGCATGGAATCGATTCGCACATTGTTGGTCGAGGACGACATCGACGACGTTGGCTCGATACGAGCCAAGCTCGCCGTGCCCGGCAAGGCTGCGTTCGCCGTCGAGCATCGCAGCACGCTGCGCGAGGCGGTTTCACGAGCGCGCGCGGGCGGACTCGACGTGGTGTTGCTCGACCCCGATCTGCCGGACGCGTCCGGCATCGATTCGGTGGGCCGACTGCGCGCGGTGGCGCCCGACGTGCCGATCGTCGTCGTGACCGACACCGAGGACGAGGACGCGGTCGACCGCCGTTCGCACGCTGGCGCCGAGGACTTCTTGGTGAAGCGGCGGACCGATCGAACGCTGCTCGAGCGCAGCGTCCGGCGCTCGCTGGACCGACAGGTCGCGAGGATCGCGATGGAGCAGAGGCTGCGCGCGCTGGAGAAGAGCGAAGCCGGCTTTCGCACGTTGGTGATGCAGAGCTCCGAAGGGCTCGTGGTCGTGTCTCGTTCGGGCTCGGTGCTGCTCGCCAATGGTGCGGCGGAAGAGCTCGTGGGCGCGTCGATCGGCGGGCTCTGCGGCGAAAGCCTGGGCTTCCCGTTCGATGCGAGTGCGCGGAAGGAGCTCGCGGTCCGCGGCGATCGCGTGCTCGAGGTCCAGTGCGTCGAGGGGCGGTGGGAGCAAGAACCGGTGTGGCTGGTGTCGCTCTTCGACATCACCAATCACAAGCGCGCGCACGCGGAGCTCGAGGCCCTGACGACGCGGATGTGCAGCCTGAACGCGAGCCTCGAGCAGCTCGCGAGCATCGATCCGCTGACCGAGCTCTTGAATCGCCGCGGTCTCGCCGCGGAGCTCGCGATCGAGCTTCGGAGGAAGCGCCGATCCGACGGACCGCTCGCGGCCTTGTTGATCGACTGCGACGATTTCAAGCAGGTCAACGAACACCTCGGGCTCGCCGGCGGTGATGCGGCGCTCAAGCAGCTCGCGGCGCACCTCCGGGAGTCGCTGCGACCCTCCGATCACATCGGACGGATCGGCGGAGACGAGTTCCTCGTGCTCCTGCCGGACACGCGCTTCGCCGAAGCGCTGCAAGTCGCAGAGCGTTTGCGACTCTCGATCTCGGAGCGGCCGCTGCGCGTCGCGTCCGACGCGCTCCACGTCACGTTGAGTCTCGGCATCGAACTTCTGAACGACGACGTCTCGTCGCTCGACGAAGTGCTCCTGCGGACGCAGGCGTCGTTGCGCCACAGCAAGCACAGCGGCAAGAACCGCGTCTCGACCTCGGATCGGCGCGCCGATGCGGGCGCGGGCGATGCGGAGGAGCGGATTCGTTGCCTCCTGTCCGGCGACGGCTTACGCGTGTTGCAGCGACCGGTCGTTCGCCTCGACGACGAGACCGTCGCCGGCGCCGAGCTGGTCGCCCGAGGCCCCGCGGGGATCTTCGAGCACCCGCGCGACTTCCTGCGGTTGGCGCTCGAGCACAACGTGCTCACTCCGGTCGACGCGGTGCGGTTGCGCGCGTGTCTCGAAGCGGCTCGTGCGTTGCCGCCGGGCTCGCGCTGTCACATCGACGCGATGCCGTCGACCTTGCTGGAGACGCCGGTCGACGAGCTCATGGCGCACTTCTCCGCGAACGGCGGCGGCTTGCGATTCTGTCTCGGTATCAGCGAACAGAACATCGTCGGCGAGCCGGCGGCGCTGCGCGACTGCGTGCGAGACCTGAAGGCGTGCGGACTGCGCGTGTCGATCGACGACATCGGCTTCGGTCGCAGCTCGCTCGAGACGTTGATCCTGCTGGAACCGGACGCGGTGCGCATCGCGCCGAAGTTCGTCCGCGGCGTCGCGCGGGACGTCGGCAAGGCTCGCGCGTTGCGCCGGATGCTCGCCGCCGTCCATTCGCTCGGCTGCGAGATCCTCGCCGACGGGATCGAAGCTCGTGACGATCTCGAACTCGTTCGCGGACTCGGCGTCGCCTACGGGCAAGGACGCCTGTGGGGCGAGCACGACGGATCGTGCGGCGCGTCGGCCGAGTTCTCACGAGCCTGAGACGACGCGCGCCGCAGCCGCGCGCGTTGGAGCTCGTGGCGCGCCGAGGACGATCTTCACTCGATGCACGCGCCCGTCGTCGAGGCACGGGATCGCGGTCGAGTCGACGGGCTCGCCGTCGAGCGTCGCCTCGACGACGCCGCGACAACGGTGCTCGGGATTCTCGACGACGATGTCGTAGCGGCTCGCGCCGATCCGCCACTGCAGCGAGAACGTCGGCCACGACAACGGGATGCAGGGCTCGACGCCGAACGTCGCGCCGTGTCGACGCAGGCCGCAGATGTCCTCGACGGCGACGCGGTACGTCCAACCGGCCGAGCCCGTGTACCACGTCCAACCGCCGCGTCCGCGATGCGCAGGGTGATCGTAGACGTCGCCGACGACCGCGTACGGCTCGGTCTTGTACTGCTGGACGTTCGCCGGGGTGCGCGCGTGGTTGATCGGGTTGAGCATGTGGAAGAGCTCGACCGCTTCGTCGCCGCTGCCGAGCTTGGTCAACGCGAGCACGACCCACAGCGCCGCGTGCGTGTACTGTCCGCCGTTCTCGCGGATGCCGGGCAAGTAGCCCTTGATGTAACCGGGGTCGAGCGCGGTGCGGTCGAACGGCGGCGTCAGCAGCAGGATCACGCGCGACGCGCGGCGCACGAGGTGCGTTCGCACGGCGTCCATCGCGCGCTCGGCGCGCTTCGGCGTCGCCGCGCCGGAGATCACGGCCCACGTCTGCGCGACCGAGTCGATGCGGCCCTCAGCGCTGTCGGCGGAACCGAGCGGAGTGCCGTCGTCGAAGTACGCGCGGCGATACCACTCGCCGTCCCAGCACAGCTCGAGCATCACGCCGAGTCGCTCGCGCTCGGAGCGATAGCGCGCGGCGCGCACCGGTTCGTCGCGCTGCTCGCACAGCGGCGCGAACGTGCCGAGGATCGAGTGGAGGAACCAACCGACGAACACGCTCTCGCCGCGGTTCAGGTGGCCGACCCGGTTGTAACCGTCGTTCCAGTCGCAGCTGCCGATCAACGGCAGCCCGTGGACGCCGACCGTCAACGCGCGGTCGATCGCGCGCAGCGCGTGCTCGAAGAGCGAACCCGCTTCCGCCGCGACGTTCGGTCGGCCGTAGGCCTCGGCGTCGCCCGGCGGGACCGCGGGCGCTTCGAGGAAGGTGACGAGCTCGTCGAAGACCGCGCGATCGCCGCTCGCGTCGGCGTAGTGCGCGAGCGCGTACGGCAACCACAGCAGGTCGTCCGAGCAGCGCGTGCGCAGACCGCGACCCGTCGACGCGTCCCACCAGTGCTGCACGTCGCCTTCGACGAACTGGCGCGCGGCCGCGCGGACGATGTGCTCGCGCGTGAGGTCGGGGCGCGTGTGCAGCAACGCGAGCACGTCCTGGAGCTGATCGCGGAACCCGTACGCGCCGCTCGCCTGGTAGTAGCCGGAGCGCGCCCACACGCGGCAAGCGAGGTCTTGGTGCAGCAACCAGCGATTGACCAACAAGTCGAAGGAGTCGTCGGGCGTCGAGACGTGGACCGCGTCGAGCGTCTCGTCCCAGAACTCTTCGACCGCGCGGAGCTCCGCTTGCGCCGCGTCGGGCGCCGCGAAGCGCCGCACGAGCTCGCGTGCGTGGTCGGCGTCGCGTCCCTGGCCGAGTAAGAACACGATCCGCCGCGTCTCGCCGGGTGAGAGCTCGACCGAGCAGTGCAGCGCGGCGCACGGATCGATGCCGGCGCCGAAACGTCCCGCGAGCCGAGGAGCGGCGAGCGCTGCCGCGCGCTGCAGCGAGCCGTTGCGGCCGAGGAACTCCGTGCGATCGCCGGTCGCGGAGAGCAGGCGCTCCCCGGTCGCCGCGAACGCGACGCGCTGCTTGTAGACGTCGTTGTAGGCGTTGCGCGCGAGGATCGCGCCGGTCGCGTCGTCGTGCTCGGTGACGACGAGCGGCGCGGCGGTCGGACTCGGCGCCGCGAGCGACCACGCGTTGTAGGCGAAGAGCGACAGGCGCCGTGGCCGCTCCGAACGGTTCGTCAGCGTCAGGATGGAGAGCTTGACGGGCTCGACACGCGCGACGAACACGGTCAGCTCTTGCGCCAGCTCGTCCGCCGAGCGCGCGAAGCGCGTCACCCCGGCGGCGTGGCGGATCGTCCAACGCGGCGAGCGCGCCGTGCGTCGCAACGGACCCGGCGTCGCGGCCCAGACGGCGCCGCTCGACTCGTCGCGCAGGAAGATCGCCTCGGTCGTCGGGTCGGTGACCGGATCGTTCGCGAACGGAGTCAGCCGGTTCTCGCGGCTGTTCTCGCACCACGTGTGCGCCGAACCCAGCTCGGTGACGATCGTGCCGAAGCCGGGGTTCGCGAGCACGTTGCACCACGGCAGCGGAGTCTGGCGCTCGCCGCTCAGCGTGATCACGTACTCGCGGCCGTCGCGCGTGAAGCCGCCGAGGCCGTTCTCCATCACCAACGGCTCCGCTTCGCGCGGCTCGTCGTCGCGTTCGGGCTCGTCGGCGAGCGCCGCGTCGAGTGCTCGCGGCGCGCCGGATTGCTCGCGATCGAGTTGGCCGGCGAGCCCGCCCTCGTCGCCGGTGAGCACCGCTTGAGCGACGGCGTAGAGCAGGATCCGCTCTGCCTCCAGCATGCCGTCGGAGCGCAGCAAGAACACGCCGCCCGTGCGGTCCTTCCAACCCGCCCAGGGTCCGCCGTCGACGATCTGGCGCAACTGCGCTTGGATCTCGTCGCGATAGTCGGCGGGATGCTCGTTGAGGATCACCGCGTCCGCGCGCAGGCCTTTCAAGCGCCAGTGCTCCTGAGCCATCAGCACCTGGCGGACGAGCGAGGCGCTGCTCGCGTCGGTGACGCGGACCAGGACCAACGGCAGATCGCCCGAGATGCCGTGGCGCCAGAGCCCCGATTGACCGAGCGTGTTCCGCTCGAGCGTCGCGGAGTCGGCGCGTAACGACGTGTCGGAGAAGAACACCCGCGCGCCGAGCCGCTCGAACAGTTGCGCGTCCTCGAGCGAGATCCCGAGGTGTCGCAGCGAGACCAACGCGTGCGTGTACGCGAGCGCGAAGGTGCGCGCCGCGATCCCGGGCTCGTGGTACTTGCGTGCGAGCGCGCGAGCGGCGTTCTCGTCGCTCGCGACCGCGGTCGTGAACGTCAGCCGAGCGAACGCACCCGGCGGGAGGCGCAGCCGCGTGCGCAGGCTGAGGATCGGATCGAGAACGGCGCCGGTCGAGCCCGAGAGCGCGCGTCCATCGAGCGCTTGCGGATCGTCCGGTCCGCGCCCTCGGCCGAGGAAGCGCAATCGATCCGTCTCGTACTCGACCTGCGCGCGCGCGGGCCCGTCGATCGAGAGCGCGTGGATCGCGATCAGCGTCGGATCCGAGGCCGCGCGCGGGCGGCGCCTGGCGAGCAGCGCGGTGCTCTCGGCGAGCCATTCGGTCTCGATGAACAGCTTCCCGAACGCCGGATGCGCGACGTCCTCGGCGAGCGATCCGAGCGCGATCTCGACGAAGCTGGTGAGCTCGATCTCGCGCGGTCGATCGCTCTTGTTGGTCAGCGAGATCCGACGCACCTCGGCGTCGTCCTCGGGCGAGACGGCGATCTCGAGTCGCGTGTCGATCTCGTGGTCGCGGCGTTCGAAGGTCGCTTTCTCGCTGACGAACTCGACGACGTAGTGGTCGGTGTTCTTGCCGATCGGCTGGTGCGTCGCCGACCAGACATCGCCGGTGTGCACGTCGCGCAGGTAGATGAACTGCGAGCCGGGATCGCACGTGCGGTCCTTGCGCCAACGCGTCACCGCGCGCTCGCGGCAGAGGCTCGCGCCGCCACCGGCGTTGGTGACGATCGCGACGTACGAGCCGTTCGAGAGCACCTGCGCGTGCGTGTCCGACGTGTGCGGCGAGCGAATGCGGCGTGGGGCTCGCGGCGCGACGCCGAGCGCGACGCGGGTCTCCTCGGCGGGCCGCGGCTCGATGATCGGAGCTTGCCGCGGGATGCGCTCTTGGAGCAGGAGCTCGGTCGCTTGGATGCGCCGATCGGCGTGGAAGCGGGCGACCATCCGTTGCCCGAGCAGCACGTCGGCGAGCGCGATCAGCGTCATCCCTTGGTGGTGCGCGAAGTACGACTTGACCACGACGCCGGTCGGCGAGCTCGGCGTGCGGGCGGGCGCGAGCTCCGCATCCACCGGCTTGCGCGGCGTGAAATCGATCGCGTCGTAGAAGCCGAACTCGCCTTCGACGCCGCGGGCACGCAGGCGACGGAGGTTGCGCACCGCCGCGACCGGCGCGACCAGCGCAGCGAGGGCGGTCGCGTACGGCGCGACGACGAGCTCGTCCGCGAGCCCGCGCTTGAGCCCGAGCCCCGGCACGCCGAACGCCTTGTACTGATAGTTGCCGAGACGATCGACCAGGTTGTACGCCGACTCGGAGACGCCCCACGGCACGTCGTGCTCCTTCGCGTAGCGCATCTGTCGTCGCACGACCATGCGACACGTCTGATCGAGCAGCGTGCCCGGATACGTCCTCATCAGGAGGTTCGGCATCAGGTACTCGAACATCGTCGCGCTCCACGAGACCAACGTCGGCACGCCGTCGACGCTGACGACCAGGCGGCCGAGGTGGAACCAGTGGCTCTGCGGCACGTCGCCCTTCGCGATCGCGAAGAAGCTCGCCAGGCGCGCCTCCGACGCGAGCAAGTCGTAGTACGCAGCGTCGAGGCGGCCGGGTCCGCCCGCGTCGGCGAGTCGATAGCCGATCGCGAAGAGCTGGCGCTCGCGATCGTAGAGGCCGCGGAAGTCCATGCCGTCGGCGAACTCCTTCGCGCGGCGAGCGAGCGCCTGCAACGGCGCGGCGTCATCCGGATGCGCCTTCGCGAGCTCGCTGCAACCTTCGGAGAGCGCGATCAACGAGCACGCGAGGTTGCCGCTGTCGACCGTCGAGACGTAACGCGGCAGCAGCGGCGACAGGCTGCGCGTGTCGTACCAGTTGAGCAGGTGACCTTCGTGCTGCTCGAGGCTCTCGATCGACGTCAGCGTCCGATCGAGGCGCTCGATCAGAGCCTCGGTCGTCAGGAAGCCGAGATCGTGCGCTACCAGCGTCGACACGAGCCCCATCCCGATGTTGGTCGGCGAGGTGCGGTGCGCGACGACCGAAGGCTCCTCCTGGAGGTTGTCCGGCGGCAGGCCGTGGTCTTCGGCGTTCGCGTGGCGATCGAAGTAGCTCCACGTCTTGCGCGCGACCTCGAGCAGGAACGCGCGATCCTCGCTCGAGAGCTCGCGACGCTCCGGCGCGACCGGTCGACTGAGCACGTACGCGAACGCGGGCGACGCGGCCCAGAGGACGAGGAACGGCGCCGCGAGCGCGAACGCGTCCGGCCGGACCTCGACGACGACCACGCCGAGCACGAGCGCGCAGAGCGGACTCGCCGCCATCGCCGTGTAGAACGCACGCAGCCCGGTTTGCGATCGATTCGCGTACCTCGCGACGTGCGCCGCGGCGGTCTCCCAGTCCAGCAGCCGTCGCTGGGTGATCACGAGCCGCACCAACGTGCGCACGATCGCGTCGAGCATCTCCCACGCGTGGTAGGGCAGGAACGCGAGCATCAGGAACGCCTGCGCGGCCGCCGAGCTCAGATCCTCCATCGCTCCGCGGACGTAGACGCGCGCCGGACCGCGCACCGATCGGCGCATCGCGAGGTTGAAGAGCGACGTCACCAGCGGCAAGCCGACGACCGCCGCACCCGCGAGCGTCCAGACCCACGCGGGTCCGGGCAAGCACGTCCACGCGGCAGCGAGCCACGCGACCAACGCCGGCGCGATCAGGCTGCGGCGGAGGTTGTCGAAGATCTTCCACTTGCTGATCAACGGCAGGCGATTGCGGCCGAACCCCTCGCGCGTCGGCACGATCGGAAGCAGCCACGCGAGGATCTGCCAGTCGCCGCGCACCCAGCGATGCTGTCGCCGCGAGTGCGCGAGCAGGTTGGCGGGATAGTCGTCGACCAGCTCCAGATCGGTGACCAGCGCCGTCCGCGCGTGCACGCCTTCGAACAAGTCGTGCGAGAGCACGGCGTTCTCCGGCACGCGGCCCTCGACCGCGGCGCTGAACGCGTCGACGTCGTACAGGCCCTTGCCGGTGAACACGCCTTCGTCGAAGAGGTCTTGGTAGGTGTCCGAGACCGCGGTCGTGTACGGGTCGACGCCGGTGTGCCCGGCGTAGACGCGCGCGAACAGCGAGCCCGCGGCGCTCGAGTGCGTCACGCTGATGCGCGGTTGGAGGATGCCGTAGCCCTGCGTCACCCGCCCGACCGAGGGATCGAACCTCGGGCGGTTCAGAGGGTGCTCGCTGATGCCGATCAGCGCTCGCGCGACGTTGCGCGGCAGACGCGAGTCGGTGTCGAGAGTCAGCACGTACCGCACCGACGCGAGCAGCGCGAGCTCGCCCTGCTGGACCGTGAAGCCGGTGTCGGTCGCGCCGCGCAGCAGACGGTTGAACTCCTCGATCTTGCCGCGCTTGCGCTCCCAACCCATGAAGACGCCTTCCTTCGCGTTCCAGCGGCGCGCGCGATGGAAGAGGAAGTAGCGCTTGTTCCCGTCGCGCCGGTTGAGCTCGTCGATCCCGGCGCGTGCAGCGGCGAGGATCTCGTCGTCGCCGGCGACTTCGAGCGTCGGGGCGTCGCGGAAGTCGCTCAGGATCGCGAAGTGGATGTGCGGGTCGAGATTGCCGAGCGCCTGCACTTCGAGGTGCTCGAGCAAGTGCTCCACGCCGGCGACGCTGCCCAGCAAGGTCGGCACGATCACCATAGTGCGCGCGCCCTCCGGGACGCCGCCGTCGAACTCCAGTCGCGCGAGACGCCGCGGAGGCACCAGCGCTGCGACCAGGCGCTGCACGAGCAGCACCGCGAGCTCGCTCGCCGGCAACAATGCGAGCGCGAGCGCGACGACGGCGAGCGCGCGCCCACCGACGCGCAAGGCATACGCGCAAGCGATCGCCGAGAACGCCGCGGTCAAGAGCACGATGCTGCCGAGGTAGGCCGCGGTCGCGTGGCGGAATGCGAAGCGGCGCACGCGCTCGGCGTGGGACGCATGGAACGCGACGTCGACCTCGAGCCCGGGCCGGCCGGCGCCGATCAAGTGATAGCCGACGTGTGCGGCGGGATCCTGCGGGTCGCGCATGGCGGCGGCACGCGCGCTCTCGATCGCGCGCAAGCTCACGCGCACCTGCGCCTCGCCGGTGGGCTCGGCGAGGTCCTCGACCGCGTGGCGATAGCGGTCGCGGCTCTCGAAGTCCATCCGCGTGTAGTGCGCGGTCGGGTCGCGACGCAGGATCTGCTCGACTTGGCTCACGCGCTCGACGAAGCGGGTCCAATCGAGGCTCGCGCACGCACGCAGGCTCGAGAACGCGTTGCCCATCGACGCCTGGTCGGTCGCTTGGCGCTGCGATTCGGAGCGCACGACGTCCTCGCAGGTCGAGCCCCGCGCGGCGACCGCGGCCTCGACTTGGAAGTGCAGCGGCAGGACCCGCGGATCGTGCTCCAGCATGCGCTGGCGCAGTTGCGCGACGAACGCGCTGTGGAGCGTCTCCGGGAGACGCGGCGGAGCGCCACCCGCTTCGACGCGAGCGACGGCCGCGTTCGCCGCGCGTCGCGCGAGCCGACCGCGCAGGATCCCCTCGGTGAGCGCGCGCAAGTTCTCGAGCAGCGCGAGCTTGAGCATGATCGGCCACGCCCACAGCTCGCCGAGCGTCAGAGGCGCGACGCTCTGGTAGGCGAGCAGGAACCGCGCGAGGCGATCTTCGTCGAGGCGACCATCGCCGTGGCGGATGAACTCGATCGCCATCGCGTAGACGCGAGCTTGGCCGGACAGCTCGCGCGCCGAGAGTTTGGGCAGGCGACGGTAGAACCGCGCCGGCAGGTCATGGCGTAGCGCGCGCGCCTGGGATTCGAGCAGGTGGAAGTTGTCGAGCAGCCACTCGACCGCGGGATCGACGATCTCGCCGTTGCGGACGTCGTCGGCGAGCACGCGATACGCTCGGCGAAGCACCGAGAGGTCGAGCTCGAGCTGCGCGAGCACGTCGTGCTTGACCGCGCCGGAGCTGCGCGCGAGCGTGAACGCCGCGGCGAGCGTTTTCGCGTGCTCTTCGAGGCTGCCGACGCTCACGGGCTCGCCTTCCGTCGTCGTTCCGCTCCGATCGTGAGCGTCCGCTGCCGGCGCTCGAGTTCTGTCCGACGCGCGTTCATGCTGTCTCCGGCAGATCCGAGGGTCGACGGTAGTCGATCGCGATCGTCGCTACACTCGACAGAGCTGGGTAGCGCGACTTCGAGCTCGCGTTCGCGCGCCGTGAACACGACGACGCGCGTGCTACCGAAAGGTCGTCGGCGTGTTCGACGGATCTGCCGATCGGTTCGACGCGTCGGAGCACCTAACGATCGCGCTGCTGGTCCGAGCGAGTTCGCAGGAACGCCGCTCCGTCCGCGCCCGCGCGTTCGCGCGGCGTTCTCGCTCGGCGGGAGCTCCGCGATCGACGAGCGCGTTGCGCGCGGACGCACGGTCCGGCCCGTCGGGTCTCTGCGAGGCCGGACGGATTCCACGGGCACGGTGAAGACCGACCCGAGACGAACCCGAGCCGTCGGCGTCACCGCGCGCGCAGCGCGGCCCGCGCCGTGAACGAGGAACAGCGATGATCGACGAATCCGGAGCCAGTCGCTCGCCGTGGATGGCCCGCAACGGTGCGGTGCGGAGCGAAACCCTCTCGAACGACGCGGACGCGGACGTCTGCGTCATCGGCGCCGGCATCAGCGGGCTCAGCGTCGCGTACTCGCTCGCGCGCGAGGGGCGGAGCGTGATCGTGGTCGACGACGGAGCGATCGGTCGCGGCGACACCTCGCGGACGACCGCGCACCTCTCAAGCGTGATCGACGACGGCTTCGCGAGCATCGAGAAGCTCCACGGCGTCGAGGGCGCGCGCGGGGTGTATCGGAGTCACGCCGCGGCGATCGATCGGATCGAGGCGATCGCGCGCGAGAACTCGATCGACTGCGGCTTCCAACGCGTCGACGGGATCCTGGCGCAGGCGGATGGAGTGTCGCCGGACGCGCTGCGCGCCGAGTTCGCCGCCGCGACACGCGCCGGCATCGCCGTCGAGCAGTTCGCGAGCTCGCCGATCGAGGGTCTGGCGCTCGGTGCGTGCCTACGCTTCGCCGATCAAGCGCAGATGCACCCGTTGCGCTATCTCGACGGCCTCGCGGCCGCCTTCGTCCGACTCGGCGGTCGTCTGTATTCCGACGCCCACGTCCTCGCGGTGCTCGACGGCGAGCCCGCGCGCGTGGAGGTCAACGGCGGCCGAACCGTCACCGCGCGATCGGTCGTGGTCGCGACCAACTCGCCGGTCACCACGCTCTTCGCGATGCACACCAAGCAGTCGGCTTACCGCACGTTCGTGATCGGTGCAGCGTGTCCGCGCGGCAGCGTGCCGCAAGTGCTGCTGTGGGACAACGCGAGCCCGTACCACTATGCGCGGCTCGTCCCCGGGCGCGGGCTCGAGACCGCCGAGCTCCTGATCGTCGGCGGCGAGGACCACAAGACCGGCCAAGCCGACGATGCGGAGCAACGCTACGCGGGCCTCGAGACGTGGATGCGTCGTCAGTTCCCGCTCGCGCGCCAGGTCGAGTTCCGCTGGTCGGGCCAGGTCTTGGAGACGCTCGACGGACTCGCGTACATCGGGCGAGAGCCCGGGACGGAGCACGTGTACCTCGCCACCGGAGATTCGGGCATGGGGATGACGCACGGCACGATCGCGGGGATGTTGATCACCGATCTGATCGTCGGCCGCGAGAATCCGTGGAAGGATCTCTACGCGCCGGACCGCAAGCCGCTCGGCGCGGCGCGCGAGTTCGTGCGCGAGAACCTGAACGTCGCAGCGCAGTTCGTCGACCTCGTCAAGCCGGGCCAAGTGGCGTCGGCCGACGAGATCCCTCGCGGCAGCGGAGCGATCGTGCGCCGCGGGATCCACTTGGTGGCCGCGCACCGCGACGACGACGGGTCGATGCACGAGCTCTCCGCGATCTGCACGCACCTCGGCGGCGTCGTCCACTGGAACTCCGCCGAACGCAGTTGGGATTGTCCGTGCCACGGCACTCGCTATGCGATCGACGGTCGCGTCCTCAATGGACCGGCGAGCCAGCCGCTCGCGGACGCGCAGCACGACGACACCGTGTCGGCGAACGCGGTGAGCGCCCGGTCCGTCGACGCGTGATCGCGAGCGACGACGCCGGCGAAGCGCACCGAGCTCATCGAGGCGCTACGCAGGCTCGCGCCGCCGGGTGCCTGGATGTGTCGATGGGAGCGTCCCGCCCGCTCGCCTAGGTTCCGCTCGCGAGGATTCGGAGCGAGGCCTCTCGCGCGGTCGCCTGCAAGCGCAGGCGCGCGCGGGTGGGCATTCGCACGACTCGCCAACCGACAGCGATGGAAGGCATCCCATGAACGACGAATCCAAGACCACGCCCGATCCGATCCGTCCGCGCGAGCTCGCCACGAAGCCCGCGGCTCCGGCCCGCACCGACCGTGCATCGAGCCCGCTCCCCGAGAAGGCGGATGTGCGCCATCCGTCGCGCCTCGAGTTCGGCGACAAGCCCGATGACACGGCGAATCCGTCCGATCGCAAGCTCCCTGTCGACGCCCGAACCACTCCGCTCGACCGGAGCGCGAGAGGCGAGAGCGACACGGACGCCGGCGAAGGCCACAAGGGCCCGCGCGTCGACGCGTCGAAGGGCCCGAACGACCACGCGAAGAAGAACGCCCAATCGAACGTCTCCGAGCGACAACACTCTGCGCCGCCGCGGCCGCCGATGACCGCGGAGCCTCGCAAGGAGGCGCCCAAGCATCAACACGAGGACGATGGGCGCAAGCACATGGGCCCCGACCCGAAGGTCACCCAGCCGAACGGCGACGTGACTTCGCGCGAAGTCGCGAAACACGAGGCGGGGATGAAATCCAAGGACTCGAAGAGCGGCGACAGCGCCAAGAAGTGAGTTCCGCGACCCGCGAGGGCCAACGCTAGACGGCGATCGGTCTTCGCGGGCGCCAATTTGGGGAAGCCGAGCCAGGAGACGACATCATGAAGAGCATCGTTCCGACCGCACCGCACGGAAGAGACCATTCGACGGACATCGAGACGCTGCGCGCCAATGCGCGCAAGGACGTCGAGAAGGGCGCCGTCACCGAGAACTACAAGGCGGACCGCGCCGCGGTGCTGCGCTTGCTCGACGACTCGCTCGCGACCGAGTTGGTGTGCGTGCTGCGCTACCGGCGGCACTACTACATGGCCGGTGGAATCTACGCGCAAAGCGTCGCCGCGGAGTTCCTGCAGCACTCGATCGAGGAGCAAGGGCACGCCGACCTGCTCGCTCAGCGCATGGTCCAGCTCGGCGGCTCGCCGAACTTCGACCCCGACGCGCTCACCAAGCGCAGCCACGCGCAGTACGTCCCCGGCAAGGATCTGGTCGACATGATCCGCGAGGACCTGATCGCCGAGCGCATCGCGATCGAGAGCTACTCCGAAGCGATCCGTTTCCTCGGCGACGACGATCCGACGACGCGACGCCTGCTCGAGGGAATCCTCGCGACCGAGGAAGAGCACGCGGACGACCTGACGAGCTTGCTGCGAGGCCAAAAGGCCTGATTCGAGGCGCACGGCCGCCGTACGGAGATCAAGCACCTGGGCTGAGTGGATCTGTCGATCGTGACCGACCGGCCCGCCGTCTAGAGAACGATCGAAGAAGCGATGATTGCGCAACGCACCCGAGGCCGAGAGCCGAGGACCGTCATGGCGCGCCGCGTTGAAGAACTCGCACTGGGAAACTGGGACATGATGAACATGAACACTCTGAGCATGACTAGCGCGGTGATCGGCCTTTCGATCGTCGCGAGCGGCTGGTCGGCGATCAAGGACGCTCCGCGCGCCTGGGCCTCGACCGAGCTGATCGGCATGAAGGTCGTCTCCGAACAAGGCGACAACCTCGGCAAGATCGAAGACATCGTCGTCCGCCCGAGCGGCGACTCGTCCTACGCGGTCTTGTCGTTCGGCGGCACGCTCGGCATGGGCGACAAGCTGTTCGCGATGCCGTGGTCCGTCCTGCGCACCGTCGAGCCCGACACGGCGAAGAAGGACAGCACTCGTTCGCTGGTCCTCCCGCTCGTCAAGGAGCGCCTGAAAACCGCTCCGGGCTTCGACAAGAACACCTGGCCGAACATGGCCAACAAGGACTGGACCAAGGACATCGACGCGTTCTACGAAGGCGACTTCAATCCGAACACGAAGCGTCCGGTCGACGCCGCCTTGCGCATGCCGAGCATCACTTGGCGCGTGTCCGAGATCAAAGGCACCAACGTCAACACCCCGTCGGGCACCAAGCTCGGCGATCTCCAAGAGCTGGTGATCGACACCGACGGTCGCGTGGCCTACGCGACGATCTCCGTCGGCGGCTTCCTCGGCATGGGTGAGAAGCACGTCCCGGTTCCGTGGGACATGCTCAAGCTGTCGGTTGGTGGAGACAATGGCGACACGAAGATGATTTCGCTCGCCACCACCAAGGAACAGCTCGAGAAGGCTCCGGAATTCAAGACCGGCAAGGAGCACTGCGCCGAGATGTGCGATCCGAAGTGGATCGGCCGCGTCTACGAGCACTTCTCCGTGCCCGCGTACTGGAACAACTCCGCGACTCCGATCCCGAAGATCGGGTCGAAGAACTGAGTTCGTCCTGAGCGATGCGGCTCGGGATTCCGTCCCGAGCCGCTCCATGCATCTTCCCGAGCCGCGCTCCGCGGCGCAGGCGCGAAGCTCGAGCACGTGTTCCCTCGCGGCCGACCGCGACCGCGCCGACTGACCGCGACCGTCGCCGCGACCGACCGCGACCGACGGCGAAATCGATCCTCGCCCGCGGGGCGCTACGACCGCGCGCGTCGTCCGCGCGCACCGACCAAGACCACACCATGGAAACGAAGACCGAGGCGGATTTCGCCGGACGTTCGGCATGGGCCGCCGGCGCTCTGATCGCCGCGCTCACGCTCTGCGCGATGTTGCTCGGCAGTGCGAGCTGCAGCGCGGTGCCGCCGCGCTCCGAGACCGCGGTGAGGATCGAAGTGCCGATGGTTCGGCAAGACGCTCGCTACGAGTGCGGGTTGGCGTCGATCTCCGCGCTCTGCCAGTACTGGCGCGTCGAGATCCCCGACGAAGAACGCGCTGTGCTGGCGCGCGTCGCCGCCGAGAGTCGCGGGCTCTCGGGCAACGAGCTGCGCGACGTCTTGCAGCGCCTCGGCTTCGAAGTCTACGTGTTCGAGGGCACCCTCGACCGCGCGTCGACCGGAGTCTACGGGCACGTCGACGCGGGGCGTCCGCCGCTGGTGATGCTCGGAGCTCCCGGCGCGGAGCCGCACTACGAGCTCGTGCTCGGCTACGACGAGCCGCTGGGCCTGCTCATCCTGCTCGATCCGGTCGAGGGCGAAGTCCTCGTGCCGAGGGCCGGCTTCGAGCAGAGCTGGGAGCAGTGTCGACGCTTCACCCTGCTCGCGTCGACTTCGAGCGACACGCAAGCCAACCGCCGGCCGCCGGCCGCGGACACGACATCCTCCTCCGCAACCACTACAGCCAAGAAGTGAACCATGACCGTCCTCCATTGCACTCGTGCTCTCGCCATCACCTTCATCACTCCCGCCGGCGTCTTGCTCGCCGCCGCGCCGTCGACGAACGCGCCGCACTCGTCGCCCGCGGCCGGTGCCGCGAGCCACACGCGCGCGTATCCGTCCGAGCTCGCGACGCGCACCGCTCCGGTCGCGATGCCGAGCCCGTTCAGCGCCACCGAACGCGCCGAGCTCGCGGCTGCGCAAAGCCAAGCCCCGGCCCTGGCCGACATGCGCGCGGGCTTCGAGCCCACTCGCAACGAGTGGACTTGGCTCGCGATCGGAGCGGGGATCATCCTGCTGATCGTCCTCCTCTGAGTCACGACGTCGCGCAAGTCGGCGGACGTCGACGTGCGCGGCGCCGTTCCTCGAGCTCGGCGCCTGCCGTGAAACGCGGTACGCGCCGGACTAACCGACCAGCGACTCGAACATCGCGCGCAACGTGGGCGTCTGCATCTTGCCGATCGCACGGCGGCTCGGGATCTCGATCTCGAGCCGCCGCGCTTCGTTCCACGACACGACCGCGACTACGGCTTCGCAGCACGCGAGCTACGCGGATCTGTCGATCGTCGTGGGCGCCACGACGGCCTACGTTGACTCCTCATTCATTCCAGGGCGCCGAAGCAAGGAACACAGCATGGCTACGCAAGAGAACCTGCACACCGAAACCGTCGTTCAACCCGCGCGTCGTCGCACGAGCGATGTCGCGAACGAGGTCGAATCGAACGACGTGGGCGCGCCGGAGTACAAGGCGCGGTTCCGCCAGATGCTCGACGCCGGCAAGGCACGCGCATCCGAGTGGAAGGGCGGCTTCGAGGACGGAATCCGCGCGAAACCGGTCCAATCGATCCTGATCGCCGCGGCGGTCGGCGCCGTCATCGGGGTGCTCGTCGGTCGCCGCAGTCGTTGAATTCGGACACCGAGCAGGAGGAGCACTCGTGAACTTCTTGGAAGACGATGGAACGGAATCGTCGAGATCGGCTGCGGCGCCCGGCGCTGCGGCCGCGGAGCCTTCTCCGAAAGCGGGGGACGGCTCGCAGGGCGCTTCAGCCGACGACGGACTCGTGCAGAGCGTCGTCCGCTGCTTCGCCGAGGTCTTCGCAGCCTCGGAAGGCCTGGTCGAAGTCCACGCGGATCGCGCACGGAGCTCGTTGAGGCGTGCGATCGTGAAAGCGATCGTCGGCGCCGGCCTGGCGGTCACCGCTGTCGTCTGGGTGTGCACCGCGGCGTTCGCTGCGGTGCGAGGCGCCTGCGGCGGACTGACCGAACTCTGGGGCGGACGTGTGTGGCTCGGCGAGCTGAGCGGCGGTTTGCTCGCGTTGGCGTTCGCGGCCGGCGCATTCGCCCTGCACTCGTGGTGGACCTCGCGTCGAGAGTTCGCACACCTCAACTCCAAGTACGAACGGATGCGCAATGAACGTGAACGGCAAGACGAGCCCGAGATCCCTGCCCCGCTCGGTGGATGAGCTCCTGGACCGCGAGCAGCAACTCGCGATCGAACACATCACCGAGTCCGTGCAGCGCCTGGGCGACGTAGCGTGGCGCACCGCGGACTTGCGCGGAAGGACGCGTCGCCATCCTTGGCTCGCGACCGGCCTCGCCGGGCTCGCGGGATACTTCGGAGCTCCGTGGCTCCTGCGCTCGCTCGGTCGTGCGCTGACTTCGTTCTCCGGCGGCGCGGGTGTGACCGCGATGCCCAAAGTCGTTTTCGCGACGCTGCGCTTCGTGCGCGGACGGCGCTGATGCCCCCCAACGCCGAACCGATCGGATCCAAGTCATGCTCTACACCATCGCAGTCGTCCTCATCATCCTCTGGCTGCTCGGGATGGTCTCGTCCTACACGATCAGCGGCTTCATCCACGTCCTGCTCGTCATCGCGATCGTGCTGATCCTCCTGCGGATCATCAGCGGTCGCAAAGCGATCTGAGCGCAAAGGAGCACCCCGCCATGCCCATCCAGAAGAGCCTCGCAATCGGCCTCACGATCCTCGGCGTCGTCCTGTTGACGCTCGGCGTCATCGCGTACGACTCGGCGGGCTCGTCGATCTCGCAGTTCTTCCGCGACCGGCCGACCGACAAGACCGTGTGGCTGTTGCTCGGCGGCGTCGTCGCGTTGGTAGCCGGGCTCGGCGGCCTCGCGCGCCCCGCGAAGTGAGCTGCCGGCGCGCGTTCTCGTCGCCGGCGCCGGCCGGAGGTCAGTGCTTGCGCCGGTACTCCGAGCGCATGAACGTCGTCCACTGGCCGTCGTCGCCCTGCACCGACGAGGTCAACACCTTGCGTTCGGTTCCGTCGAGCTCGAACACGTCGCGATAGCGCGCGAGCACCTTCGGATCGCCCATCGACGGGCCGACGGATTCGAGCGTCAACGTGTCGTGCGCGACGTCGAGCCGGCCTTCGTAGTGCCAGAGGTACGGCTGCATCGAGTCGATCCACGTGCCGACGATCGCGCCCGCGCGCTCGTCGAAGCCGATCGTCAGCAAGGACGTGAAGGCCTGGCCGTCGGCGTCCGCGTGGCTCTCGGCGACGATCCACGAGCGACCGATCGCGCGCACGCTCTCGGTGCTCTCGAACCTCATCGGATCGCCACCGGGCTCCAGCGTGACTTCCGCGACGGAAGTCCACTCGCCGACGAAGCGTTGGAGCCATTCGGCCGCGACAGCGGGCTCGAGCGGCTGCGAGCGCGCGCGCTCCGTGGCCGCGCAGCCGACGATCAGGGAGACGAGCAACACGGGCAAGACGAGCCAGTCGACGATGCGCATCGGACGATCCTCCATTGGGGGGGCGGGGCGGTGCGACGAGCCTAGCGACGCTCCTCGGAGTCTTCACGGACTCGCCATCGTGCGTTCACGCGACCCTGATCATCCGTCTTCACAATCGCTCGCGAATCGAGAAACGCGACGTGAAGAAGTGGTCGAGATGGGCCGCGCGCTGCTGCGGGGCGGGGCTGATGGGTTGGGCGGCTTGGCCGTCCCTTGTCCCGGCGTTCATCGCGGCCTGCGGCGCCCACGCTTTCGCGCAGACGAAGCAGAACGGCTCGATCCGCGGCGTCGTGCGCGACAAGGACTTCGACGTGCCGCTCGCAGGCGCGCAGGTGCTCGTCGTCGAGCTCGGTCGCCGCGCGGACACCGCCGATCAGGGCAACTTCGTCCTGAGCGACGTGCCGGAGGGCAAGTACACGCTCGTCTTCACGAAGGACGGGTACGTCCGCCAGGTCAAATCGGAAGTGTTGGTCGCCGCGGGCGCGCTGACCGACGTCGACGTCGAGCTCTCGGCGGAGTTCACGGAGCTCGACGAGCTGATCGTGCGCGAGGTGTTGGAGCTGCTCGCGGGCACCGAGCTCGCGTTGCTCAACCTGCGGATGGACAGCGCCGCGCTGCTCGACTCGATCGGCTCCGAGCTGATGAGCCGCGCAGGCGTCGGCGACGCCGCGGGCGCGCTGAGGCTGGTCGCGGGCGCGTCGACGCAAGGCGGCAAGTCGGCGGTGATCCGCGGCTTGCCCGATCGCTTCGTCAGCTCGCAGATGAACGGAGTGCGCTTGCCGTCCGCCGACGAGGACAAGCGCGCCGTCGAGCTCGATCAGTTCCCGTCCGCGGTGATCGAGAGCATCCAGGTCTCGAAGACGTTCACGCCCGACCAGCAAGGCGACGCTTCCGGTGGAGCGGTCGACGTCCGTCTGAAAGGCGTGCCCGACGCGCCGTTCTTCGAGCTCAAGGGCCAACTGACCGCGAACTCCGAGATCTTCGGCAACGACGAGTTCCTGTCGTACGACGGCGGAGGCGTCGACTTCTGGGGCCGCGACGACGGCGGGCGCGATCCGCAGCTCTCGAAGCTCGGCCAGAGCTGGGACGGCGCGGTCGGCACTTCGCCGACCGACGCGCCGCCGGAGTACAAGTTCTCGACCGCGTTCGGGGGCACGCAGGAGCTCGACGACGGAGTCCGCATCGGCGGGCTCGCGAGTCTCTTCTACGAGCGCGATGCCTCGTCGTACGACGACGGCGTCGACGATTCGTGGTGGGTGACGACGCCGGGCGGTCCGATGGTGCCCGAGACCAACCAGGGCACGCCGTCCGACGGCGACTTCAAGACCTCGCTGTTCGACGTAGCGCAGAGCAAGGACTCGGTGCGCTGGGGCGGGCTCGGCACGCTCGGGATCGAGAGCGACGATCACGCGGTCTCGCTGACGTACCTCTACACGCGCGTCGCCGAGGACACCGCGACGCTCGCGATCGACACGCGCGGCAAGGAGTACTTCTTCCCCGGCTACGACCCGAACGATCCGCAGGGCACCGGCAACGAGCCGCAGAACCTGAACGCGGCACCGTACCTGCGACTCGAGACGCTCGATTACGTCGAGCGCACGACGCAGACGCTGCAGCTCCACGGCGAGCACACGCTCCCCTTCGAAGGCTTCGAAGCCGGCGAAGTGCTGAAGTTCGGCAAGCCGGAGCTCGATTGGTCGCTCTCGCACAGCACCGCGGATTCGTTGCAGCCCGACAAGCGCCAGTTCGGCGCGCTGTGGCTCGCATCGTCGTACAACCCGGGCTTCCCGCCGTTCGTGCCGCCGTTCACGACGCCGGAGCTCTGGTTGCCGTACAAGCCGGGCGCGAACTTCAACCTCGGCAACGTCCAGCGCATCTGGAAGTCGATCACCGAGGAGAGCGATCAGTACTCCGCCGACCTGAAGCTGCCGTTCGACCAGTGGAGCGAGCGTCCGGGCTACTTCAAGTTCGGCGTGTTCGCCGATGCGGTCGATCGCGACTTCGACCAGGACACGTACAGCAACTTCGGCGACGCCGCGGCGAGCTACCAAGAGAGCTTCGAGGACGCGTGGAGCGAGGTGTTTTCCGAGGAGGACCACCCGATCACCGAATCGACGCTCGACGTCGACTATCGCGGCGATCAGGACCTCTCCGCGTTCTACGGCATGGTCGACCTGCCGGTGCACGAGCGCGTCAACCTGATCGGCGGCGCGCGCGTCGAGTCGACCGACATCGCTATCGAGAACTTCCCCGAGGCCGACGCGCTCTGGTATCCGCCGAACTCCGGCGTGCCGACGCAGCTCAATCCGGGCGACGCCGACGTCGACTTCAGTCGCGACGACGTGTTGCCTTCGATCGGCATCGTGTATCGACCGCTCGAGCGCGTGACGCTGCGCGGCTCGTACAGCCGGACGATCGCGCGGCAGACGTTCAAGGAGCTGACGCCGGTCATCCAACAGGAGTACCTCGGCGGTCCGATCTTCATCGGCAATCCCGAGCTCGACATGGCGGAGGTCACCAACTACGACCTGCGCTGCGACTACACGCCGTACGAGGGCGGCTTGCTCTCGCTCTCGCTCTTCGACAAGGACATCGAAGGCTCGATCGAGTACGTGCAGCGTTACGGGCTCTTCGACTACACCACCGCGGTCAACTATCCGGACGGCGAGCTCAAGGGCATCGAGCTCGAAGCGCGCCAGGACCTCGGTCACTTCTCGAAGCGACTGAAAGGCGTGTCGGTCGGAGCGAACGCGACGTTCATCTCGTCGAAAGTGACGCTGCCCGACGACGAGCAAGCGGGCTTCGACCTGCCGAACATCGACGCGCCGATCTCCAGCCGCGACATGACCAACGCGCCGGAGCACCTCTACAACGTCTTCGCGACGTACGACGTGCCCGACTGGGGGACGCAGCTCGGTCTCTTCTGGACCGTGCAAGGCGACACGCTGGTCGCCGGCGCCGCGCAGTCGAACGGCAACTTCATCCCGAGCGTCTACGCGACGGAGTACGACACCTTGAACTTCAGCGTGTCTCAGAAGCTCGGGAAGTTCCTGACCTTCCAGTTCCAGGCGAAGAACCTGACCAATCCCGCGATCGAGGAGGTCTATCGCTCCGAGTACATCGGCGGCGACGTGCTCAAGACCTCCTACACGAAGGGCATCGACTACTCGTTCAGCGTCACCGCGCGCTTCTCCTTCTGAAACGACTCCAACGCCTTCCATCGGATCCCATGCAAACCCAACGACGACAAGACGGAGCGCGACGCCGGAACGGAGCGGTCGCGCTCGGCGCACTCGGACTCGCGTGCGTGCTCACCGCGGGCGCGACGCGACCGCAGGACGTGCTCGGCTCGCGAACTCCGGCGCTCGAGGAGACGCGGCTGAAGCTCGGCAAGTGGATCGAGACGCAACAGCTCGTCTCGAAGGAGCGCAAGGACTGGCAGCAAGGCAAGGAAGTGCTGCTCGGCAGGCTCGAGCTCGTGAAGCAGGAGGTCGCGACGCTCGAGGACAAGATCCGCGAGGCGCAGACCAAGGTGGAGGAGCACCACCTGAAGCACGGCCTCGCGCTCGACGAGGTCGATCACCTGAAATCGATCGCGAACGAGCTCGGCGTCCGGGTCGCGGCGCTCGAAGAAGCGGCTCGCCGTCTGCTCGCGTCCGCACCCGAACCCGTGCAGGTCAGGCTGCTGCCGCTCGCGCAGCGCATGCCCGACGAGTCGACCAAGGCCAAGGTGTCGATCGCGGAGCGCTACCAGAACGTGATCGGCATCCTCAACGAGCTCAACAAGGCGAACAACGAGCTCACGGTCAGTTACGAGATCCGCAACCTCTCCGACGGCAAGCCCGCGGAGGTGCGCGTGATCTACGTCGGCCTCGCGCAGGCCTACTACGTCAGCGCCGGCGGCGAAGCCGGCATCGGTCGGCCGAGCGCCGAAGGTTGGCACTGGGAACCCTCCAAGACCATCGCGGACGACGTGCTCGTCGCGCTCGAGATCCTCCAGAACAAGCACACGCCGGCGTTCGTGCCGCTCCCCGCGAGAATCCAATGAAGATCACGATCCGCGCACTCTGCATCCTCGGACTGGCGACGGGCGCACTCGCTCAGCAGCCCGCGCCCGACCAGACGGTCGCCAACCTCTCGCAATCCGCCGAGCGCGAGCTCGCGGCGAGCATCGCGGAGCTCAACCAACTGCGCGAGCAGGTCGCGACCGAGAAACTCCCGCTCGCGAAGGAGCTGACCGCGGCGGAAGAGCGGGTCACCGATCTGCGCCGCGACAACGACCAGCTCGTCCGCGAGGTCGACCAAGGCGCGCTGGAGTTGGTCTCGGTCAAGGCCGAGATCAAGGCGCGGAACGAGGAGCTCGACTACGTCGGCAACCTGCTCGACGAGTACGCGCGCAGCTTCGAGTCGAAGATCAACGTCGCCGAGATGCAGTACTGCGGCGAAGCGATCGAGACGGCGAAGCAAGCGACAGAGAACGAGACGTTGACGCTCCAGGAGAAGTTCGACCGCCAGGTCGCGTTCGTCGAGCTCTCGGTGAAGCGCCTGACCGACGCGCTCGGCGGGATGCGCTTCCCCGGCGTCGGCGTCGACCTCCAAGGCGCGGTCGCGTCGGGACAGTTCGCGCTGCTCGGGCCGGTCGCGCTCTTCCGATCGGACGCGGGCGACGCCGGCCTCGTCGTGCCGCAGACCGGCTCGACCAAGCCGTTGATCCGCCCGCTCGAAGGCGCGGTGCAAGCGGGGATCGGCCTCTTGGTGCAGAGCGGCGAAGGCACGCTGCCGCTCGATCCGTCGCGCGGCGGCGCGCTCAAGGAGCTGGTGCAGAAGACGAACCTGGTGCACATCTTCGTCAAGGGCGGTCCGATCATGTGGCCGCTGCTCGTCGCGTCGATCCTGGCGCTCGGCACGGTGCTCGAGCGCCTGCTCTTCCTCGCCAACGAGCGACGCAAGCGCGATTCGAAGGCGTTGGAGCAGCTCTTCGAGCAAGTCGAGAGCGGCGACATCCAGGGCGCGATCCGGACGCACGGCCAGTCGAAGGACTACGTCGTGCGACCGCTGGTGTACGCGCTCGGCCACCGCGAGGGCTCGCTCTCGAACGCGCTGGTCTACGCGCAGGCGAAGGAGCTCAAGCGCTTCCGCCGCGGGATCTCGGTGCTCGACACCGTGATCACGCTCGCGCCGTTGCTCGGCCTGCTCGGCACGGTCACCGGGATGATGGGCTCCTTCGCGCTGATCGGCGGCGAGCTCAGTGCACCGGGCGCGATCACCGGCGGCATCGCGGAAGCGCTGATCGCGACCGCGTTCGGCCTCGGCATCGCGATCACGGCGCTGATCCCGTTCAACTTCCTCAACACCAAGCTCGACGAGGCCAGCCACGAGATCGAATCGGCCGCGACGCAGCTCGAGCTGATCGTGCATCCGAAGGTGCTCCACCCGGCTCCGCGCGTCGAGCCGAACGAGCCCGCGCGTCAAGCCGTCGCGGTCGCGGGGAAGGCCTGACCATGCACGGCTCTTCGCGAGGCGGCGCGGTCAAGCGAGCGCGCATCGAGATCATCCCGCTGATCGACATCATCTTCTTCCTGTTGGCGACGTTCATCATGGTGTCGCTGTCGATGTCGAAGAACCAAGGCGTGCAGGTCTCGCTGCCGACGGCGTCGAGCGCGGCGTCGCTCGGCGACCAGCAGGAGCTCGACAAGGCGGTCACGCTCAGCGTCAACGAGAAGGGCGAGGTCTTCTACAACAAGGAGAAGATCACGCTCGCGCAGTTGCCGATGCGCTTGTCGACGCTGAAGGCCTCGTCGAAGGATCCGCGTGTGATCGTCAACAGCGACGCGGGCGCGGACTTCAAGTACGTGGTCTCGGTGCTCGACGAGGTGCGCAAGATCGGCATCCAGAAGGTCGGCATCAACACGGACAAGAAGTAGCCATGGCGCGGACCCTCGGCATCGTGTGCGCCGTCCTGCTGCACGCGGGCTTCTTGCTGTTCGGTGGCTTGATCTTCCCGAAGGATGGGGAGGACAAGGGCACGCTGCAGCAGGTGCAGTTGCTCGCCGAGGACGACACCGCCGAAGAGGAAGAGAAGAAGCCCGAAGAGCCGAAGCCGCAGGATCCCGAGGAGCTGCAGGCGGACGAGGAAGAGGTCCCGGACGCCGAGCAGGTCGCGCAGAGTCTCGAGGTGAATCCGCTGAACGACGCGCCGGCGTTGGACGCCGCGTCGCTGAGCGCGATCGAGCAAGCGCTCAACGGCCAGGCCTCGACCGGCGGCGACTTCGCGGACTCGCTGAGCTTCGGCTCCGGCGGCCGGATCGGCGGCACCGGCAAAGCGGGCGCGGGCCTCGGCGACGCCACGGCCGACGCGTTCGACCTCAGCGAGATCGACCAGAAGCCGCGCGCGACCTTCCAGACCGCGCCGCAGTTCCCGTCCGAGCTGCGCGGCAAGAAGATCGAGGGCGTCGTGATCGTGATCTTCGTCGTCGACGAGAGCGGCAAGGTCCTGAATCCGCGCGTCGAGAAGTCGACGCACCCTGCGTTCGAGCAGCCCGCGCTCGACGCGGTCAAGCAGTGGAAGTTCGAGCCCGCCGTCCGCGGCGGCAAACGCGTCACCTGCCCGATGCGGCAGTCGATCCGCTTTCAACCGAGCTGAAGAACATGAAGACCCGATTCGCTCCGCGCTCCCTCCGTTCCCGTCTCGCGGGTTTGTCGCTCGCGTGCGTCTCGCTCGCGGCGAGCGTCGCCGCCGCGCAGAGCTCCGCTCCCGCCGCAGCGTCCGACGTCGACGCGATCTGGAACGACCCGGCCTTCAAGAAGGCGTTCATCGCCGGCTACGGCTTCAACGCGGAGATCGAGCCGCGCGTGACGCCCGACGAAGTCGAGGTTCTCGACGCGGTGCGCCCGCTGATGGCGACCGATCTCGCGAAGGCGGAAACGGCGCTGAAGAAGCGCATGAAGCCCGACGGCTCGGCGATCCTCGACTTCACGCTCGGCGGCATCCAGTTCCAGCAAGGGAAGCTCGACGACGCGCTCGCGTCGCACAAGGTCGCGGTCGACAAGTTCCCGAGCTTCCGGCGCGCGTGGCGCAACCTCGGGCTGATCAACGCGCAGGCGGGCAAGTTCGACGACGCGATCCGCGCGTTCACGCGGATGATCGAGCTCGGCGGCGGCGATGGTTACTCGTACGGGCTCCTGGGCTCCGCGTACGCGTCGAAGAACGACTTCCAGGCGGCCGAAGGCGCGTATCGCAACGCGCTGTTGCTCCAGCCCGAGCGCGTCGAGTGGCGCCTCGGCTTGACGCGCGCGGTGCTCGCGCAGGAGAAGTTCGAGGACGCGGCCAACCTCGCGAACTCGCTGATCGCGCTCTACCCGGACAACCACGGCTTCTGGCTGCTCCAAGCGCGGACCTTCCTCGGCATGAAGCAGCCGCTGCGCGCCGCGGAGAACCTCGAGATCGTCGGCCAGCTCGGCAAGGCGACCGGCGAGACGCTCAACCTGCTCGCGGACATCTACGCGAGCGAGGGCCTGATGGAACGCGCGGCGTTCACGTACGTGCGTTCGATCGCGACCGACCCGGCGCAGGCGGTGACCAAACCGCTGCAAGCGGTCGAGTTCCTGACGCAGCGCGGCGCGCTCGCGGAAGCCGACCACGTCGCGAGGAAGGTGCGCGAGGCCTACCTGCCGCGGCTGCAGGAGGACGAGAAGCGCAGGCTCTTGAAGCTCGAAGCGCGGATCGCGATGGGGCAAGGCGATTCGAGCGAGGCGGTCGTGCAGGTGCTCGAGGAGATCGTGACGCTCGATCCGCTCGACGGCGACGCGCTGCTGCTGCTCGGCCAGAACTTCGCGCAGAAGGGCGAGCCCGATCGCGCGATCCTCTACTACGAGCGCGCGGCCGGCGTGCCCGCGTTCGAAGCGTCCGCCAAGATGCGCCAAGCGCAGACGTACATGGGCATGGGCCGTTACGCCGACGCGGTGCCGCTGCTTCGGCGCGTGCAGGAGCTCAAGCCGCGCGAGGACGTCGCGCGTTTGCTCGAACAGGTCGAGCGCCTGGCCAAAGCGCGGCGCTGAACTCGCTCGTGCGCGGCTAGGCGTCGCGCGCGTCGCGCGCTTCGAGCGACGCGCGCCTTCGTCGACGCGTTCGGCGAGTCGCTTCGTGCGCGCGGCTCGAGTTCCTCGCGCTTCGCGCGACGCCACGGACTCCACCGACGTCGCGCCGCCCATGGCGACAACTGATTCCGCCTTGATCGGGCGGTCACAAACGGCGCCTACCGTTCGAGTCGCGCGGTCGAGCTCGCGAAGCAGAGTTGCCTGCGAGCGCCGCGCGCCCACCTCACCGATCTTTTCGTCCCAAGGAACTCACCTGTGAAGAATCTCATCAACGGCAAGGCGGTCCTCCTGACCGCGATGGCCGGCGCCGGCGCCGCCGGTTCCGCCAGCGCGGCCGAAGTGCTCGTCACCGCGGACATCTCGACCTCCACGACGTGGACGGCGAACAACACCTACAACCTGCAGCAACAGATCTACGTCCTCCCCGGCGCCAGCCTGACGATCGAGGCCGGCACGCTGATCCAGAGCGACACGGGCGTCGGCGGCAGCCTCGCGGTGTGCAAGGGCGCGCAGATCTTCGTCCAAGGCACGAAGTCGAAGCCGGTGACCTTCACGTCGAAGGCGGACACGCTGAGCGCGTGGCACGTCGGCGCGAACGAGTGGGGCAACCTGACGATCATGGGCGACGCGTACATCTCCGAGAACGCGGTCGCGACCAACACGCCGGCGCCGAACGCCGCGAACTACGCGCCGATGGAAGGTCTCGTCGCCGCGTTCCCGGGCGACACCAAGGTGCTCTACGGCGGCGGCAACGACGACGACGACAGCGGCACGATCAGCTACGCGTCGTTCCGTTACGGCGGCAAGGTCGTCGGGCTCAACAACGAGCTCAACGGGCTGTCGCTCGGCGGCATCGG
>JADLBP010000159.1 GCA_020847695.1 Planctomycetota bacterium
ACTCGAGCAGCACGAACTCGACCGACAGCCCGGGGCAATGCACCGGCGTCAGGACTTCGAGCTTCTTGCGCGCGTTGTCGCGCAGCGCCTCGTTCGGGTCGGGCACCGTCGACGATTGCGTCGGCGCCTCGGCCTTCGGCAGCGGACCTTGCTCGAAGCGGAAGTGGACGCCGCTGCAATCGAGCAGGCAGAAGAGCGTCTCGAGCCGCACCGCGTACGCGATCTCCTGCATGCGCAGCGCGTCGATGCGGTGGTTCGGGTCCTTGATCCACGCGCGCTCCGAGCGGCGGCGCCAGATGTCCGGATCCTCGTCCGGCTCCGGCAGCAAGTGGATCTGACCACCGGCGATGCCGATGGTCGCGCAACGGCCACCGCCGTTCAGAGTCAACGACCCTTCCCGTCCTCCACGGGCGAGTCCTTGAAGGAGCTCTCCCAATCCGAGGCCGGCTACATCGCCCTGGAAACTCATCTCGCGCGCCACCTATCGGCGCTCGGACGGTCAAACCTGCGCGGGTTTGTCGGCCGCGCGGCGCAATCGGTCGAGGTCCGCCGGGGTGTCGAGGTCGTCGAGCACGTGCTCGTCACGGACCTCGACGTCGAAGCGCGGCGCGGCGCGATCCCGCAGGCGCGCGAGCGGCGTCGAGTCGGAAACGCTTTCCAATTCGAGCGCGAGCGCACGCCCGAGCACCACCGGATGGCCGTGGCGAGCCTTCGTCCCGACCGGGGGAACGTCTGCGCCGTCGGACCTGCTCGGCAGGGCTCGGTCGGCGAGCCGCGGAGCCAAGAAACCGGCCGCCGGCGAGCCCGCGGCGCGCCACGCCTCGACCAGCGCGCGGAAGACCGCTCGGCCCACCAGCGGCACGTCGACCGGCGCGATCAGGAGATCCCGGCCCGGCCGAAGCCTGCGCGCGAGCTTCAACGTCGACGTGCGGCCGCGCCGCCATTCGCCGTGTCGCGCGAGCTCGACGACGCTCGGCGCGTGCGCCGCGATCTCGTCCGCGTGCGCGCCGACGAGCAAGAGCGGCGGACCGTCGCACTCCTCGACGCCCGCAGCGAGCAGCCGCTCGAGCACGGTCGCGGCGCCGATCCGGCAGAGCGCCTTGGGCTCGCCGAGGCGCTCGCTCGCTCCGGCGGCGAGGATCACCAGCGCCGGCCTCACGTGCCGATCCAGCGATCGTAGACGGCGCGCGCGCGGCCCGCGTCGCTGGTGCCCTCGACCAGCGCGCGGCCGTCGGCGAACAGCGTCACGCGGAAGCCTTCGACCTCGAAGCGCGCGAAGCTCGCGAGGCGTTCGGCGCTCGCCGCCGACGCGCGCACGTTCGCGAGCACGCGCTCGAGGTCGAGCTTGGTGCCGCGCCGCGTCGGTCGGACCTGCACCGTGTTGCGGCCGCAGAGCACGACCGCCGCACGCTCGCCACCGGATTCGAGGTGGCGGAACTCGCGTTTGCCGCACGTCGCGCACTCGGGATCGCGACTCGCGCGCACGCGGCGTTGCTCGCCGCGCCAGACGTCGATCTCGACCAACCAGGTCTCGAACTCCGCGCGCCGAGCATCGTCCGCGCCGAGCCAGCGCATCGCGAGCGCCGCCTGCAGCGCGGTCACCGCCTGCACCGCGGGCAACACGACGCCGACGGTGTCGCACGTCGCGAGGTGCTCGGCGGGCGGCGGCTCGGGGAACAAGCACGCGAGGCACGCGCCGCGTTCGGGCAGCACCGGCATCACCAGGCCGCTCGCGCCGACGACGCCGCCGTAGATCCACGGCACGCGCTCGCGCACGCACCAGTCGTTGATCAGGTACCTCGTCGCGAGGTTGTCGGTGCCGTCGAGCACGAGCGCGGCGCCGCGCGCGAGCTCGTCGAGGTTCTCGCCGTCGACGTGCGCGACGTGCGCCTCGATCCGCGTCGGTCCGCCGATCGCCGCGAGCGTCTCCGCCGCCGCGGTCGCCTTCGGAGCTCCGGAGCGCGCGTGCGCCTCCGTGAACAACACCTGCCGCGGCAGGTTGGTCCATTCGACGACGTCGCGATCGACGAGCACGAGCTCGCCGACGCCGATGCGCGCCATCTGCTGCGCGAGCGAGCCGCCGAGCGCGCCGCAGCCGACGATCAGCACGCGCGCCGCGCCGAGACGTTCCTGGCCGGCGGGGCCGAACCCCGCGAAGCGCGCCTGGCGATCGAAGCGCCGTTCGGAGCCGTCGCTCACGCGAGCCACCACCAGACGAGCGCCGCGACCGCCGCGAGCCCGAGCGCGATCGGCAAGCCGAGCTTCACCAGAGCGAGCGCGTCGCTCCCCGCGGGCTCGTTGATCTCGACCCAGTTGAAGTAGCGCTTGACGCGGTCCTCGAGCGCGGCGCCGCAGTGGGGGCACACCGGGCCTTCGTGCTCGTAGGGGATCACGCCGTCGCACTGCATGCAGTAGAAGTTGCGCGCGGTGCCGCCGCCCTCGACGCCGGGCGCCTTCGAGCGCTCGCGGTAGTAGTCGAGCGCCTCGCGGTTCGCGCCCTTGCGCGTGCGCGACCAGTGGTGCTCGCCGATGTTGCCCCAGCTCGGCGGCGGGTTCTTCGGTTCGTCGGCCATGCGTTCGCGCTCCCAGGGTAGCGCGAGCGCGGCGTCGCGACCTAGAACGAGAGCGCGAGACCCAACCAGGGTCCGGAGAAGTCGATCTGCGCGTCGACCGAATCGCCGGAGTCGTCGTACGCGACTTCGACGTCGACGTAGCGGTAGCCGAGCGCGAGCCAGCCGGCGAGGCGATCGTCGTCGCCGAAGAAACGCCAGCTCGCCATCCCGTCGAAGTCGAGGAACGTCGCCTCGTCGCCGCTGTAGTCGATGCTGACCCAACCGAGCAGGCCCTCGACCTCGACCGGTCCGAGGTCGAAGCCCAGCCGACCTTGCAGCACCGGGATCGGCACGATTTCGTTGGTCGCGACCGATTCGCCGCCGATCTTCTCGGTGATCTCCGCGTCGATGTCGACCGCGGTGACGCCGAGTCCGAGGCCGAGCTCGACGACGTCGGTCGGCAAGAGATCCCACGTCACCGCGCCTTGGTACAGGCCGAGGTCGAGCTTGGAGCTGACCGGGTCGCCGACGTTGATCGTGAAGCCGCTCTGCGACAGCGTCGCGTCCGCGACGCCGTCGCCGTCGTGCGTGGAGCTCTGGAAGCTGAACGTCCAGTGCCCGCCGAGCTGCGCGTCGATGCGCGCGCCGAGCACGCCGTCGTCTTTCTCGAGCCCGAGCGCGTCGACCGACGCCTGCGCGGTGACCGACGAGCCCTGCTGCACGCCGATGTCGCCGCCGATGTCGAGTTGCGCGTAGCGCGGCATGATGCGCGCGGACGGCGCGCTGCACGCGGCGAACAGCAACGCGAGGCCGAAGAACGGAACGAGACGCTGGACCATGTCGTGAACCTCCGGTGCGGGTTTCGGTCGGATCGCCCCGCGGAGTGAAGCGCCTTTCGGCGCGCGGTTCAACGGCGTTGGTCGGCGGCTAGAAGCGGAAGCCGAGTCCGAAGTACGGACCCGAGAGCGACACCGACGCGTCGACCGCCTCGAGGTCGTCGTCGTAGTCGACGCCGGCGTAGGCATGGCGCCAACCGAGCAGCAGCTCGCCGTTGCGTCCGAAGCGCTTGCCGAGGAAGCGCCAACGCGCGGAGAGGTCGACGTCGACGAACGTCGCGTGGTCGCCGGCATAGCCGATGTCGATCCCCGACGCTTCGAGCCCGAAGGCGAGCCTTTCCGCGCTCCACGCGAGGCGGCCGGCGAGCAGCGGGATCGGGACCGATTCGTCGGTGAAGATCTCGTCGCCGGTCGCGTTCGAGCGGAAGCTCGCTTCGAGGTCGACCCACGCGACGCCGAAGCCGATGCCGGCCTCGAGCTCGTCGCGCTCGGCGAGATCGAACGTCCACGCGGCGGAGTACAGCCCGAGGTCGAAGTCCGAATCGACCGACGTGCCCGCCGGGATCAGGATCGGACCCTTTGCGAAGTCCTCGTCGAGCCTGCCGCTGCCGTCGTGCGAGGACTGGAAGCCCTTGAGCGCGAGGTGCATGCGAGCCGCGGTCTCGAACGTCAGATCGACGCGCGCGTCGACGGTGGTCGCGGCGTCGTCGAGGCCGAGCGCCTCGACCGAGTTCTTCGCGCGCACGTTCGCGTCGTCGATCCCGATCGCGCCGTCGAGCGTCCGCGAGCCGACGCCGAGCTGGGCCGCGGGGCTCACGTTCTTGCAGCCTGCGGCGGCGAGCAGCATGCCGAGGACCGGAAGCGGGTGGAGGACCTTCATGTTGCCTTGAGCCTAGAGCGCGAGCTTCGCGCTGTCGCTCCATCGGGCGAAGGAAACCGGAGCGGTCGGGCAAGGAACCGGCCCGTCGCGCCGATGGAACAAACGAGGAACCCCAGCGTGACGCTCCCCAACTCGGCCGACACCTTCCCGGTCGGAGCACAAGAGCTCGTCCCCCGTCCACCCGAACCCGAGCTCTCGACCGTCGAGCTCGTCCCCGGCCTGCCGCCGCGGATCGTCGGCCCCGGCCGGCGCGAACGCGATTACCTGAAGCGCGTCGCGCACCTGGAAGACCTGCTCCAGTACGAGCGCGAGCGGCAACGCATCCTCGAGCGCGAGCTCGACGCCTCGGTTCACGTCGAGCGCGGTGCCCAGAGGCGGCTCGACCGCCTCGAGGAGCGCATGGAGCAGTCGCACGCGCGCGAGCGTCGCCTCGCGGCCCTGATGGGGGCCCTGCAGCGCGACAACGAGCTGCTCCGTCAGCGCGTCTTGGAACTCGAGAGCGCCGCCCAGACGCTGTTGCCCGCCTCGACCGAGCCCGCCCGGCGCGGATTCTGGGCGCGGCTCTTCGGCGGCACTCCGGCGCCCGCCGCGCGCCGGCGCGCGTGAACCCGCCACGGCGGCGTCGGTGCGCTTGACGCCGGCGCGCGCTTGACACGGACGCGCCGCGTCAGGATCCTAGTCGCCCCTCACCCGTCGGGAGAGGGGCGGCGCGTGCTCGCGTCCGCAGCGTGGTGGGTGTAGCTCAGTTGGTTAGAGCACGAGGTTGTGGTCCTCGGGGTCGCGGGTTCGAATCCCGTCACTCACCCCATTCCTTCCTCCGTCGCCGGGCGTTGCGGGCGCGCGGAGCCGAGCTCGGCCGCAGCTCGACGCCTGACGGGCTCGCGTGGCGCGACACGCTCGAGCCGAGGGCCGTTCGCGCGCGTGCCAGCGCCCGCGCAAGACCGAACTAGCCCGCGCCGTCGGCGCGCTCGAGCCACTCGAACGCCGCCGCGACCGAAAGCGAGTCGGTGAAGTTCGCGCCGTAGTGCACGCGCTCGATCCGGCCGTCGGCGCCGATCAGGAAGTCCGCCGGGAAGCCCGAGATGCCGTGCGCGAACGTGTCGCGCCAACGCGGCTTCAGTCCCGCCGCCGCCGCTTCGCGCGCGCGCTTCCAACCGCTGGGCTTCAGCAGCGCGCCGAGCCCGCGGCGCACGCCGAACGCGCGGTACACGCGTCTCTCGGGATCGCCGAGCACCGGGAACGGCACGCGCGGTTCGCTCTCGACGTAGTGCGCGAGCGCTTCGACCGGCGAGTGGAAGACGCGCACGAGCTCGAGCCCGCGCTCGCGCAAGTCGCTGTAGCGCGCGGCGAACTGCCGCACGGCGAGTTGGCACGTCGGTCACGTCGCGTAGCGCTGGAACGAGAGCATCCAACGCCGGCCCGCGAGCGAGCGCGAATCGAAACGGCCGCCGCCGGCGCGCGGCAGCTCGACGTGCGGCGCGAGGTCGCCTCTCTGCAGCGTGCTCATCGCGGCTCCGCACGGTTCGGTGCCGCCGCGTTCGCCGCGGGCGGAAGCGACGCGGTCTTCGTCGGGGTGGGTTCGCTCGCCGGCGCGGAGCTCGCGAGCTCGAAGCGCATCCGTCCGCCGCCTGCGGCGAACAACGTCCCGACGTCGAACAGCGTCTCGCGTCGACCCGCGAGCGCGAGCATCCACGGCCGCGAGAGCGGCGCGAAGCGGCCCTCGTGGCGCACCTCGACGACCAGCTCGCGCTCGGCGACCGTCACTTCGATCCGCGACTCCCGCGCGCGCGGCTTCGGCGCGAAATCGTCCTCGTAGAGCGTCGCGCTCGCGCGCCCCGCGGCGTCGGGGAACGCGAACAGCAATCGCTCGCTCGCCCACGCCTCTTCGGTCGACGTCCCGCCGGCGCACAGCGCGAGCACCGAGCCGGCGCGCGCGAAGAGCGGCGGACGGCCGACCGGCGCTTCGACCTCGAGCTCGTCCGCCGTCTCCGCGCCGGCGCGCGCGTCGAAGCGGTACCAGCGTTCCGCGCGCGGCAGCACGACGCGGCGCTTCTTCGCGCCCGCGGAGAGCACCGGCGCGACCAGCAACGCGTCGCCGAGCAGGAACTGGTCGTCGAGCGTCCGCAGTCGCTCGTCGCGCGGATCGGCGAAGAACATCGGCCGCGCGATCGGCGTGCCGCGCACGTGCGCCTCGTGGAACAGCGTGTACAGGTAGGGGAGCAGCGTCATCCGCGTGTGCAGTTGCCGCTTGATCGCCGCCTCGAGCTCCGGACCGAAGCTCCACGGCTCCTTGCGGCACGAGCTCTTCTCGGCGTGCCCGCGCGCGAACGGCAGGAACGCGCCGAGCTCGAACCAGCGCGCGAAGAGCTCGCCGCTCGGATCGCCGTCGAAGCCGCCGAGGTCCGGGCCGCTGAAGGGCTGGCCCGAGAGCCCGAGGTTGAGCACCATCGGCACCGCCCACGCGAGGTCGCGCCAGCTCGCTTGGTTGTCGCCGGTCCACTGCGCGGCGTACCGCGCCGTGCCGAGGTGCGCGGAGCGCGTCAGCACGAACGCGCGCTCCTTCGGACGCGCTCGCTCCAGCCCTTCGCGGGTCGCGCGCGCCATCAGGTGCCCGTAGAGGTTGTGGAAGCGCCGGTGCGTGCCGCCGCCGAGCCCCTTGTGCCGCGCGTCCTCGTCGAGCGTCTTGGTCGGCGAGCGAAAGACCGCGGGCTCGTTCATGTCGCACCACAGGCCGTCGAGGCCGACGCTCGCGAAGCGCGCCGCGAGCTCGCCCCACCAGCGCCGCGTCGGCTCGCGCGTGAAGTCGGGGAAGTGACAGAGCCCCGGCCAGACGCGGCCGGTCGCAGGCGTCTTGCGATCGGCGGAGAGCACCAGGTGGTGCTTCTCGAGCGCGCTCGCGGTCGGCGCGTACTGCGTGTCGGTCGCGAGCCCAGGATCGACGATCGCGACCGCGCGGAAGCGCTGCTCGTGCAACGCCGCGAGCAGCGCCGCCGGATCGGGGAACGCCGCGGCGTCCCACGTGAACGCCCGCAGCCGATCCATGTGGTCGATGTCGAGCCACAGCGCGTCGCACGGCACCTTGCGGGCGCGGAACTCCGCTGCGAGCGCGAGCACCTCGGCTTGCGACGCGTACGACCAGCGACTCTGGTGGTAGCCGAGCGCCCACAGCGGCGGCATGGGCGTCCGGCCGAGCAACGCGCCGAGCGCTTCACACGCGTCCGCCGGCGTCGCGGCGGAGACGAGCCAGAGATCGAACGCCTCGCGCTCGAACGCGAACTCGATCCCGTCGCTGCCGCACGCGAGCGAGCCCCTGCGGATCGAATCGGCGATCGCGATCCGCACGTGGCCGTCGGGCGCGAGCGCGAACACCACCGGATGCGACGAATAGAGCGCCGGCGACTCCTCGCCGTAGCGCCACGCGTCGGTGTTCCAGAAGACCTGCGCGCGCCCGTTCCTGGCGAGCGGTCCGGCGGCGAGCCCGCCGCCGTAGAACGTCGTGCCGGGCTCGAAGCGCACCTGGACACGCAGTGTCGCGCCGTCGAACTCGAAATCGACGCGCTGCGAGACGCGCTCGGCGCTCGCGAGCTCCTCCGGGGCCTGGACCTGCGCGATCGCCGCGGCCGGAGCGCCGACGCCGACCAGCGTCGGCCGGACGCGCTCGACGTGCGCGCGACCGAGCGTCGCTCGGTCGATCTCGACGCGTTGGATGCCGAGTCCGGCGACCAGCGGCAGGGACTCCAACGCTCCGACGCCGAGTCCGCCGTGCGGCCGCGCCTTCTCTCGATCGAACGGGTCCATCGCGTGTCTCCAGGCGTTCAGTCCAAGAAGTCGGCGCGCACTTCGCGAGCGACGAAGCCTTCGCCTGCGCCGAACTCGACCTCGAGCTCGTCCTCGCCGCGAGGCGTCGCGCCGCGCCACGCGACCGCGCGGTCGCAGGCGAGCGACAGGCGTTCGCGCGTGCCCGCGAGGCCCCACACGGTCCACGTCGCGGAGCGCGCGTCGCGCGCGAGCCGCGCGACGCGCGGTCGCGAGCTCGCCGCGCCGCGCACCAGCGCTCGCGCGGACACGAACAGCGCCGGGCCGAGCCGCGCGCTCGTTTCGAGGCGCGTCGCGCTTCCAGGCACCGTCTCGCCCTCGCCGACCCGTGCGCGGACGGCGGACGTCGCGTCGAGCGAGCCGTGCGGCCAGCGCGGCGCGAGCACGACGTCGACCGGCGGACCCGCGACCAGGCGCGCGTCGACGATGAACACCGTGCGGCCGGCGCGCGCGAGCCGCACGATCTCGAGGTCGAGCACGCTCGCGCCGACGCGCACGTTCGCGAGCGCGAACCGCGCTCGGTCCGGCGTCGGAGTCGGCGCGAGGCGCAGCGCGCCGTCGCGCTCGAACGCGAGCCCGAGCTCGCCCGCGAGCGTCGCCTCGAGGATCGTGCTCGACGAGAAGATCTGGTGCGGCACGCCGCGCTCCGGCGCGAGCGCGCGGTCGCCGACCAGGTGCTCGGGGACGAAGCCGAGCCCCGAGAAACCGTCGAGCGCGAGCTGCGCGCGCAAGAGCTGGTGCGCCGCGCCTTCGTCGCCGCACGCGAACAGTCCGCGGATCGCGAAGTCCTGCAGGTAGGGGAAGACGCTGCCGGTGTTGTAGTGCGCGGGGTCGTACACGCCCGAGTCGGTCGGGAACATCCGCAGGCCCCAATCCGAGGCCAAGTTCGGCGCGTTGAGCGCGGCGGCGGTCGCGCGGTCCTCGGTGCGTCGCTCGGCGAGCTCGAGCTGCAGGATCTGGCCGTGATAACCGGTCGCGACCGCGAACGGCGAGCCGTCGACCAGGCACGCGAAGCGCCACGCGCGCGTGCGCGGGTCGACGAAGTCGTCGAGGGCCGAGAGAGCCCGCGCGAGCTCGCGCTCGACCGTCGGCGCGACGCGCGCGCCCTCCGCGGGCTCGAGCGCCGGCACCAGCACGTCGCGCAGCGCGAGCAAGGCTTCCAGCCAGAGCCCGTGCGCGAAGATCTCGCTCTGGAGCAACCCGACCAGCGTGCCCGCTTCGACCGCGCAGAGCCCGGCCTTGCGCACCGAGTAGCGTCCGCGCTCGTCGACGCAGCCGCGCGCGTGCTCGAACGCGCGCAGCACCGCCGCGGCACGCGCGCGCACGAACTCGCGGTCGCCGGACGCGGAGACGTACGCGCCGAGCGCGCCGAGGAAGTCCGGCGTGTTGACGCCCTTGTAGTAGGCGTACGGGTAGTCGCCGAGCCAGTCGCAGAGGCGCGCGGAAAGCGCCAGCTCGTGCATCAATTTGCCGTCGGCGCGCTGATGCAGCAGCGCGAAGTCGAAGACGCGCCGCGCGAACTCGAAATCGCCGCACGAGGTCAGCGCGCGCGCGGACACCAACGCGTCGCCGTCGAAGAACCAACCGAAGCCCGGACGCTCGCCGCCGCGGCTCGGCGCGAGCCCCGCGACCAGCCCGCGTCCGAGGCCGTCGACCTCGACCCACGCGCGCTCGATCGCGATCTTCGCCCAGAGGAACGCGGCGTCGTGCTCCGGCGAGTCGCTCGCGAGGCTCGTCGTCCGCGCGAGGAAGCGGCTCCAGTGCGCGGTCTGCTCCGCGTGCCAATCGGGCCACGCGAGCAGCGCGCGCTTGTAGAGCTCGCGCGCCTTGGCGACCACCGCGTGCGAGCGCGACGCGCCGGTCGCGGCGCCTTGCTCGCCGAGCCTCGCGGCCGCCGACAGCGGCTCCGGTTCGCGCTCGGCGCCGACGACGAAGAACGGGATCGGCCCGGACTTCGCGCGCGCCGGCGAGACCGGCAGCTCGATCGCCACCGGCCTCCGCGGCAGGCCGTGATCGGCGTCGACGGCGACCGGATCGGCCTCCGGGCTGCCGAAGAGCGCCGCGAAGCGACCGAGCTCCTCCGAGAGCACGAAGCCGCCGCTCGCGTCGTCGCGCTGCGCGGTCTGCCCGCCGAGCCCCGCGGGCCACTGCGGCCGGAAGTCGGGCGTCAGGTGGACTTCGAGCACCACGCGCTCGGCGGTCTCGACGTCGAACCACCAGACCAACGCGCGCTCGTCGAGCGCGGCGAAGATCCGGAGGCCGACGCGCCAGCCGTCGCCCGCGTGGGCGAGCTCGAGCTCGAACGGATCGATCCGGACGCGCCGTGCGTGCTCGGCGAGGTCGACGCGCGACCCGTCGGCGCGCCGCAATACGACGCGCAGGTCGTGCGCGATCTTCAGCGGCCAGATCCAGCACTCGAAGACGCCGTCCTCGCGTCCGAGCAGCGCGATCCGACGCCCGACGACCTCGACGAAGCTCGCACGCGTCGACGCGTCGATCGCGCGCGCGAGGTGCGGGAGCTCGGTACCGGACATCGGCGCGACGCTACGCCGCGGGTCGCGCGCGTACAAGAGCACGTTGGCGTACGGCGGCCACGGATGTAGAACGTCACGCGATGTGGACCCTCGCAGCACTCGCGGCGCTCGGCACCGGCGCGCCGTACGAGGGTCGGACGCTCGTCGTGATGGTCGACGAGAAGAGCTTCGAGTCCTGGGACGTCCTGCAGACGATCGCTCGCGACTTCGAGCTCGCGCACCCGGGCCTCGAAGTGCGCGTGATCGACCAGGGCGGCGCGGTCGGACAGCAGGACAAGTCGCGGTTCATGTTGACCGGCGACCTGCAGCTCGACGTCACGCGGATCGACGTCACCGAGTTCGGCGCGTTCCAGCGCGAGGGCGCGCTCGTCGACATCGACGCCCACCTGCGCGCGCTGCCTGGCTTCGACGAGGCGAACTACCTCGACGTGCTCGACGGCTTCCGCGCGGCCGACGGGCACCTCTACGGGTTGCCGTCGACGTTCACGCCGTACGTGATGTACTACAACCGGGATCTGCTCGAGCGCGCGGGACTCGCGCCGCCGCAGGCGGGGTGGACGTGGGACGACCTGCTCGACGCGTGTCGCAAGACGACGCGCGACACCGATGGCGACGGCGCGATCGATCAGTGGGGCATCTCGCTGACGCAATGGCTCCAGGCGGTCGTGCCGTGGATCTGGCAGAACGGCGGCGACGTGCTCGACGAGACGCTGACGCGATCGCGGCTCGCCGAGCCCGAGGCGCGCGAGGCGTTCCGGTTCCTGCGCAGGCTGCTGCACGAGGAGAAGCTCGCTTCGTTCGACGCGACGTTCGAGAACCAGTACAGCCAGGGGCTCTTCCAAGCCGGCCGTTGCGCGTTCTACGGACCGGTCGGCTACTGGGAGACGTATCGCTTCAAGTACATCACCGACTTCCGCTGGGACGTCGCGCCGTTGCCGCGCAAGCTGCACGCGGCGACCGCGATCGCGATGACCGGGTACGTCGTGCCGCGGACGTCGCGCGATCCCGCGCTCGCCGCCGAGTTCGTCGCGAAGCTCGCCGGGCCGGAGTACCAGTACACGCTCGCGGAGATCGGCAACGGCGTGCCCGGGTGGAAGGCGGCGGCGTTGTCGACGAGCTTCCTGAACCCGACGCGCGCGCCGGAGAGCGAGCAGGTATTCCTCGACGTGCTCGGCGAGGCGCGGTTCATGCCGTCGCTCGCCAACTGGCGCAAGATCGAGTCGCTCTGCCAAGCGGAGCTCCAGGGCGCGCTGTTGCTCGAGCGCTACGACGTCGACCGCGCCGCCGAGCGCATGGCGGCGAAGACCGACGCGTTCCTGGCGTCGGAGGAGCGGCGCGCGGCGAAACCGATGCTGCCGAGCTTCGCGATGGAGGCGGTGTTCGCGCTCGCGTTGATCGCCTCGGCGGCGGCGTGGCTCGCGCACCGAGCTCGCGCGCCGGCGCGCGTGTACGCGCGCGACGAACGCAGCGCGCTCGCGCTGCTCGCGCCTTGGGCGGTCGGCTTCCTCCTGTTCTTCCTCGGGCCGGCGGCGGTGTCGCTCGCGCTCTCGTTCTGCGCTTGGTCGCCGCTGCAGAGCTTCGACGCCGTGCGCTGGTCGGGCGGCGAGAACTGGGCGAGGCTCGCGACCGACGACACGTTCCACGCGTCGCTCGTCGCGACGACGACGTACGCGTTCGCGAGCGTGCCGCTCGGGCTCGGGCTCGCGCTGTGGCTCGCGTGGCTCTTGCGCGCGGAGAGCACCTTCGCGGTGTTCGTGCGCACGCTGGTCTACCTGCCCGCGATCCTGTCGCCGGTGATCGTCGCGGCGACGTGGCGGTTCCTGCTCGATCCCGATCGCGGGCTCGCGAACCAACTGCTCGCGCTGATCGGCGTCGAAGGGCCCGCGTGGACCCGCAGCGGCGCGTGGGTGATCCCGTCGTACGTGCTGATGAGCCTGTGGGGCGTCGGCGCGCAGATGCTGGTCTTCCTCGCCGCGCTGCAGGCGCTCGACCCGACGCTCGAGGAAGCCGCGCGGGTCGACGGCGCCGGGCCGTGGGCGCGCTTCCGGCACGTCGTGCTGCCGCAACTCGGGCCGGTGCTGCTCTTCAACCTGGCGCTCGGGTTGGTCGGCGCGTTCCAGATCTTCGCGCAGGCGTACGTGCTGACCAACGGCGGGCCCGGCGACGCGTCGCGCTTCCTGGTGCTCTATCTCTACGAGACCGGGTTCCGCCACCTCGACATGGGGTACGCGTCGACGCTGGCGTGGGTGCTGTTCGCGATCCTCGGCGCGCTCTGCGCCGTGCTCGTCGCGACGTCGAAGAACTGGGTCCACTACGCCGCACGGAGTCGCGGATGAGCGCGCGTCTCTTCAACCGGATCGCGCTCGCGATCGCCGCGGTGCTCTTCGCGTTGCCGTTCGCGTTCCTGCTGGTCGTGTCGCTCGCGCCGGAGGGGCGCGGGCTCGCTGACCTCTCCGCCGGGCTCGTCGAGCCGCACCCGGAGAACTACCGGCTCGCGCTGGAGAAGATGGGCGGCTTCGGGCGGTTGTTCGCGAACACGCTGTTCGTCACCGTCGCGTCGATCGTCGGGCAGTGCCTCACGTGCTCGCTGGCCGGCTATGCGTTCGCGCGGATCCCGTTCCGCGGTCGCGACGCGCTGTTCGCCTGCGTGCTCGCGACGATGATGCTGCCCGAGCAGGTGACCGCGATCCCGCGCTTCCTGCTGTTCCGCGAAGCGGGTCTGGTCGACACGTTCGGGCCGTTGATCCTGCCGACGGTGCTCGGCGGCGCGCCGTTCTTCGTGTTCCTGTTCCGCCAGTACTTCCTCTCGCTGCCGATCGAGCTCGACGAAGCCGCGCGCCTCGACGGCGCCGGACACCTGCGGATCTACTGGAGCATCGCGTTGCCGCTCGCGCGGCCGATGCTCGCGACGGTCGCGATCTTCACGTTCCTCGGCGCGTGGAACGACTTCTGGACGCCGCTGATCTACCTCTTCTCCGACGAGAACCGGACGCTGACGCTCGCGCTGGCGGGCTTCCAGCGCTCGTTCAACGTCGCGGTCGAGTTCATGCTCGCGGCGTCGGCGGTCGTGCTCGCGCCGTGCGTGCTCGTCTACTTCGTCGCGCAGAAGGTCTTCTTGCGCGGCGTCCGCGTCGCGGCGTCCAAGCACTGACATGCGAGCCACACGAGCCACACGCGATCGAGTCGCACGAAGCGGAGGGGCGTGACCGATGGCCGCGCTCGAGCTTTGCAACGTCACGGTGAGCTTCGGCGAGCACGCGGTGCTCCGCGACGTCTCGCTCTCGGTCGCCGACGGCGAGTTCGTCGTGCTGGTCGGACCGTCGGGCTGCGGCAAGTCGACGCTGCTACGAGTCGTCGCCGGCCTGGTGCGCCCCGCGAGCGGCGAGGTCCGCATCGGCGATCGGCGCGTCGACGCGCTGGAGCCCGCGGAACGCGACCTCGCGATGGTGTTCCAGAACTACGCGCTCTACCCGCACAAGACGGTCGCGCAGAACCTCGCGTTCCCGTTGGAGCTGCGCCGCGTGCCGCGCGCGGAGCTCGAGCGGCGCGTGCGCGAGACCGCGGAGAGCCTCGGGCTCGCCGACTTGCTCGAACGCAAACCCGGCGCGCTCTCCGGCGGCCAGATGCAGCGCGTCGCGCTCGGCCGGGCGTTGATTCGCGATCCGAAGCTCTTCCTGTTCGACGAGCCGCTCTCGAACCTGGACGCGAAGCTGCGCCACGAGATGCGCGCGGAGATCGCGCGGCTGCACCAGCGGACGCGCGTCACCAGCCTCTACGTCACGCACGATCAATCGGAGGCGCTGACGCTCGGCGGCAGGATCGCGGTGCTCGACCGCGGCCGCTTCGAGCAGATCGGCGCGCCTCTGGATGTCTTCGCGCGTCCCGCGACGCGCTTCGTCGCGGGATTCATCGGCTCGCCGGCGATGAACCTGTTGCCCGGCGTCGCGCGCGGCGGGCGGTTCGAGGTGGGGGAGCTCTCGCTCGCCGCGCCGACGGACGCGACGCGCGAGCTCGTGCTCGGCGTGCGGCCGCACGAAGTCGCGCTCGACGCCGCACGGGCCCGCGACGTCTCGCTGGAGCTCGAAGTGACGTTCGTCGAGGCGCTCGGCACGCAGACGTTGGTGTCGTTCCGACTCGGCGAGCACGAGCTGCGCGCGAGCCTCGACGGTGACGCGCGCGTCCGAGTCGGGGAGCGCAAACGGATTTCGATCTCACGTTCGAGCCTGCATTGGTTCGACCAAGGGACCGGTCTCCGTCTCGACTAGTCGATGCCTTCCCCGTATCGCTCGCTCGACGTCACGCGCCTGCGCCAGGATCTCCTGGAGGACGACTTCCTGTCGCGTCCGGGCGCGACGCAGACCTACGGCGTCTGGAGCGAGCTCTTCGTCGTGCGCTGGGACCGCGACGGGCTGCGGCCCGCGGCGCTCTCTCGCGCCGAGCTCGTCGAAGCCTGCGCCGACGCGGCGGCGCGGATCGGCGCGGACCTCGCGCACGCGGCGCGGCCGCGCTGCGCGGCGAGCGGCGTGTCGCTAGGCGTCGGCCACGGGCACAAGCTGTGGCTCGCGACGCCGCTGTGCCGCACGCCGGCCGAGTGCCACGACGCGTTCGAGCACGCGTGGATCCGCCTGCGCGGCGCGCTTGCGGCGCGGCATCTCGATCTGCTCGCGATCGGCGCGGATCCGTGGCGTTCGGTCGACGACTGCGAAGCTCCGGAGTGCGCCGAGGACCTGGAACGCGAGAGGCGCTTCGCGGCTTCGTCGGCCTTCGGGCTCGCCGCGCTCCGACTGACCGCGCGTGCGGGCGTCGTGCTCGGCTGGGGCAACGCCGTGCAAGCGCCGTTGCGCTGGAAGGCCGCGCAGCTCGCGGCGCCGTTCGCGAACTCGCTCTTCGCGCACTCGCCGGTGGTGGCGTCGGCGCATCCGGGCACCAAGAGCTTCGCCGCGCGCGCGTGGCGCCTCGCGGCGCCGGACCTCTGCTCGCCGCCGCCGACCTTCGCCGACGCGCCGGACGGCGACCGCGTCGCGCAGTACCTGACGTTCGCGCTCGAGGCGCGCGTGTCGACGCTCGAAGGCGTGCTGTCGTTCGGGCGGTGGCTCGAGCACGGCCACGGCGGACGGTTCCCGGAGCACGCGGACTGGCGCCGGCACCTCGCGACGCTCGAGCCGCAGATCCGCCCGACCGGCGGGTTGGAGCTCGCGTGCTTCGACGCGCAGCCGCGGGTTTTCGCTCTCGCGCCGCTCGCGTTCGCGGTCGCGTTGCTCGACGACGGCGCGAGCCTGCCGCGGGTGATCGAGCGGTTCGGGCTGCGCGCGAAGGAGCTCCAGCGCCGCTACGAGCTCGCGGAGGGCGACGGGCTCGGCGAGCCGCTGTTCGCCGCCGACGGCCGCGCGTTGATCGCGCTCGCCGCCGACGCGGTGCTGCGCGCGTCACCGACTTGGTACGGACCCGCGCTGCGCGTCGCGTTCGTGCATTTCGCCGAGCGCTGCGCGTTGCGCGGCCGCTCGCCGGCGGACGAGTTGCTCGACGTCTTCCTGAGCCGCGGCGACGTCGATCGCGCCGCTCTCTACGAGCACGAGCGCAGGTTGCTGCAGCGCGTCGCGTTCGCGCGCGCCGGCTGAGGCAACGGCTACGCGACCGCCGCGAACAGGCCGGCGATCGCAGCGATCGCGAGCACGCCCGCGAGGATCGCGAAGACGAGCAGCAGGATCTTGAGCCACGACAACGGCGCCTCGCCCTCGACGCGGCCGTTCTGGCCGTGGATCAGCACCGTGTAGCGCTTCGACGCGTGCTGGTACGACAGGCTCCAGATCGGCAGCAGGATGTGCTTCCAGCGCACGTCGCGCACGTCGTTCTGCACGCGCAGCGAACGCTGCGTGTCGCCGGGCACGTCGCCGCTGCAGCGCGATTGCTGCGTCGCGACGATGCGCTCCTTCGCCAACGTCCACGCGTCCGCGAGGTCGAGCTGATACTCCTCCGCGCGCCAGCCGGCGAGGTACTCGGGCCGGTAGGGGACCAGCGCTTTGGTGTCGAACGCGCCGAGCTTCTTCGCGAGCGCTTCGGGCAGTCCCTTCGACGCGTGCACCAGCAAATCGTCGTACGCGTCGTCGCGTTGGCCCCACGCCGGCACCCAGCGGACCTTCTGGACTTGGCGCATCTCCATCCGCATCCGGCCGTTGCGCATCACCGGGACCATCTGCGTCTCGTAGTAGTAGTACCCGGCGTCCGCCGACCAATCCGAGTGCACGTTCGCGTCGAACGTCCAGCAGGGGACGTACACGCCGACCGCGTCGAAGCGCGCGAGCTCCTTCAGCGCGTCCGGACGGAACCACAGGCCGCGGATCCACTTCTTGAAGCTCGCTTCGGCGGCCTCGCGGCCGACGTCGAGCGGGATCAGCGACTCCGGGCGCAGCGCGTTGCGATTCGCTTCCTGCGCGAGCACGTTGCCCGAGCCGCAGAAGACGCACGAAGCGCTGGTCAGCGTGCTCGCGAAGTCGAAGATCGCGCCGCACGTGCCGCAGCGGACCGCGCGCACTTCGACGCCGAGCCCGCGCGCGGCGGCGCCGGCGTGCTCCAGCGGGCGCTCGACGATCTGCGCCTCTTGACGAGGCACCGGCATGCTCTTGCCGCAGTACTCGCACGCGAGCGCGTCCGCGTCCGGATTCCACGTCATCGGCGCCCCGCAATCCGGGCAGCGGAAGTCGACCTTCGCCGACGGCGCCGCTTGCGGAGTGTCGGGCTGGGGCTCGGGAGCGATCGGATTCAAGGCGGGCGTGCTACGACGGCAGCGCGTCGTTCTTCACGCGGCGCGCGTTTGTAGCTCGCTCGGCAGCTCGCGCCAAGCGCGGCGCCTTGACACTGCGCGCTCCGACCGGTTCGATCAGGCGATGTCCAGCGAGCGATCCCACGCCGACTTGCGAGCCGATCGAGGCTCCTCCCGCCCGTCGCGTCCGGGGGCGCCGAGGACGTGAGCTCCCCGGAAGCGCCGGAGGACTCCGCCGCGTCGCAGGCTCCGGATCCGAACACGCGCGAGCCGCAGGGCACGCGCGAGCCGCAGGCTCCCGAGCGAAGCGCGGACGAGCCGCCGCAGGTCTCCGCGCGGCGATCGCCGGCGCCGTCGACGTCGAGCGCGCTGCCGTTCGTTCCGATCCTGATCGCGTTGCTGGTCGCCGCGGCCGGGCTGCACGCGTGGATCCTCGCGCAAGCGTGGGCGGAGAATCCGCTGGTCAACAGCCTGCAAGCGGACGCGAAGACGTACTGGACGTGGGCCGAGCGGATCGCCGGCGGGCAGTGGGTCGGCACCGAACCGTTCCACGTCCCGCCTCTCTATGCGTACGCGCTCGCGGTGCTGCAGCTCGCCGGCGGCGGCTGGCTCGCGGTCTACGTCGTGCAGCTCTTGCTGCACGTCGCCTCGATGGCGTTCGTCGCGGCGATCGGTCGGCGGCTCGCCGGGCCGGCGGTCGGTCTGGTCGGAGCGGCGCTGTTCTCGTGCTTCGAGGACGGCGCGTTCTTCGTGCAGCGGATCTCGCCGCCCAGCCTGCAGGTTTTCCTGATCGCATGGACGTGGTGGGAGTGGCTCGGCTGCGCGGAGCGCCCGAGCGTCGCCCGCGCGTTGCGCGCTGGGGTCGCCCTCGGGCTCTCGGTGCTCGCGAATCCGGTGATGTTGCCCGCGGCGGCGTTGCTGGTGCTCTGGCTCGCGTGGCGCGCGCGCAGCGGCGCACTCGCGTGGTCGCGCGTCGCGCTGGTCGCGATCGCGACCGCGCTCGCGATCGCTCCCGCGCCCTTGCACAACTGGGCTGCGGCTCGCGAGCTGATCCCCGTCTCGACCCAAGGCGGCCTCGCGTTCGCGATCGGCAACCAGCCCGGCGCGATCGGCACGTACCACGAGCTCGAAGGCGTGAGCGTGCTCCGCGATCGGCAGGACACCGACGCGCTCGCGCTCGCGCGCGCGAAGACCGGCGACGCGAACCTCGGTTGGAACGGAGCGGACCGCTACTTCTACGGACGCGGTCTCGACTTCTGGTTCGGCGAGCCCGCCGCAGCGGGGAGCTTGCTCTGGAAGAAGGTGCGTTGGTTCGTCACCGGCCCGAGCATCACCGACTCGTACGTCCCCGCGCTGGAGATCGAGAGCGGCTTCGCATCGCGCTTGCGCTTCGCATGGCTGAAGCCGGCGTGGGTGCTGTTGCTCGCATTCGGCGGCGCGTGGTGCGTGCGGCGCGCCGGAGTCGCGTCGCTTCCCGGGCTCGTCGTCCTGCTGCTGCCGTTCGCGGCGGTGGTCGTCTACCACTACTCGGCGCGCTACCGCGTGCCGGCGTTGCCGGCGGTCGCGGTGTTCGGCGCCGCCGCGCTGGTCGAGATCGTCCGTGGCGGCGACCACGCGCGCCGCGTCGTGCTCGCCGCGCTGCTCGCGCTCGGCGTCTCGTCGACGTGGATCAACGCGAAGACCGACTTCGATCCGACCGAGCTCTACCGGATCGACTACGAGCGCATGGTCGGCGCCGCGTACGTCAACCGCGGCGACACCGCGCGCGCGGAGGAGCACCTGCGACGCGCGAGCGAGCTCGGCGACTCGGGCGCGCTGTCGCTGCGCGCCGAAACGCTGCGCAGCGCGGGCAAGCTCGCGGAGGCGAAGCAGCTCGCCGAGCAGGCGCTCGCCGAGGATGCGGACGATCCGTACGCCGCGCGGATCCTCGCGCGCATCTCGGTCGACTCGGGCGACTACGCGAAGGCGGCGGAGCTCTTCGAGCGCGCGCTCGCCCGCGAGCCGAGCGACGTCGAGTCGGAGCTGGCGCTCGGCAGTTGCTACGTCGCGCTCGGCGACCCGGCGAAGGGGCTCCTGCATTACGAGCGCGGACTCGCGCTCTCGCCCGGCAGCGAAGACCTGGTCTACCTGCGCGGGCTCGCGCTCGAAGCGCTCGGCCGCGCGGACGAGGCGGTCGCCGCGTGGACGCCGCTCGCCGACGCGGCGCACTTGCCCGGTCCGGGTGGGCAGCCGTCGCAGGCGCGCTTCGCCGCGCGCGGCAAGTTGATCGAGCTCTTGATCCAGCAGACGCGCTACGGCGCGGCGATCGAGCGTCTACGCGGCGCGTTGATGGCGAACTCGTCCGACGCCGCCGCCGCGGTCTCGCTGGCGAAGCTGCTCGCGAGCTCGCCGAACGAACCCGAGCGCGACGGCGCGACCGCGCTCCAGATCGCGCAGGCGCTGCGAGCCGTCGCGCCGGACGCCCCCGAGGTGCTCGAAGTGTGGTCGCTCGCGCTCGCCGAAGGCGGACACTTCGACGAGGCCGCGCAAGCCGCCGCGACGGGAGCGGAGCGTGCGCGCGCGGCCGGCGCCGCCGACTTCGCGGCGGAGCTCGACCGTCGGGCGGCGCTCTTCCGCGCGAAGACGCCGTTCCGTCTGCCTCCGTCGCGCTGAGATCACCGCACGATCTTGGCGCGCGTTGAAGGATCGCCTAACGTGCGCGTAGCGGGGCGCTACACCAGCCCGCGAAGGGCTCACAGGAGACACACATGGGAGTGATGGATTGGCTGAAGCGCGGCGTCGGCGAGATGATGATCGCTCGGCCGGACGACGCGAAGTCGCAGGTCGTGTGGAAGCACCCCGACCCGACGATCCCGATGAAGTCGCAGCTGACCGTCGAGTCCGACGAGAAGGCCGTGTTCTTCCGGGACGGCAAGGTGGTCGGCACGCTCGGGCCGGGGCGGCACACGCTCGACTCGATGAACCTGCCGTTCCTGTCGAACCTGGTCGACAGCTTCACCGGCGGCAACGTGTTCATCACCGAGGTCTTCTTCGTCTCGACGCGTGAGTTCACCGGCGTCAAGTTCGGTGGACGGATCGGTCACGTCGAGGATCCGAAGAGCGGCGTGCCCGTCGAGACGATGGTGCACGGCGAGTTCTCGTTCAAAGTGCTCGAGCCCGAGCAGCTGATCGTCGGCCTGGTCGGCATGGGCCGCGCGGACCCGATGCACGTCGGCGCGTGGATGAAGGAGCAGGTGCTCAAGGTGTTGCGTGATCGCATCGCCGAGCTCTGCGTGAAGAACAAGTGGCCGCTGCTCGACGTCACGTCCGGCGCGTACACGGAGGAGGTCGAGAAGGCGGTGCTCGACGCGCTCGACCAGCATGTCGCGAGCTACGGGCTCGACATCGTCCGCCTCGGCAACTTCGTCGTCGCGATCGACGAAGACGACGCGGCGAACCTGAAGCGGCTCTACACCGACGCGGCGTACCTGCGCACCGTCGGCGGCGTCGAGAACTACCAGCGCTTCGCCGCGGGCAAGGCGATGATGGGCGCCGGCGAAGGCATGGCCAAGGGCGGCGGCGGCGGGGACGCCGGCGGCACGCTGCTCGGCGGGGCGGGCCTCGGCGTCGGCTTCGGCCTCGCGCAGATGCTCGTGCGCGACTCGCACGGCGGCCAGACGCTCGCGCCGGCGGCGACCGGCATCGTTTGCGGCGCCTGCGGCCAGAGCGTCGGCGCCGGAAAGTTCTGCGCGGCGTGCGGCACCGAGCTGAAGGCGAAGGTCGCGGCGGCCTCGGGTGCGTGCGCCGGCTGCTCGGCGCCGCTGGCGGCGGACGCCCGCTTCTGCGGCCAGTGCGGGCGCAAGCGCGACGGCTGAGCGCAGACAAATCTCGGTATTCCGAAGCGGCTCCACGCGACCTCGAGGCGACTCGAGCAACACCGGGAGCTGCTTCGGTTTTTTTGCCTCGCGCCCCCTTCCCAGGTGGGGCGGTTGGGGTAGCTTTGATCAAGTCCCGCCCAACCGAGCGGAACCCGGTAGCGACGACCCCTCAGGTCGGGACGTCGGGCTGCCGGAAGTCGGTGCGGCGGGACAAAAAGAAGGAACCTACCAGCGCCCAGCGGAGTCCTACAGCGTCGGGAATTCCGGTTGACGCTTTTCGCGCCAGCGCGCTAGAGTTCCTTCAAGGTTCTCTCCCCTTCACAACCACTTTTCAGGAGAAAGTTCATGCTTCGTTCCTCTCTGGTCGCGTCGGCCGTTGCTCTGCTTTGTGCCGCCGCGTCCGCGCAGCAAGTGAACCTGAGCCGTGTTCAACCGATCACGTCTCCGGTCAAGCACGCCGGCGTCTACAACATGAAGACCGGCAAGTTCCATGCTGCCCAGCAGTCCGCCCACAGCGCTGTGGTGCAGACGATCTACAACAACACCTGCCAGTGGGGTAACTACTACCAAGGCAACGTGGAGTGCGAAGACCTCTACGACGAAGGTCGCATCCCGAACGGCAACGTCGGTCCGAACCACGCGTCGAACCTCTGGGAAATCGCCTACTGCACGACGGCGGTCACCGGCACGGTCGACGTTGACTGGGAATTCTACGACACCCAAGTGGGCGCGGGCGGCGGCGGCTCGTGCACGTTCGGTGGCGCGGGCGCTCCGCCCCCGTTCACCGCGGGTCTCGTCGGCTTCTCGAGCTCGGCCGCGGGTCTCCCGCTCCCGGGCAGCACCGCGGTTGGCTCGCAAGCTTGCTGGATCATCGGCTTCACGGCCGGTACCGGCTTCGCTTGCGTGGCCTCTGGCGCCACCTCGGCTGACCAAGTCATGTACCGCTTCTCCACCAACAACACCCCGGCCAGCCTCGGCAACATCATCGCCGGTCAGCTGCTCGTCGGTAACCCGGGCGCCAGCCCGGTCGGTGGCGGTACGTTCGCGATCCCGAGCGGCACGGACCCGATCTCGGGCGCGCCGTGCGGTCACGGTCTCGACAACCAAGACCTCGAGTGGATCAACACCGACAACACCCCCGCGGGTGGCACTCCGCCGGCGACGTGCGGCGTGGGCATCGGTGGCGCGCTCTCGACGGGCTGCTACTGGTACGGTGGCTACCCGACGAACCCGTTCGCGGGCATGTGGTTCCGTGTTGAAGGTGACGGCGCCGGCACGTGCGGCGGCTGCACCGGCACGATCACCCCGTACTGCACCGCGAAGGTGAACAGCAAGGGTTGCACGCCGGTCGTGTCCTCGACGGGCACGCCGAACGTCGCCAACTGCGCCGGCCCGGCCTTCACGCTGACGGCGTCCACGCTGATCGGTGCGAAGAACGGTCTCTGGTTCTACGGCACCAACGGCCTGAACGGCGCGGCCTTCCAAGGCGGCCACCTCTGCATCAAGCCGGCGATCAAGCGCCTCTCGGTTCAGAACTCGGGCGGCGCGGGCACGGCCTGCAACGGCACGATCTCGACGAACTTCAACGCTCGTATCTGCAGCGGCTCGGACGCGGCGCTCGTCGCCGGCGCCCTGGTCGGCACGCAGTGCTGGTCGCGCGACCCGGCCAGCCCGAGCACGACGAACCTGACCTCGGCCATCAGCTTCATCATCTGCCCGTGATGTGATGCTGGTCGGCTGACGCCAAGTCAGTCACCAAGAACCCGGGGGCGTCGCTCGCAAGAGCGGCGCCCCCGGTCTGCTTGGCAGCGGCTCCTTCGCGCGCCGGACCGAGCCGCGCATCCACCGAAGCGACCGGTCGATGCGCTGGACCCGGCGGCACTGCGCGGCGTCACCCGATCGCGCACGCGACGAGCTCGATCGCGGCGTCCGTGGTCGCCCGGCCGCCGCGCGAACTGCGATCGACGCGGCTTGGCGAGCTCTTCGGGATGGCGAGCTCTTCCTCCGCGGCGGGGGAGCCCCGCGCGCGTTGCGACGCGCGCGACGGACTCCGCGCACTCATTCGACGCGACGCCGCACGTGCGCCGGCGCTGCAGTCGAGCCGGCGCCGCAGGCCGGGGCCCCAGCGCTGCGAGGAAGCGGCCGTTGGCGCGTCAGCGCAACGCCGCGGCGAGTCCCGCGAGCTCCGGGGCCTGCGGGAAGCGGCGTTGGGCCTCCGCGAGTCGGGCCCGCGCGGTCTCGAGCTCGCCGCGCTCGCGGTAGAACCCGATCACCCTCAGCCACGCCTCGAGCGCGAACGACGGCGCGTCGGCGGCGCGCGGCGATGCGAGCGCCTGCTCCAGCGCGCGCGCCGACGCCGCCGGGTCACCGAGC
>JADLBP010000160.1 GCA_020847695.1 Planctomycetota bacterium
AGCGGAAGCCCGCCGCGGCAGTGAGCTCGCGGATCGCAGCCTCGTCGCCGACCAGGAAGTGCCACGCCGGAGCGACCTCGGGCCGACCGAGATCGCCGACGTAGTTCTGCTTCTTCTTCGCGGCGAGCTCCGGCGTGTCCTTCGGATCGATCGAGATCGTGACGATCTCGAAGTCCTTGCCGGGCTCGAGCGAGAGCGCCTTGAGCAAGCGCACTTCCTCGTTGAGCACCTCGGTGCAGAGCATCGGGCACTCGAAGTACACGAACGAGAGCAACACCGGCTTGCCGAAGAACTCCGCCAGCTTGCGCGGAGTGCCGGTCTCGTCGCGGAACGTCAGCTCGAGCGGGAGCTTGTCGCCGAGGCGCTGATCGATGCCGACGTCCTGCGCCGGGCTGAAGCGCTGCACGGGATCGAAACGCTGCGCGGAAGCGACGCTCGCGAACGCGAGCGACGCCAGGCAGAGCGTCGAGAGGAAGCGCGTGAGACTCATCGTGCGGTGCGCGTGCGGCTCACTTGCGGTGCGGGAGGCCGCGCTCGGACACGATTTCCAACGCCCGGTCGACCGGGATCTGGACGACGCCATTGGTGCGATCGAGCCAGCGGTAGACGCCGATCGCGGTCTGCTGCTCGGTCTTGAACGCCTTCCACTCGGCGCTCGGCACCGCTTGCAGACGCGGCGCGGGCGGCTCGGCGACGACGGCGAGCGGGTGCGCGACGACGTCCTTGCTCGCCTCGGCGGCGGTGAACTTGTTGTTGGTCCAGATCATCGCGTAGAAGACCGCGACGTTCCCGAGCACCAGCAGGATGGTGAAGATCAGGATCGGCTTGACCTTCGGATCTTCTTTCTCGTAGCCGGCTGCGACCGCTGCGGCTTGATCCGAAGCGTGCGCGTGTCCCGAGAACGTGTCCTCGGGTCCCGTCGCGTGAGAGGATTGATGGTGCGGCATGGCTCAGTGTCCGTGCGAGGGCGCGAGCTCGAGCGAGCGCTCCAAGTAGGTGTCCGCCGGCGCGCTCGCGAGTCGACCCTTCAGCTGATGCATGAAGTAGGCGACCCAGAGCCCGCCCATCGCGGCGGGCGTCGCGAGGTACAGCCAGTGGAAGTGGAAGCCTTCGGTGTGGAAGGCCGGCACGATCAACCAGGTCATGTCGACGAAGCGCATCAGCAGGATGAACAGCGCGATCTTCGAGACCAGCGCCGGGTTCTGCTTCACCTTGCGCGACAGCAGGATCAGGAACGGCAGCGCGAAGTGGCACGTCAGCAGGAACACCAGGATCCCGCGCCAGCTGTTGTAGCCGCGGTGCAGGTACCACGGCGTCTCCTCGGGCAGGTTCGCCGACCAGATGATCAGGAACTGCGCCAGCATCACGTAGCCCCAGAGCAGCGTGAACGCGAACATCAGCTTGCCGAGGTCGTGATAGCGCTTGCTCTGCATGATCGCGCTGTACGGCTCGCTCTTCGCGAGCCACGTGTTCATCACGATCAGGAAAGCCATCGTCGAGAGGCCCTGGCCGACGACGAACAGCACGCCGTAGATCGTCGAGAACCAGTGCGGCTCGAGCGACATCGCCCAGTCGGTCGCCGCGAACGTGACCGTCATCACGAACAGCAACGTGCCGACACCGGCGAGATTGCGGGTGGTCCGCGCGTAGTTCTCGTCGAGCGTGCGCTCGTAGTGATCGTGACGCGCGCTGAGCATGTACGCGTAGCCGATCCAGAACGCGAAGTAGACCGCCGCGCGGATGTAGAAGCCCTTCGCGTTCAGGTACAGCGACTTGTGCGTCAGGATCGGATCCGCGGCGACCACGTCGAGGTGCGACCACTCGTAGAGCTGGTGCAGCCCGATGCCGACGACGATGAAGAAGAGAGCCGTCAGCGGCAAGGTGCGCATGCCCGCGTGGAGGACTCGGCGCGCGGAGATGCCCCACTTGCCGCCGGTCAACGTGTGCACGAGCGTCAGCCCGAGGCAGCCGAGCGGAAACGCCATCCAGAAGAGGAAGGCGAGCAGGTAGGAACGGAAGAACTCGGTCGGATCCATCGACCAACCGACGCCCGCGCCGATCGCGCCGACCACGCCGACGCCGAGCGCGAGCTTCTGCACGCCGTCGATGCGTGCGCGCAACGAATCGTTGTTGAGGGCCATCATTGGGCTTGCCCTTCGGTCTTCTGCTGCTCGAGCTTGGTCCGCTCGTCCGGCGGAACGTCGGCGAGCGTGCCGTTCTGCGAGAGTTGGAGCACCCGGATGTACGCGGCGATGCGCCAGCGATCCTCGGGCTTGATGCGGTCGGAGTAGTCGAACATCGCTCCGAAGCCGTTGGTCATCACGTCGAAGAAGTAACCCGGCGGCTGCTCGCGCAAGCGCTGGATGTGGTACGAGGGCGGCCGCTTCATGCCGCGCTGCACGATCATGCCGTTGCCCGACCCGGTGCGGTCGTGGCACGGCGTGCAGTAGATCTCGAAGCGCTCGCGACCGCGCTCGAGGTCGGCGCGCGTGATCTCGAACGGGAAGACCTCGGACGGCTTGCCGTCGAGCTTGCCGGTGTGCAGGAGCTCGTCGTCGTTGAGCTGGCCGCGCGCGACGGTGCCGGGCACCGTCGGACGCATGCCGCGACCGTCGGCGAAGAACGCCGAGCCGCGCATGCCGCGCAGCTTGGGCTGGTCGTGCATGTCCTGGCGGCAACCGGCGGAGAGGAACGCTGCGGCGAGCGCCAGAAGGGCCGCCGTGCAGTGGATCGGAGCGCGCATCAGTGAGGAACCTCCTCGACGAGCAGGGGCTGGGTGCTCGCCAGGACCTTCTTGGCTTCCGCGAGGTCGAAGCGCGGATCCGCGGCTTCGATGCAGAGGAAGAAACGATTGCGGCTGGCACGCTCGAACGCCGCCGAGTTGAACAGCGGGTGGTACGGCTGAGGCAGCCCGTTCAGCGCGATCATGCCGATCACCGCGGTCAGCGCGGAGAAGAGCACGGTCATCTCGAACGTGATGACGATGAACGACGGCCAGGAGAAGAACGGCCGCCCGCCGATGTTCACCGGGTAGTCGATCACCGAGATCCACGTCTGCATCCCGAAGCCGGTGAGCGCGCCGGTCATGCCGCCGCAGAAGATCAGCGAGGAGAGCTTGGTGGTGTGACCGAGCGCGTGACCGACCTCCGGCAACGGCAGCGGCGAGTAGGCCTCGACCTTCTCGTAGCCCGCCGCCTTGACGCGCTTGCAGGCCTCGACCAGTTCGTCGGCGGAGCCGAATTCGGCGAGCACGCCGTAGAGCGTCGGAGTCTCGTGGTGCATCACGGGTGCGCTCCTTCCTTGGTGGAGCTCGACGTCGCGCCGACACCCTTCTTCGCACTCGGGTCACGCGCGGGCACCAAGGTGCGCATCTCGAAGACCGCGATGACCGGCAGGAAGCGGATGAAGAGGAAGAACGCGAAGAAGAAGAAGCCGACGGTGCCGACGTAGAGCATCACGTCCCACTTCGTCGGGTAGTAGTCGGCCCACGCCGACGGCATGAAGTCTCGTTCGAGGCTGGTGACGACGATCACGTAGCGCTCGAGCCACATGCCGATGTTCACCACGATCGAGATCACGAACAGCATCACCGGGCTCAAGCGCACATTGCGGAACCACAGGAGCTGAGGGATCAGGACGTTGAAGAGGATCAGCGCCCAGTACGACTTCCACGCGTCGCCGAACATGCGATTGTTGATCATCGCGAGCTCGTACGGCGCGCCGCTGTACCAGGCGTAGAACGCCTCCATCACGTACCCGTAGGCGACGATCAGGCCGGTCGCCAACATGACCTTCGCCATGTTGTTGAGGTGGCGATCGGTGATGAAGTCCTTGAGCCCGTACACCGAGCGCAGCGGGATCATCAGCGTCAACACCATCGCGAAGCCCGAGTAGATCGCGCCCGCGACGAAGTACGGCGGCAAGATCGTCGCGTGCCAGCCCGGCACGATGCTGACCGCGAAGTCGAAGGACACCACGGTGTGCACCGAGACGACCAGCGGCGTCGAGAGACCCGCGAGGATCAGGTACGCGACCTCGTAGCGCTCCCAGTGCTGCGCGGCGCCGCGCCAACCGAGCGCGAGCATGCCGAACGCGCGCTTCGCCCAGATGTGCTTCGCTTGGTCGCGCAGGGTCGCGAGGTCGGGGATCAACCCGGTGAACCAGAACAGCGCGGAGACGGTCGCGTAGGTCGAGACCGCGAACACGTCCCAGAGCAGCGGGCTGCGGAACTGCGGCCAGACGCCCATGGTGTTCGGGATCGGGAAGAGCCAGAACGCGAGCCACGGACGGCCGACGTGCAACAGCGGGAACATGCCCGCGCACGCGACGGCGAACAGAGTCATCGCCTCGGCCGCTCGGTTGATCGACGTCCGCCACTGCTGGTTCAAGAGCAGCAAGATCGCGGAGATCAGGGTGCCGGCGTGACCGATACCGATCCACCACACGAAGTTGATGATCGCGAAGCCCCAGCCGACCTCGTTGTTGATGCCCCAGACGCCGGTACCCTTGGCCAAGAGCCAAGCGACCGAGATCGCGAGGAAGAACAGGCCGGTCGACGCGAACGCGAGGCTCGCCGCCCAGGCGAGCGGCGTGTCGCGCCGCAGCACGATCGAAGTGATCTTGTCGGTGATCGACGAGAGCGTGTGCCCCGGAGCGATCACCGGCAGGTCTTGGCGGTCTCCCACCAGCGCGTGGTGCTCTTGCACCGCGGGGTCCTTGGCTGCTTGCATGGAGCTCAACCCTTGTGATCCGCGCCGGTGTTCTCGACCTTCGCGAGGTAGGTCGTGCGCGGTTTGGTGTTGACGTCCTCGAGGATGCCGTAGTGGTGCGGCTCGGCGCGCCACGCGGACACCGCGCTCTTCGGATCGTTCTTGTCGCCGAACACGATCGCGTCCGCCGGGCAGACCGACTGGCACGCGGTGACGATCTCACCGTCGCCGATCGGACGGTTGCCTTCACGCGCGGCTTGGATCCGCGCCTGGCTGATGCGTTGGATGCAGTACGTGCACTTCTCCATCACGCCGCGCGAGCGCACGGTGACGTCGGGATTGCGTTGCAGCTTGACCGACTCGGTGACGAAGTCCTGGTAGAGCAGGAAGTTGAAGCGCCGGACCTTGTACGGGCAGTTGTTCAGGCAGTAGCGAGTGCCGACGCAACGGTTGTAGACCATCTCGTTCAGGCCTTCGCTGCCGTGCACCGTCGCGCCGACCGGGCACACCACCTCGCACGGCGCGTTCTCGCAGTGCATGCAGGGCACCGGTTGGAAGCGCACGCGCGCGGTGTCGAAGTCGTCGCCCTCGAAGTAGCGATCGAGTCGGATCCAGTGCATCTCGCGCGTGTTCGCGACCTGGTCCTTGCCGACGACCGGGATGTTGTTCTCGGCTTGGCAGGCGATCGAGCACGCGTTGCAGCCCGTGCACGAACCGAGGTCGATCACGAGCGCCCAGGCGTTGCCGTTGTACTCGTACGGCGTCCACACGGTCGGGTGCTCGGTGTGACCATGCGCGCCGTGACCTTCGAGGTGACCGGACTCGCGCACGCGCACGAGATCGCGACCTTCCATCGAGTTGTGCATCTGCGCGCTGACGAGGTGGTACGTGTCCCCCGTCTTCTTGACCTCGAGGCCGCTCGCCGACCACTGTCCGCTCGCGGTGCGCAACGGATAGGCGTCGAAGCCGATGCCGTTGCCGACCGAGCCCGCGCGCGTGCGCCCGTAGCCGAGCTGCACCGCGACGCACTCTTCCGCCTGACCGGGCAGCACCCACACCGGCGCGCGCACGGTCGTCTTGCCGAGCACGAGCTCGACCACGTCGCCGTTCTTCACGCCGAGCCGCGTCGCCGTGGCGAGGCCGATCAGCGCCGCGTTGTCCCACACGAGCTTCGACAGCGGCCGCGGCAGCTCTTGCAGCCACGAGTTGTTCGCGAAGCGCCCGTCGAACGCCGAGTCGTCGGCGCGGATCACGAGCTCCATGCCGCCCGCCGTCGAGCCGCTGACCGCGATCGAGCGCAGCGTGACGTTCGTCGGAGCGAACGCGGTACCCGCGATCACGCCGTCGTGCAACGCGAGTCGCCACTTCGCTTCGAAGCCGTCGGCGCCGAGCGTCGCGGTCCAGTGCTCGCGCACGGCTTCGTAGCCGGTGACGCCGCCCTTGCCGAGCAACGCGTTCGCGAGCTCGAGCTGGCTCTTGCCGCCGTACAGCGGAGCGATCAACGGCTGCGTCAGCGCGACGGTGCCGTCGGCGCCTCGTGCGTCGCCCCACGCTTCGAGGTAGTGCGTCTCGTTGACGTGCCAGAGGCAACGCTCGGCGGTCTCGTCCTGATAGAGGCCGAGGTGCGAGCGCCACGCGACCTTGTCCAGCGCCGCCTTGAACTCGAGATCGGCCGGCGCGTCGTAGACCGGGTTGACGCCGAGCATCACGAGCATCTCGACGAGCCCGTTCTGCATGTCGGCGACGAGCTCGCGCAGCGCGGTCGTCTGATCGATCGACACCGGCGCGACCGGCGGGAAGTACGACACCGTCTTGCCGACGTTGCCGAGAGCGGCGTTCAGCGCATGGACGAGCGCGTGCACGTCGGCGCTCGCCGCGTCACCCGCGATCACCACGCATTCGCCCTTGTGCGCGGCGAGGTCGGCCGCGGCGGCCGACACCCACGCCGCCGCCTTCGCGCTCGGAGCGCCGACGTCACCACCGAACGGCGCGCCGACGGCCTTCGCGAGCGCCGCGGCGACCGCGAGCAACTCGCTCGGGCGCACCGCGACGAAGTGATCGGCCATCGCGCCGGAGAGCGACATCGAGGACTCCGCCGCATAGAGGCGGTTGGTCGTCGGCTTCGCCTTGCGCGCGCGACGCGCCTTCGAGAACGCCTTGGTCGACGCGACCGAGGACGGGCCGCCGCCGATGAAGTCGGCTTCGAGCGCGACGACGACCTTCGCCGCGGCGAGGTCGGGGCGCGCGACGACGTCCTCGCCGAACGCGGCGAGCGCACCGGCGCGAGCTTGATCGCGATGGATCGGCTCGTACTGGATCCACTTCGCGCTCGGGTGCGCCGCGAGCACCGCTTGCAGGCGAGCCGCGAGCGTCGGCGACACCACGGTGCCCGACAGGATGCGCAGGCCGGCGCCTTGCTTGCCCGTTTGCGCCGCGAGCTGTCCGGTGAGATCGGTCAGGAAATCGCCCCACGTCGCGATACGACCGGCGCGCGTCGCCGTCGTCGAGCGATCGGGGTCGTACATCTGCAGCACCGACGCTTGCGAGAAGCAATCGGTCGCGCCGAGGCTCGACGGATGCTTGTCGTTGCCTTCGATCTTCGTCGGACGGCCCATGTGGCTCTCGACGAGCAGACCGATCGCGCCGCTCGCCCACGGCATCGTGGTCGCGTAGTAGAGCGGCTTGCCCGGCACCAACGCCTCGGGGCTCTTGCCGTACGGCAGGATCTTCTCGTCCGGTTGGCGCGTGCACGCGGAGAAGCCGGCGAGCGCGACCGACGCGCCGAGCAGGCGCAGCACGTCGCGGCGCGCGAACGGATCGGAGAGCGGCGCGAGCAACGAGGGATGCTGGCGTTCCGCGTAGTCGCGCACGACGGCCGCGTTGGTCTCGGGCGCGATTTGATCGAGGCTCTTCCACAGCGCGCGGCTCGAGCCCGCGAGCGAAGCGTGAGCTTCGCCCTCGTGCGCGTGCGAGTGGGCGGCCGGCGAGGACACGTCGCTCATCGGTGGCAGACTCCGCAATTCGTCTTGCTCGTGATGTGGTAGTCGCGCACGAGCGCTTCACCTTGCTCGCGCTGGTTCGCGGGAGGAGTCCAGGTCATGTCGAAGACCTTGTCCTTCGGGCGCACGAACTGCGCGGGGTCCCGGTGGCACGAAAGGCACCAGGTCATGTTGAGGGTGTTCTCGCGCCACATCAGCGGCATCTGGTCGACCTGTCCGTGACAGGTCGAGCAACCGACGCCCTTCGCGACGTGGATCGAGTGATCGAAGTAGACGAAGTCCGGGAGGTCGTGGACGCGAACCCACTCCAGCGGCTTGTCGGTGCGGTAGCTCTCCCGCACGGGCTCGAGGATCGGCGCCTCGGTCCACACCTGCGAGTGGCACGTCATGCACGTCTTGGTCGCGGGGATCCCGGCGAAGCCGGCCTCCTCGACCGTCGTGTGGCAGTAGCGGCAGTCGATGCCGAGCCCCGCGACGTGGTGCTTGTGGCTGAACGGCGGAGTTTGCTCCCGCGCGACGCCGACGTAGGTGATCCAAGAGGTCGTGTTCGCCGTCGCGACCAGCGTGAGCGCCGTCGCGGCCACCAGGCCGCCGACGACGATGCTCACCTTGGAGAGGGAGTTGAAACTCTTGTGGAAGATCTGAGCCATCAGACCGGACTCGCGGAGGGGGTATGGGAGACGCGCGAAGTCTAGGTATGAAAGCGGGGGAGTCTAGCGCCCAGTTCGTACGCGGCCAGAGGGGAGTGCGCGAAACGTCGGAGGCGCTGCTTCGTCCGAGTGCGTGGGACCGCGGAGAATCCAGCGGACGACGCGCTCACGCGTCGACGTTCGAGCGTCGGGCGCGCTGGATCGGAAGAACGTTCTCGCTCGCGCGAGGGTGCGGTGCGTGACTGCCGTCGTTCGCCGGCAGCGCGAGACCGGCGCGCACCATCGCGGTGTAGGTCGCGAGGCAAACGACGTTCGCGAGGTTGAGGCTGCGCACCTCGGCGCGGATCGGCACGTAGATTCGGCGCGTCGCGTGCGCTTGCACGATTTCGGGCGCGAGCCCGCGCGACTCGCAGCCGAACACGAGCACGTCGTCGGCGCGGAACGCGGCGTCGAAGAGCGACGTGCCGCCGCGCGCGGTGAAGAGCTGCACGCGCTCGCCGATCGGGCGCTCGCTCTCGCGTTCGAGCGCTGCGAGGCACTCGGTCCAACCGCGGTGGACGACCAGGTCGACCAACGGCCAGTAGTCGAGGCCCGCGCGCTTCAGGTAACGATCCTCGAGCGAGAACCCGAGCGGCTCGACGAGATGGAGCCTCAACCCGAGCGCCGCGGCGAGCCGCGCGGCGCAGCCGGTGTTGTGTGGAATCTCTGGGTGGACGAGCACGAGGTCCATGGCGGGTTCATGCGAGACGGGAACGTCGGAAAGCCTTGGAGATCAACAGGTTGAGGCTGGATCCGAGCGCTTGCCGTCGAGCGAAGGAAACCTCGCTGGACAGCTGTTAGGTATCCGTTAGGATCTTCGCGGGGCCCGGTTGTGGCCGGCTTTCGCCGCGAACCCTCTCCACCAGTTCGTCAGCCCACCACCCGAACCGGCGCAGGCGGCGCAACCGGGCCCCACTCTGACCGATCCGCGCGAGGAGCACAACCGCCGCGCAGCACACCCGGCGGACTCGTCCAGGCAGCGCGCTCGCGAGCAGCCTGGCTCGAACCGGTCCCGCCGCTTGTCGCTCGCCGCCTGTCGCTCG
>JADLBP010000161.1 GCA_020847695.1 Planctomycetota bacterium
CGGCGCGCTCGTCGGCGGCCACGATGGCGACGCCCAAGCGCTCGCGTGCTTCGGCGGCGGCGTGTTCGGCCGATTCGAGGGAGACGCGGATCTCAGCCGCGCGGGACTGTGCTTTGAGGGTGTTCGTCATGGTGTCGGGTTTCGTTCGTCAGGCTTGGAGGGAGAGGAGATGCGGGCTCGTCGCCCATGCAGAGACGACGAGCCCGCGCGGCTGCAACACGGATGAGGTGTGCGAAGGGGAGCCCGCCGCCGTTCGTGGCGACGACGGGCTCCAAGGAATCCGAACCATGACCCGGTTCGGTTCACGACGCTCTGCTCCAGGGAGGAGGCCCGACGAAGGAACTCCCCGGGTGCCGAGCGTGTTCGTGTTCTGGGCGAGCTTCCTTTGGGGAAGGTCGCCGTGTGCGTGTGATTCCAGCGGCGAGATGTCGCGCGTGGTGTTCATCACCGCTCGCGTTCCTCGATCGGTAGGCGATCGGTCGCAGGAATGGAGTCGGACGTTTTCGCGGTGGGCAGCGTGCGGCGCGCGAGTTCGGACTCAAGCACCTCGCGGAGCTTGTCCTGGTTCTCGGGCGAGAGCGTGTCGAGGTGCAGCGGTTCGTTCTTCACCTTCGCGGTCAGCTCGGTGACGGTGTGCGTCGCGAACTCGCGCGGGAACCGGCTGCGCAGCTTCTCGACGAGGAGCCGATCCGACACGCGCCGGTACGTCCCGACCACCTGACCGTTCGGACCGCGCACGTCCGTCGGGACGCCTTCGACAGCTCGGCGATGCAGCTCGACGAGCAGCTCACCGTCGGCGGCCTCGATCGCCTCGGCGATCTGTGCCGCGAACTCCGGGTTGCGTCGCGCTTCCTCGCGGAACGTGACGACCGCGCCGGTCAGCGAGTCTGGCGACGCGACGCGCGCCGCGCGGACGAACACGCCGTGCTTGGCAAGCTCGCTCAGGAAGAGAGCCTTGCGCTTCGCGGTCAGCGGCGTTCGTTCCGATCGTCGGGCCATCGCTTCCGCTTAGGCCGAGTCGTGGACACGAGGCAATAGCGATTTCGCAGCCCCTCGTTTTCTGGCGCAGATCGGACGGACCGCGACGGGCGGCGTTCCGCCCCTGCCCAACGAGGCGCGAGCGGCGCGGTCCGATCTCGGTCTGGTTCGGTCCCATCTCGGTCCCATGAAGCACACTTCGAGAACCACCACTCTCGACACCGCACGCATGGATCGGTCCGCTCGGTCTGGTCGGTCCGGTCTCTTTCCTACTCAGTAGAAAAAAGTCAGGGGTAGAGAGGGGCGAGGGAGGAGAGGGAGATAGTTCGGAAGGGAGTGCGCGTGGAAGTGACCAGACCGATGGGACCGACCGGACCGAGCCCACGCCGCGACCCCGCGCGCTGGGGTTCACGAGAGCGCGCGACCAGACCGAGACCAGACCGCCATGGGACCGGCTACGGACGGGTCCACGCGCCGCCGCTGTAGAAGGTCTCCGAACCCCACAGGCGATCGAACGCGGCCTCGTGCTGCGCGGCGAACGCCGTCCCCGGCAGCTTCGCCCAGGCGTCGAGGAGCGTCTGCGCGCGGTCCACGTCGGAGCGCCCGAGCCGGATGCCCGTGTAGACGTAGACGCGCTGGCCGCCGACGTTCGGCCGCGAGCTGACGACCTTCGGGAACGCGGCCGTCAAGTCCTTCCCGAACACGCGGGAGTCCACGTGCGTCATGCCCTGGACGAGTCGCCACGCCATGTACGCCTCGTACAGTGTCGCGCTCTCGACCTGGGCCAGCGGATCCAGCTCGCACTCCTCGCGCACGAAGCTCATCACAGGCGCGCCGTCCTCGATCATCTCGACGAGCAACGCGCGGCCCGAGGGCGACGGGAGGAAGTACCCGCGCTCGTGGAGCCGTCGCCAGCCGTCGATGGCCCAGTTCAAGATGCCCGGCAGCTCGGCGAGCAGCCTGTCGGTCAGCGCGGGATCCTCGCGGCCAAGGAAGCTCTCCGTCATCACGAGCGGGACGAAGCGGTTGGCCAGCGCGCCGCTCGCGTCGGGCAGCTTCGGCCGGAGGTTGCTCATGATGAGGAAGCGCGTCGCGAGGCGAGCTTCCAAGGCCGCCTTGAACTTGCGGTCGATCGACACCAGGTCCTCGCCGCTGATGCGGAGCAGGTTCTCGGCGATGGCCGCCTGCACTTCCATCCGGCCGCTGTCGCGCGCGTCGGAAACGATCGCGAGCGACTTGCCCACGAGCGGTTCGAGCCCGAACCGCGTGCCGAGGCTCGGCAGCGACGGCGCGGAGACGTTCAGCGCGCCGACGAGCATCCGCAGGATCCTCGCGATGGTGCCCTTGCCCGAGCGCGGCGGTCCCTTGAGGAAGAACACCTTTTGCTGCGACGTGTCCGGCACGAGCAGGTAGCCGAACACTTCTTGGAGCACGTCGATGCTCTCGCGATCGTTCGGCCAGAGCTGCGCGAGGAACGCGAGCCAGTCCGTCGGCTCGGGCGCGGCCGGGTCGTAGGCGATCTCCAGCGCATTCCGCGTGAAGAAGCTCGGCGTGGCCGCGAGGAGCGAGCCCGTCGGCAGGTGGAGCAGCCCGTTCGCGCACGAGATGATCTCGCGCGGCGGCGGCCCCGGCTCCGCGATCCAGCACGGCGGCTCGAACTTGTCGCGCGGGCGGATCGTGACGGCTTCGAGCGCGCGCAGCACGTCGGAGACCCTCGCGCTGTTGGGCTTGAAGGGGACGGTCTCCCACTTCTTGTCCTTCATCTCGCGCCGCTTGGCGCGCTGGAGGAAGCGGTACAGGCGCGACTCGATCATGCCGTCCTCGACCTCGCGGTAGGCCGCGCCGTCGTAGTCCAACCAGTCAGCGTTGTAGAGGATCAGCTCGGGAGCCTCGACGGAAACGAACGACTCGGCCGACGGCATCGGGTCGCTCGGATCGAGCACAAGCTCCCCGGCCATCGCGCGCGCCTTCCTGATCTGGCGCTCGGCGTAGCTGTGAATGCCTGCGCCCTTGTCCAGCACGGACACCGAGATGCCAAAGGTCGGATCCGTGATGACGCTGTAGATCGCGTCGTCAGTGCAGCCAGCGCGCACCATCTGGCAGCACACGAAGAGCAGCGGTTCCGAGCGCGACTTCTTCGGGTCGTCGGGATCGTGTCCAAGAACGATGCAGACGCGACACTTCGCGTTGCGACCGTCGCTCTCGTCGCGCAGCTCCGGGATGTCGTCCACGGACGCGAAGCGCTTGACGTTTGCCGTGTCGATCTCGACGCGGTGCCCCGGGGGCGCGCCGACCGACGACGAAGGCGCGGCGACCGCCGGAGCCTTCTCGAAGCCCGCGAGGTCATGTTGCGAGTCGTTGAACTCGACGACCGAGGCGAGGGCCAGCACGCGGCCCTTCTTCCGTTTCCGAGCATCAGGCCTGTTCAGCGTGAACGGCAGGCGCATGATCCTGTCCACGTTGTGGCAGTTGTCGCCGCCGAGACGGAGTTCGAGCTGCTTGTTGTAGAGCTTCGCGTCCTCGTAGTCGTCGGCGGAACCCGTCAACAGGCGCGGATCGCGCAAGCGCCAGAACGCCTGGTAGCCTCCGCCCGAGTCGATGATGCACGTCGGCGGCGGGATCCCGTCGGGCAGGTTGCGGAGCCTGTCGAGAATGCGCGCGCGCTCGGCCACGTGATCTTCGCCCGCGCGCGGGTCGAGGTCCACGTGGAGCCAGGCGAGGGCCGCGATGTGCTCGCGACTCGGCGGCGACTTCATCGGCCGCCCACACGGATTCGTTCCGAAGTAGATGTTGCGCTTGAGCTTCGTGCCCTGCTCTTCCAACCAAGGTTCGAGCCTCGCGATCGTCGGTTGCCCGAACGTCGCGACCTCGATCTCCTTCTTGTCGGGCGCGAGGGCGACGAGCACCCAAGGGCCTCCCTTGCACCACTTCTGGAGGAACGCCTCCGACTGGGAGTAGTCGGGCGTCAACGTGTCGTCGGACTTCTCGGTGCCCATCTCAGCGCACCTCCACCGCATCGAAGCGTGGCAGCGCGCGGATGTACGCCTCGATCTCGTCCTCGGGCCAGCGATGGCAGCCGAGCACGAGCCGGTGCGGCGGGAGCTTCCCGTCCTTCTTGAGGCGCTCGACGGTGCGCACCGAGCACGAAAGCCGTTCGGCGACGGCCTTGATGTCGAGGAGCTTCACGCGGCACCGCCCTGGCCGCGAAGCCACGCGAGCAGCTCGCTGCGGAAGTAGACGACGCGCCCGCGCTTGCCGCGCGGCTGGTGGTACGGCGGGCCTTCGCCCGTGTAGCGCCAGCGGTCGAGTGTGTGAGGGTGGACGCGAAGGAGCTTCGCGGCTTCTTCGCGCGTCATGATCTCGCCCGGTGCGGGGGCGAGTACGGCTTGCTGATCCATTGAAGCCTCTCATGGAGAGGGGTTGAGTTGGATCAGCGCCGTGTCCAGCCGTAGGCGCGCCCTGCCGAAGCGGGCGAACCCAGTAGGGTCGCTGAGCTGGGGAGGGCTGTTGCTGTGGTACCCCAGCGGGTTTCGGTACCCGGTGAACTATCGGCCGAGCTTGGCCGAGCGGCGAGGCGGGTTTTTCGGATTTCGGACGAGTACCCGTCTGAGGCCGGACAGGTAGGCTCGGGGACGTTCCTCCGCGACCCGCCGAAGCCTGGCCAATTCCCTCCCGCCGACCTACCGCCGGAGGTCCCGGGTCAACGCGGACCGTGGAGGAGTAACAACTTACGAGTCCCTATGTTCTCCCGCCGCGCGAAGTCGCCCGCGCGCTCGGCGTGCCGGTGGAAACGGCGCGGACGCGGATCAAGCGCGGGCTCGAGCGGTTGCGCGCCGACCTCGATCGACGCGCGGGCGGTCGCGAGGCGTGGGGCGTCGCGCTCGCGGGTTGGCTCGACGCCGTCGAGAAGTCGGCCGCGCGGAGTCGGCTGGTCGCGCGCGGCGCGCTCGGAACGGCGGCGGTGCTGATCGGGCTCTGGCTCGTCGTGCCGGAGCTCGAGCGCCACGCGACCGGCGTCGCCACCGAACGCTCGGACGCCGCGGGTGCCGAGCGAACGCTCGCGGCCGTCGAGGACGCCGCCGAACGCCTCGCGTTCGCGCCCGACGACGGCGAACGCTCGGCCGGCAGCCCCAGGTCCGGCGCGGCGAGCTCCGGCGCGGCCGCTTCCGGCGACGCGGGTCCCGGCGGCAGCGCGCTCGGTCGCGTGCGCTTCGCCGACGGCCAAGCGGCGGCGTTCGCGGACCTCCTGGTCTGGCCGGGCGACGACGCGCGCGTCGTCGACGGCCGTTTCGTCGGCACCGCGTTGCACGGGCGCGCCGACGTGCACGGGAACTTCGAGCTCGACGGCTTGCCGGCGGAGTTCGTGCTCTTCGCGCACGTCGCGTCCGCCGCCTCGCCGAGCTGTGTCGTCGTGCGCGCGGCGAACGTCAAGCGCTACGCCGACCTCGAGCTCGAGCTCGTCGACCTCGCCGTGCTCTCGGGCAGCCTGCGCGACGAGGAGGGCCGCGCCCTCGGCTCGGTCGAGCTCGAGCTCCGCCCCGCGCCGACCCGCATCGGCCCGCATCCGACCGGACGCCGCGACGCCGCGCGCGCGCCGGCGCGCGCGTTCGCGACCCGCACCGACTCCGCCGGCGGCTTCGAGTTCCCGTGGCTCGTGCCCGGCCGCTATCGGGTGCGCGTCGACGGTCGCGCATTGGAGGCGGAGCTCGACGTGGGCTCCGGTGCGCAGCTCGTGCAGTTGGTCGAGCGCGCCGGACCGATTCCTCACGCGAGCACGGTCGAGTGGGAGCTCGCCGGTCGCGTCGTCGACGCCGACGACGGGCTCCCGGTCCGCGAGTTCGATGCGTGCGTGCTCGACGCGTCGGGCTCGGGCTGCGAGGCCTCGCGCGACGGCGCGTTCCGGCTCCACGGCCGCGCGAGCGCCGACGCGTGGCTCTGGCTCGGCTCGGCGAGCCGCGCGCATGAATTGGTGCGCCTCGACGCCGCGGTCGGGCGAGCGGAGCCGTTCGAGCTCGCCCAGGAAGCCTCGCTCGCGTTGCGAATCGTCGACGAGGACGGCGCGCCACTCGCCCACGCGCAGGTCGCGTTCGAGGAGCTCGACGGGCGGCCGCGCATCGTGCCGGTCGGCGGCAGGCGCTGGTCGAACGTCGCTCGCACGGACGACGAAGGGCGAGTCGATGCGCTCGCGTTGCCGAAGCGCGCCCTTCGAATCGCCGTCGCGCGCGCGAACGAGAGCGTCGCGGAGCTCTTCGTCGTCGATCTCGCCGACGGATTCGTCGGTGAGCGCGAGCTGGAACTCGCGAGCGACGCGTCGCGCATCGAGTACGAGCTCGAGGTCGACGTCGCGCACGGCGAGGTCGGCGAATCGTCGATGCTCGCGCATGGCGCATACGGCGACGAGTCGACGATCACGTTGTTGGCGCTCGATGCGCGCGGCGAGCCGTGCGCGCGCGCGCTGCGCTGCTTCGCCGACGGTTCCGGCCGTGCGTGCGAGCCGTTCGGACGCCGCGAGCTCGAGCTCGCGGCCGACGGCCGGCCCAAAGCGCTCGTCGACGTCGCGCCGCGGCCTCTTCACGAGGTCGCGCCGGCGCCCGGCCGGACGTTCGCGTCGTTCCCACGGCGCGCGGTCCGGCTCGAGCTGCGCGACGAGCGCGGCGGAGTGCTGGTTCGGCTCGAGCTGCCGCCTCCGACCGACGGTCGCCGCGTGCGAGTCAGCGGCGCGCCGCGCTGAAGCGGGTCACGGCGTATACGTGAACGAGAGCGCGTTCGACGTGTTGTAAGTCGAGCCGCACGGTCCGTTCGGGTCGCGGAACCACGCTTGGAAGTGGTAGCTTGTGCCCGCGTGCAACTTGCCGTTCGCCTTCGCGACCGGCGACGCGAGCGAGAACGTACCGCTCGCGCCCGTCGAGCCCGGAGCGAAGCGATGGATCGGCACGGTGCAGAGCAAGCCGTCGCCGAAAGCGACGCCGAAGCCGCCGCCGGTCTTGTTCGTGCCGACGAAGAGCAGGACGGATTTGTTGCTCGGCATGTCGGTCGCGGAGAGCACCGCGTCGTCCGCGGCGAGGCTCGTGGTGCCCGTCGCGCGCAGCGCGGCGCCCTCGCCGGTCGAGTTCTCGCAGCCCATGCCGGGATCCTTGTCGTTGCCGCAGGGACAGCCGACGACGCTGCCGTCGCCCGAGCAGAACACGGTGCCGAGCGGCGGAGCGACGACGGTCAACGTCGCGGCGTTGCTGGTGACCGAGCCGCAGCCGTTCGAGACGACGCAGTCGTAGCTGCCGACGTCCGCCGCGGTCAGTCCGTGCACCGTCAGCGTCGCCGTGTGCGTCCCGGAGAAGTGACCGTCGTCGTCGAGAGCGACGTTCGCCTTGCGCCACCGATAGCTCGGCGCGACGGCGGTCGCGAGCACGTCGAGGCTGGCGGTCGTGCCGGCGCCGACGGTCTTCGAAAGCGGCTGAATCACGATCGCCGGGCACGCCGGCGGCGGCGGGCTGCCGAACTCGTACGCGCCGAGGTCGACGGTGAAGGAGCTCGCGCCCTGCCACACGCGCTGGTGGCCGTCGAGGTCGAGTTCCGCGGTGCCCGGCAGCAGCGCGTTCGAGCCCGCATCGATGCACGGCGAGCCCGCGGCGAGGCGCAGGTCGAGCGTCGCGTAGCTCGCGAACTGCGGATTCGCGTCGATGCAGCCCGGCACGTCCCCCTGCTGCGGCGGCGGATCGTTGGGATCGGGCGCGAAGAGGCCTTCGACGCAACTGTGCGCGAGCGCGACGTTGCCCTTGTAGTTCGCCTGGCGCGTCGACGCCGGCGCGGGCGCCGTGTTGCCCCACAGGATCGAGTCGTGCACGACGAGGTCGTACGTGCCGCCGCCGAACACCGCACCCGCCTCGCCGGTGACGACGCGGTTCTTCACCACGGTGCAGCCGACGACGAACATCGGATCGTTCCAGTAGTTGGTCGCGCCGATCGCCGAGCCGTAGCCGCTGACCGTCGTGCCGCCGACGACGCAGTTGTAGACCTCGTTCTCGACGAAGAGCGAGTCGACGATCGTCGCGCTCCCCCACACGTACAGCGCACCGCCCGCGTTCGCCTTGTTGCGACGGAAGACGCACTCGCGGACCACCAGGCCGTCGCTGAAGCTCGAGAGCCCGCCACCGCGCGCCTGCTCGACCCCTCCGCCGGCCGAGAACTGCTGCGCCGAGTTCGAGTCGAACGTGCAGCGCAGCACCGTGATCGGCGGCAGGTTCCAACCGAGCGTCAGCCCCGCGCCTTGCGCCTCTTGGCCGCCGGAGCCCGTGGTCGCGAAGTTGTCGAGGAAGAGGCAGTCCTCGATCACCGGTTGGCTCGCGCCGGCGACGTGCACCGTGCCGCTGCCGAGGTGCACCCAGTTGTGCTGGAACACGCACTTGCGCAGCGTCGGACTGCCGTCCTGAACGTAGATCGCGCTGCCGGAGCCGAACGCGGCGAGGTTGTACTCGAAGGTGCAGTGCGCGATCGTCGGGCTCGCGTCGGTGCACATCAGGCCCCCGGCGTACATCTCCCACGAGCCCGCGGGCGTGCCGGACGGTCCGGTGCCGCCGTCGCGCACGACGAAACCGTCGAGGATCGCGGTCGCGTCGACGAACGACGCCGTGACGACCTGCGCGCTGTTCGCCGTGCCGATGTTCCAGCCGTTCCACCACGGACTGCCGTAGACGTCGTCCTGGCCGATGTCGCCGGAGAGGATCGTCGGGTGCGCGAGCCAATCGCGTTGCGCGAGGCTGGTCTCGCCGCCCGCGAAGCCGCCGTACAGCGCCACGCCGCTCTTCAGCACGAAGCTGTCGGACATCTGCGCGGTCGCGCCGGGCAGGTACGTTCCGCTCGCGACCCAGAGCTCCTCACCGGCGGTCGCGGCGTCGAGCGCGACGCGCAGGCTGGTGTAGGCGTCGTTCCAACTGGTGCCGTCGTTCGCGCCTGTCGCGGCGTGGTCGACGTAGACGACCTGAGCGGCGAGCGCGGGACTCGCGAGGCAGAAGGAGACGGCGGCGGCGATCGACGGACTGCGCATGGAGGGTCTCGGGCGAGCTGGGGACGGACTCAGTCTCGCCGATCGTGTGCAAGTCGTGTGCGCCCCGTGGGCCCGATTCGTCGAGAGCGCGCCGCGCTGCGAGGAATCGCGCGGCTCGCCGCGAGCCGCAACCGGTCGGGGCGCGTCGGAGTCCGCCGTCAGGACTCGGAGCGACGAAGTCGAACGCAGCGTGCCGAACGAACCGCGCGGGCCGAGGCTCGTCGGAGCCCCGGCCCGCGCCGTGGAAGCGTCGCCGTGCGGCTCAGACCTTCGCGGTGACCGCGCGCAGCTCGCTCGCGACCAGTTGGCCGACTTCGGTGCACTTGTGCATGCCGGTTTGCACGCCTTTCAAGCGCTTCGAGCGGAAGAGATCGCCGACGACCTGGTCGATCGCGGTCGCCGCCTGCTTCTCGCCGAGGTATTCGAGCATCATCGACGCGGCCATGATCGCGGCGATCGGCGAGCTGACGTCCTTGCCGGCGTGCTTGGGCGCCGAGCCGTGGATCGGCTCGAACAACGACACGCGGCCCGGGTGGATGTTGCCGCTCGCGGCGATGCCCATGCCGCCTTGGATCATCGCGCCGAGGTCCGTGATGATGTCGCCGAAGAGGTTCGGCGTCACCGCGACGTCGAACCACTCGGGGTTCTTCACCATCCACATGCACGCCGCGTCGATGTAGGCGTGGTCGGTCTTGCAGTCGGGGTATTCCTTCGCGACCTCGGCGAACGTGCGCGTCCAGATGTCCTGCGCGCGCACCGCGTTGGCCTTGTCGATCAGCGTCACTTGCTTGCGCTTGCCGCGCGCGCGCGCGCAGTCGAAGGCGTAGCGGATCGCGCGCTCGACGCCGATGCGCGTGTAGACCATCGTCTGCGTCGCGACTTCGTGGAACTGGCCCTTGTGCGTGAAGCCGTGGGCTCCGACGTAGGCGTCTTCCGTGTTCTCGCGGACGATCACCATGTCGACGTCTTCGGGCTTCTTGTCCTTCAGCGGGCAGAGCGACTCGTCGTACAGCTTGATCGGGCGCAGGTTGATGTAGAGGTCGAGCTCGAAGCGGCACTTCGCGATGATGCCGTACTCGATCAAGCCGACCGGCAGACGCGGATCGCCGATCGCGCCGAGGTAGATCGCGTTGTGCTGCTTCGTCTCCTCGAAAGCGGCGTCCGGGAAGATCTCCTTGGTCTTCAGGTAGTGCTCGGAGCCGTACGGATAGATCGTGCGCTTCGTGCGGAAGCCGAAGACCTCTTCCGCCGCGGTCAGCACGTTCATGGCTTCGCGCGTGACCTCCGGGCCGATGCCGTCGCCGGCGATGACTGCGATCGAATACGTCTTCATGGTTCCTTCCGAGATGCTGGGGAGAATCAGCGTCGCGAGACGCCTGGACGAGCTAGTGCTTCGAGACGACCTGGTTGCTTCGTTCGAACATACCCGGCGTGTAGCTCTTGATCGTCCCTTCGACGGCGCTCGCCGCGACGGTCAGAGGTGAAGCCAGGTAGAGTTTTCCGGGTCCGCTGCGCCCGGCGAAGTTGCGGTTGATCGCGCTGACCGTGACCTGGTCGGGCGCGGAGGAAACCCCCGGACCGCAGCCGATGCACGCGCCGCATCCGGGGTTGATGATCTCGACGCCCGCGCGGCGGAAAACGTCCAGGTAGCCCTTCGCCTGGGCGTAGTCGCGCACGGCTTCGCTGCCGAACTGCAGGTACATCTTCACGCCGGGCGCGACGCCTCGGCCCGACGCGAGCGCGTCCTTCAGCACCATCGCGTAGTAGTCGAAGTCGTGCTCCTTGCCGGCGGTGCAGGAGCCCGCGTACGCGATGTCGATCTTGACGTCGCCGAGCTCGCGGATCCGCGCGCCGTACGTCGGATCACCGGGCTTGGCGACCATCGGCTCGATCTTCGACAGGTCGATCGTGTGCACGCCGCCGTCGTAGTGCGCACCGCGATCGGGCGCGACGAAGCGCGCGCGGATCTGGTCGCGCGTCATGCCGGGCCGGCGCGCGGCGAGCCAGTCGAGCGTCAGCTCGTCGGCCTCGCAGATGCCGGAGCGCGCCGTGCACTCGGTCGCCATGTTGCAGAGCGTCGCACGCTCGTCCATCGAGAGCGACGCGAGCCCGGGACCGCCGAACTCCATCACGCGGTCGAGCGTGTCCTCGCGCACCGCGAACGTCTCGAGGATCACCAGGATCAGGTCCTTCGCCGTGCAGCCCGGGTCGAGCTCGCCGACGAGCTCGAACCGGATCGATTCGGGTACCTTGACGAACGTGAAGCCCGAGTACGCGAGACCCGCGTATTCGGTCGCGCCGACGCCCCACGTGAGCGCGTTGTTGCCGCCGCCCATGCACGTGTGGCTGTCGGTCGCTTGGATGAAGTCACCGGGGTCGACGAAGTGCTCGCGCGCGACTTGGTGGCAGATGCCGGGCGAGACTCCTTCCTTCGCCGAGTAGTCGCGCACGCCGGTGTGCTGCTGGAACTCGCGCTGCAGCTTGCGCAGCGTCGCGATCTTGTCGGCGAACGGCGCCATGCGCGCGACGCCGTCGGCGTAGAGCAGGTGGTCCTCGAAGACGGCGAGCTTGTTCGCGTTCTGCACGCGGTAGTCGGCGCCGTACTCTTGCTGCAGGAAGTGGTGCACCTGCGCGGTCGTGAACTCGTGGCTGTACCCGCCGTCGACGCGCACCAAGCAGGCGTCGTTGGGCTTCAGATAGACCGGCCCGCGCGCGTCGAGCACGTGCGAGGCGAGGATCTTCTCCGCCATCGTCATCGGCCGCGGCGCGTTGCGCGGCGCGTCGACGCGGAGCTCGCCCGACCTGTACTTCGCGACGAACGGGAAGAGCCCGCCGGCCTCGAGCGTCGCGCGGGTGACCGCGTCGAACTTGCCAGTGAACTCCTCCAGCGGGATGCGCTCGCCCGCTTCGAGGCGCTTCAACTGCTCGTAGTCGCCCATCAACTGGCCGAGATTGATGTTGTTGCGCGCGTGGATCGGCGCGAACGAGCTCGCGACGACGAGCTCGATCCCCGACCACTTCTCGCACTGCGGCGCGGTCTCGCGCGACGAGCCGGTGCCCTTGCGCTGACCGGAGACGATCACTTGGAAGCCGCCGTCGAGCAGCGCGCGCGTCTCGAACACGCGCTTCTGCGCCCTGTCGACCAGCCCCGCGTAGGCGTCGAGAGCGATGTCCTCCGGCCGGTGGCGGAAGCACACCCAGGCCGGAGTCATCACGTCGGTGTTGATGTCGTCGAGCAGGTCCGCGGGGTTCACGTCCTTCATCCGGAACGTGACTTCGCCGCGGAGCTGCGCGCGGATCTTCTCCAGGTCCTTGAACAGGTAGAGCACTCGCCGCGCCGGGTCGAGGGCGACGACACGTTTCCCGTTCGGGAGGGTCTCGATCAATGCCTTCACGGAGCTCGTCTCGTCAGGCGCGCGGGTTCTCGATCAGGATCGCGATGCCCTGACCGCCGCCGATGCACGCCGAAGCGATGCCGTAGCGCTTGTTGGTCGCGCGCAGCTCGCGCATCAGCGTGAGGATCAGACGCGAGCCGGTCGCGCCGAGCGGGTGCCCGAGGCTGATCGCGCCGCCGTTGACGTTGACGCGGTCGCGATCGAGCCCGAGCTCCTTCTCGCAACCGAGGTACTGGGCGCTGAACGCCTCGTTGATCTCGATCAGGTCGACTTGGTCGAGCGAGAGCTTCGCGCGCTCGAGGCACTGGCGGATCGCCGGCACCGGGCCGAGGCCCATCTCCGCCGGCTCGACGCCGACGATGCCCCAGTTGACGATCTTCGCCCAGACGTCGAGCTTCTCGGCCTTCGCGCGCTCCTCGGTCGTGATCACGACCGCCGCGGCGCCGTCGACGACGCCCGAGGCGTTGCCGGCGGTCACCGTGCCGTCCTTGCCGAAGGCAGCGCGCAGCTTCGAGAGCGCCTCCATCGACGTGTCGGGCTTGATGTGGTCGTCGGCGTCGATCACGACGTCGCCCTTCTTCGTCTGGAGCTTCACCGGCTCGATTTCGGCGGCGAACTTGCCGGACTTGACGGCGGCGGCGCCGAGCTGGTGGCTGCGCAGCGCGTACGCGTCTTGCGCTTCGCGGCTGATGCCGAGCCGCTTCGCGACGTTCTCGGCGGTCTGCGCCATGTAGAGGCCGCAGCTCGTGTCCATCAGGCTCGCGAAGAGCATGTCCTGCATCTGCGGCGCGGTGCCGAACGGGAAGCCCTGGCGCGCGCCGTAGAGCACGTACGGCGCCATGCTCATGTTCTCCATGCCGCCGGCGAGCACCGTGTTCGCTTCGCCGAGCTGGATCATCTGCGCGCCGCTGACCACCGATTGGATGCCGGAGCCGCAGAGGCGGTTGACGGTCAACGCGCCGATCGCCTTCGGCACGCCGGCCTTCACGCCGACGTGGCGCGCGCCGTAGATCGCGTCCAGCGAAGTCTGCAACGCGTTGCCCATCACGACGTGGTCGATCGCGTCCGCGGAGACCTTCGCGCGCGCGAGCGCGGCCTTCGAAGCGTGGACGGCGAGGTCGATCGCCGAGATGTCCTTGAACTTGCCGTAGCCCGGCGTGCCCACGTACTCGCACATCGGAGTGCGCGCGCCGCCAACCAGAACGACCGTGCGGTTCATGCTTTGTCCTTCGTCCTATCGAGTCGGGCTCACTTGCCCTGGAAGTTCGCCTTGCGCTTTTCGAGGAAGGCAGTCATGCCCTCCTTCATGTCCGCGGTCGTCGAGGCGAGGCCGAACATGTCGCTCTCGATGATCTCGCCCTCTTGCTGGCTCATGTTGAGCCCGCGGTTGATCGTCTCCATCGCCAGCCGCACGGCGAGCGGTCCGCGCGACAGGATCGTCTGCGCGAGCTTCAGCGTGCCTTCGCGCAACCCCTCGGGCGGGAACACGCGGTTGATCACGCCGACGCGATGCGCTTCCTCGGCCGTCACCAGGTCGCCGGTGAGCACCCACTCGCGCGCGACGCCGGGTCCGGCGATCCGCGCAAGCCGCTGCGTGCCGCCGTAGCCCGGGATGATGCCGAGCGAGACTTCGGGCAGGCCGAGCTTCGCCGTCGCCGACGCGGTGCGCAGCGTGCACGCGAGCGCGAGCTCGCAGCCGCCGCCGAGCGCGAAGCCGTTGACCATCGCGATCGACGGAAGCCCGAGCTTCTCGAGCCGCGCGAACACCTGCTGGCCGAAGAACGCCTTCTCCTTGGCCTCCATCGCCTGCATCTTCGCGAGCTCGTTGATGTCGGCGCCCGCGACGAACGCCTTCTCGCCGGAACCGGTGACGATCACGAGCCTCACTTCGTCGTCCGCCTTGATGGCGTCGAACGCGTGCGCGAGCTCGGAGAGCGTCTGGTGGTTCAGCGCGTTCAGCACCTTCGGCCGGTTGACCGTGACGAACGCGATCGAACCTTCCTTCGAGAGCAGGATGTTCTCGTACGTCATGTCAGGCCTTCTTCGCCGCGGGGTCGGCGGGACGCACGATCCGGACCTTGGTGACCTTGACCGGGTTGACCGGCTTCGAGTTCTCGCCGCGCTGCGACACGACCGGCGCCGTCGCGATCTTGTCGAGCACGTCGGTGCCCGCGGTCAGACGGCCGAACGCGGTGTACTGCTTGTCGAGGAACGACGCGTCGCCGTGGCAGATGAAGAACTGCGAGCCCGCGGAGTTCGGATCCGATGACCGCGCCATCGAGAGCACGCCCTTGACGTGCTTCGTGTCGTTGAACTCGGCCTTGATCTGATAGCCCGGGCCACCGGTGCCGGTGCCCTGGGGGCAACCGCCCTGGATCATGAAGCCCGCGATCGTGCGGTGGAACACCGTGCCGTCGTAGAAGCCCTTCTCCGCGAGCTTCACGAAGTTCTCGACGTGCCCCGGCGCCTTGTCGGGGAAGAACTCGAGCGTCATCGAGCCGAGCCCGGTCTCGATCACCGCGGTGATGCCGGCGAGGGCGCCAGCGTCTTGCTTCTTTCCGAATCCGAGCATGGTTACTTCGACCCTTCTTGCTTGGGCGCGGCCTTGACGACCAGCGCGCGTTCGATGACTTGCGGAGGATTGGGGCGGACGCCGCCGCCGACACCCGGGTTCTGCGTGCCCGGTGCGTTCGCGATCTTGTCGAGGACGTCGTAGCCCTCGAGCAGCTTGCCGAACGCCGTGTAGCCGCCGTCGAGCGACGACGCCTCGGCGTGACAGACGAAGAACTGGCACGACGCCGTGTCCTTCTTCGGATCGTTGTCGGGATCGCGCGCGTAGTTCGGGTGTCCCTGGCGCGCCATCGAGAGCACGCCGCGCACGTGCTTGATCGACTTGTTGAACTCGGACTTCAGCATCCGCGGGCCGTTGCCCTGGCCCCACGTCGACGGATCCTTGTCCTTCGTGTTCGGATCGCCGCCTTGGATCATGAAGCCCTTGATGCAGCGGTGGAACTTCACGCCGTCGTAGAAGCTCGTGTACGCGAGGTCGAGCCAGTTGCGCACGTGCTCCGGCGCGACGTCGGGCCACAGCTCGAAACGCATCGGCCCCGACGTGGTGATGAAGAGCACGTTCCAGTTCTTCAGCTCCGCGGCCGGCATCGCCATGAAGTCGAGACCCGCGGGCGCGGCTTCGACGTACGACACCTTGGTCGGCGCGGCGATCGAGAGCTCCTTCGCAAGCGCGAGCGAGAAGTCGCGGTTCGGCCGGAAGCCTTCGACCTTCGACAAGTCGACCTTGCCGACGACCTTGAAGCCGCCGGGCAGCGAGAGCTCCTTGTTCGAACGCGCGACCGGGAACGGAGCGCCGTCGACGGTCAACGCCGCGGGCGACAGCATCCATTCGGCGACCGTCGCACCCGCGGCGGGCGCGACGACCTCGATCTCGACTTCGTAGGGCAGCCCGGTGACGAACGCCGGCGGCACCTTGATCGAAACCTCGGGATTGCCGCCGAGGATCAACGGCAACAGCAGGGTTGCGAGGCTCATGCCTTCTTGTCCCCTTCCCACTTGTAGAAGCCTTCGCCGGTCTTGCGGCCGAGCTTCTTCTCCGCGACCTTCTGCTTCAGCAGGTTGGGCACGCAGAACGCGGGGTCGTTCGGATAGCGCTTCACCCAGCCTTCGACGATGAACAGCGTCGTGTCGAGGCCGACGTAGTCGGTGAGCTCGATCGGCCCCATCGGGTAGCCGCAGCCGAGCTTCATCGCGGTGTCGATGTCCTGCGCGGTCGCGTCGCCGCGCTCGACCATCTTGATCGCTTCCGCCATGTACGGGACGAGCAGGCGGTTGACGACGAAGCCCGGCGTGTCCTTGCACGACACCGGCACCTTGCCGCACGCCTCGCCGAACGCGCGCGCGGCGGAGAAGACTTCGTCGGACGTGTCCGCGGTGCGCACGACCTCGACGAGCTTCATCAATTGGACCGGGTTGAAGAAGTGCAGGCCGACCATGTTCGCCGGGCGGCCGCTCGCCTTGCCCATCTCGCCGATCGGGAAGGAGCTCGTGTTCGACGCGAAGATCGTCGAGGGCTTGCAGAGCTCGTTCAGCTCGGCGAACAGCGCCTTCTTGATGTCGAGGTTCTCGATGATCGCCTCGACGACCAGATCGCAGTCGGCGAGCGCCTTCTTGTCGAGCGTGCCGGTGATCCGAGCCTTGGTCGCGGCGACGAACGCGGTCGCTTGCTCCTGCGTCGCCTTGCCGTCCTTGACCTGCTTCTCGGCGAGCTTCGCGAGGCTCTTGTCGATGCGTCCGAGGCCGGAATCGAGGAACTTCTGCTCGGTCTCGACGGCGACGACCTGACAGCCGCCCTGCGCCGCGACCTGGACGATTCCGTGGCCCATCAGGCCGCAACCGATGACACCGACCTTCTTGATCTGCATGAGACTTTCCTTCTGCGTGGATTGGAGCAGGGGTTCGTTAGAGCCCGTCGCGGTCGAAGGCCGTCGCCAGGCCCAAACCGCCGGAGACACACAGCGTCGCGAGCCCGCGACGCGCGTTGCGCTTCTTCAACTCGTGCAACAGCGTCACGACGATGCGCGCGCCGGTGCAACCGATCGGGTGGCCGAGACTGATCGACCCGCCGTTGACGTTCAACCGCTCACGCGGGAAGTGCAGCTCGCGATCGCACGCGAGCACCTGCGCCGCGAACGCCTCGTTGAGCTCGACCACGTCGTAGCCGTCGACCGCGACGCCGTTCAGCGCCACGAGCTTCTTCACCGCGGGCACCGGACCGATGCCCATGATCCGCGGGTCGACGCCGACTTCGGTGGCGTGGCCGAGGTACGCGAGCGGCTCGTAGCCGAGCTTCTCCGCGACGTCCGCGCCCATCACGAGCAGCGCCGCGGCGCCGTCGGTGATCCCGCTCGCGTTGCCGGCGGTCACCGTGCCCGCCTTCGGGTCGAAGACCGGCTTCAGCTTTGCGAGATCCTCGATCGTCGCGTCGTCGCGGGCGTGCTCGTCGAGAGCGAAGAGCACCTCTCCGGCCTTGGTCTTCAGCTTGACCGGCGAGAGCTCGTCGTCGAAGCGCTTGGCGGCGCGCGCGGCCTGCGACTTCCGTTGGCTCTCGAGCGCGAACTGGTCCTGCTCCTCGCGCGGGATGCCGAGGTCCTTCGCGAGCTTCTCGGCGGTCTCGCCCATCACCATGTTGGCGAGCGGACAGACGAAGCCATCCTTGTACATGCCGTCGACCACCGGCGCGTGGCCGAGGCGATAGCCCTTGCGCATCTCGGGCAGCATGAACGGCAGGCGGCTCATGCTCTCGGTGCCCCCGACGATCGCGACGTTCGTTCGGCCGGAGCGGATGCCTTCGGCGGCGAGGCTCAGCGACTTCAGCCCCGACGCGCACGCCATGTTGATCGTCAGCGCGGGCACCTCGACCGGCAGACCGGAGCGCACCGAGATCTGGCGCGCGGGGTTCGGGCCGCCGCCGGCTTGCCGACCGTTGCCGAAGATCAGCTCGTCGACCGTGCTCGGATCGAGCTTCGCGCGCGCCAACAGGTCGCTGACCACGCTCACGCCGAGGTCCGCCGCCGACAGGTCGGAGAGCGAGCCGAGGAACTTTCCGATCGGAGTGCGGAGCGCGTGGGTGACCACCACCGGACGGCCGGCGGGGCGCTGGGTCGGTGCCATCGACCCTCCTTGTTGGGTCGCGGTTGGGTCGCGTGCAGAAGTGCCTGGGAAGCGAACGGAGCGAAGGGCTCCGCACACCGCTCGAGCTCGGGCCTCCGGAGACTTCGGAAGCCCTTGGCCGAGCGTTTGGGCGAACCAGGATAGGCGCGTCGCTAGGTCGCCGCAAGCTGCGCCACTCGCCCCCTTCTCCCCCGAGCACTCGCGAGCCAAGATGAAGCCCGGGCGGATTACGCCCCAATACGAAGCCCCACCGTGTCGACCTCGCTCCGCGCCGCCCAAACCCGCATCTCCGCGCTGATCGAGCTCCTGGACGACGACTCCGCGGTGGTCGGACGCGAGGTGCTGCGCGAGCTCGATCGCCTCGGCCGGCCGGCGCGCGCCGCGGTCCGCCGCGCCTCCCGGTCCGGCGTCGCCCGGGTCCGGCCGCGCGCCCGGAGGATGCAGCTCTTGCTCGCGCGCCTCGCCCAGGCGCGCCGGCTCGCCCGGTACGCGGTCCGCAAGGACCTCGATCTCGAGCGCGCCCTCTGGCTGCTCGCGCGCTTCGACGATCCGGCCCTCGACGTCCGGCCGTACGTGCTCGCGCTCGACGCGATGGCCGCCGAGGTCCTGCGGCGGATCGAAGCGCTGCCGGCGACGCACGAGCGCGTGCTCGAGCTCGCTCGCTACCTCGGCGGTGAGCTCGGCTACCGCGGCGAGCAAGAGGACTACCACGCGCCCGGCAACGCGCTCCTGCCGCGGGTGATCGTCGAGAAACGCGGCCTGCCGCTCTCGCTCTGCGCGCTGTACCTGATGGTCGCGCGCCGGGCCGGTCTGCGCGCGGCGATCGTCCCGCTGCCCGGCCACGTGATGCTGCGGCTCTACGGCGGCGACAAGCACGTGATCGTCGACCCGTTCCACGAAGGCAAGGTCCGCAACGAGCGCGAGCTCCTGAAGTTCCTCGCCGAGCACGGCCTCGCCTTCCAACCGACTTGGTTCCGCGACGCGGACGATCGTGCGATGTTCACGCGTCAGGTCGCGAACCTGAAGACCGCGTACACCCGGCGAGGCATGCAGCAGGAAGCGGGCATGCTCGACCTGGTCAACGCCGCGCTCGAACGCGGCGCGCAGAAACGAACGCGAGGCTGATTTGGTCGAGCTCGGAAGTGTTTGGCCGCCCTCGCCGGCGGCGGCTCCGCGCGTGATCGCGCCGATGTTCCCGCTTCCGAACGTCTTCCTGTTCCCCGGCGCGCTGATGCCGCTGCACGTTTTCGAGCCGCGCTATCGGCAGATGATCGAGGACTCGCTCGACGGTCCCGGACGGATCGTGATGGCCGCGGTGCTCGAGAGCCATCACGACCAGCTCGCAGGGGATCCGCCGGTGTTCGAGTACGCCGGCCTCGGCGAGATCCGCCATCACGAGCGCCTCCCCGACGGCCGCTTCTTCATCAACCTCGTCGGTTGTTGTCGCGTGCACATCCGCGAGGTGCCGAGCTCGCGCCTCTACCGCCGGGTCGAAGCGACGCTGCTCCAAGAGACACCGGCGACGCGCGAGGAGGAGTGCGCGCTGCGCAGCGAGCTCGCGAAGGCGATCCTGAAGCGCACGCCGAAGCTGCGCGACCTGCCGCTGGACATGCCGATCGGGCACATGGCGGACTTCCTGCTGATGCGCCTCGAGCTGCCGCAGAGCGCGATGCAGGAGGCGTTCGCGAGGCTGTCGACGACCGACCGAGCCCGCCGCGCGCTCGCCGAGCACGAGCGACGCCCGCAGCGTCCGCACGGCTGAGGCCGGCGGCGACGGCGCCCACGCGCCGCCACGAGGCTCGCGCGTCGCACGCGCTCGACGACGTGGATCTCCGGCGGCAGCGAGGAACCAAGGAAGGAGGCCGGGCAGGACCCCGGCCTCCTTCGCTCTCAGCATCGAGCCTCACACGCCCCGCACGGGGCCTGTCAGGATGCATTGCGAGCCCCGCCGACCTTCAGCATCTCCGGTCGGAGCGCGAGGACTCCCGGGCGCAGCGCCCGACCCGCGACTCGCCGGCGCGGGCAGTCCCTTGGTGTCCGGCCGAGGCCGCGCGGTTTCGCGCGAAGCGAAAAACGTCAGCGCGCTTCGCGCACGGTCGCTTCGATGGCACTCGCGGGGCCGCGGAGCAACAGCGCACGCACCTCTGGCGCGAGCGCGGCGGCGCGCTGGCCCTTCTCGTTCCAATGGCCTTCGTGGAAGTAGCTCTTCCACTCGTCGACGTAGATCGCGTCGACGTCGAGCGACGGCACTCCTTGGCGAGCGAAGATCTCGCGGAAGCGTCGATGCTCTTCGACGTTCTTGGTGCTGACGTCGAAGCCCGCGAGCACCGCTCCGTCGGCGCGCACGAGCGCGGCGAGATCGCGGACCAAGAGCTCGGTCACGCGCCACGCCTCCGCGGAGTCCACGGTGACCTCGACGTCGCGCCGGATCGCCGCCTGCCGCGCGATCGTCTCGGCGAGCATCGCGAGGCCGGAGAGCTGCATCGACTCGCGCGAGAAGATGCCGCTCGAGCGCACGTCGGGCACCGGCACGCCGGTCAGGAACAGCAGGTCGCCGTGCCGCTCGAACACCGGCTTCTTGCCGCGCCAATAGTGGTCGAGGACGTTGAACTCGGGGTCGTTCGCGCAGGTCTGCAGGATCACGAGGTCCGGCGCGAAACGACGGCCGTAGTGCAAGTACGCGAGCAACTCCTGGTCGTTCGAGTAGCCGCCGACGCCGAGCGAGATCACCTCGACCGGCCCGTCGCGCGAGAGCTCGCGCTCGAGCAAGACGAGCCACGTCTCGCCGTCGTCGACCGTGTACGCCTCCGAATGCGAGTCGCCGACGACGACGATGCGCTTGGTGCCCGCGGGTTTCTCGAACGGCCGCTCGGCGGTGCGGAAGCCGAGCGAGTTGATCGTCTCGCGCGCGGTGAAGAGCTCGTTGGTGTGCTCCAGCGACGCGCCGGGCCGCAACTTCCACCCGAGTTGCGGATCGTGGACGATGAAGAGGTTGTTGTGCGATTTCGACGGCAACACGAGCACGCGCACGCCGACGTCCAGCGCGACCAGCGCGAGCAGATTGAGCCCGACGATCACCGTACGCCTCAGCGTCGCGCCCAGCGCGGTCTCGAGGCCGTGCACGTAGGCCGCGAGCGAGCCGAGCGCGAGCGCAGAGCCGAGCGCGGTGACCAGCGGGCCGCCGACGTCCGCGCCGGCGAGCACGAATGCCGCGACGGCGGCGAGGCCGAGCACGACGAAGCCGACGTACGCGAACAGCACGCTCGCGAGCTCGCCGACCAGCGCGCGACCGCGCGGCAACAGCACGCAGAGCACCCACACGACGCCCGCGGCCGCGGCGAGCACCAGCGGCGCGCCGACGTCGCCGCCCGAACGCCACGCGCTCGCGAACCGTGTCAGCGCGAACGCGGCCGGCGCGAGGCACGCGAGCACCGCAAGAGCGCGCGTGCGCGTCGAGAGCGGAGGCCGGACCGGCGAGGCCGTCATGGCGCGCACTCTACAGCTCGACGAGCTCCAGCGGCCGGGCGAGCCAGTGGTCGGGCCGCTCGGGCTCGAGCCACGCGCGCGGGAACGGTCCCCACAGCGCCGCGCCGGTGCGCGTGCCCGCCGCGCGGCCCGACGCGAGGTCGTGCGGCGAATCGCCGACGTAGATCGCGCGCTCCGGCGCCGCGTCGAGCAGCGCGAGCGCGGTCGTCACCGGCTCCGGGTGCGGCTTCGGGTTGCGGACCTCGTCGACGCCGACGACGACGTCGAACACGCCGCCGAGCCCGCAGCGCTCGAGCCCGAGGATCGCGCGCGCCCGCTGCTTCGACGTGACGATGCCGAGCTTGACGCCGCGCCGCACGAGCGCATCGAGCATCTCGCGCACCTCCGGATAGCCGCGGAGCAGCGCGTCGTGGTGCTCGGCGTTGTGCGCGCGGTACGTCGCGATCATGCGCTCGACCTCGCGCTCGTCGTCGGTGTAGCGACGGAACTGCACCGCGAGCGGAGTGCCCAGTCCGGCGAGCCAGACGTCGTGATCGAGCTCGAGCCCGCAGTGCACGCGCAACGTGTGCACGTACGAGACGCGGATCAGCTCTATCGAGTCGATCAGCGTGCCGTCGAGGTCGAACAGGAACGTGTCGAGCGTCGTCATGCGAGCGTGGCGATCACCGGCGCGTGATCGCTCGGCTTCTCGCCGTCGCGCGCGGCGACGTCGATCTCGACCGCTCGGGCGCAGCTCAGCGCGGGCTCGCTGAGCAGGAAATGATCGATCCGCAGCCCTTGGCCGCGCTGGAAACCGCGCGTGCGGAAGTCCCACCACGTGTAGTGGCCGGCTTCCTGCTCGAAGTGTCGGAACGCGTCGACGAGCCCGGGCTCCATCACGCGCTTCAACGCGTCGCGCTCGGGCGTCGAGCACAGGATCTTCTCGCGCCACGCGACCGGGTCGTACACGTCGCGATCGTCGAACGTGACGTTGAAGTCGCCGCAGAGCACCAGCTTCTCCTTCACGTCGAGCGTCCGCACGAACTCCGCGAGCCGGCGCATCCAGTCGAGCTTGTACGCGTATTTCTCGCTGCCGACCGCTTCGCCGTTGACGACGTAGAGGCTGTAGACGAGCGTGTCCCCGATCGTCGCGCCGATCACGCGCTTCTGCGCGTCCGGCCCTTCGCCCGGCAGGCCGCGCACCACCGCGTCGGGCCGTTGCTTCGACAGGATCGCGACGCCGTTGTACGTCTTCTGGCCGTACGTCACGACGTTGTAGCCGAGCTCCTCGATCGCTTCGCGCGGGAACTGCTCGTCGAGGCACTTGATCTCTTGCAGGCACACGACGTCGGGCTTCGCCGCTTCGAGCCACGGCAAGAGCCGCGGCAGCCGCGCGCGGACGGAGTTGACGTTCCAGGTGGCGATCTTCATGGGTCCCTGAGGTGCCTGACTCGGTTCACTGGAGCGCGCGGATGCGCTCGAGCGGCAACGCTTCGACGAACGCGCGCACGTCCTCGGGCTCGACCTTCTCGGTGTCGGCCTGGATGAGGAAACGGTTCGCGACGAGCACGTGGTATTGCACGGTCAGCGGATGGCGCGAGAGGATCTGCACGCCGCGGTCGGGTCCGAACGTGACGCGCGAGTAGCCGAGCGACGCGTTCTCGAGCTGCGTCCCCCACGCGACGTTGAAGCTCGCGTAGGCCTGCGGTCGCCGCACGCCGTCGATCAGCGCGAGCGAGAGCTCCTGCGTCTTCTCGTCGCGCGTGCGAACGTAGATCGCGAGCGCGCTGGTGAGCGAGCCGCGCCCGAACGGGTGCTCGTCGCCGACGACGTTCTTCAGCGTCCAACCGGCGACTTCCGGCGGACAGAGCTCGACCAACACGCTCTTCGCGATCGGCGCCGGCGCGGCCTGCGCGCCTTTCGAGCCACCGGGGTTCGACGCTTGCGCGCCGCGCGCATCCGGCGTCTGGGCGCCGGGAGTCGCCGCGCCGTTGGCCGGCGCATTCGCGTTCGGCGCGCGCGCTCCATCCGATCCGCCGGGCTCGCGCGGCGCGTCGCCGCACGCGCTCGCCGCGAGCGCGAGGACCAGCGGAACGAGTGCGCGGCCGATGCGGGACATGCGGGCGGCCATGCTAGGGGCGCGATCGGAGCCCCGCCAATCCGACCCCGCGAGTCGCACGACTTCCCGCAGGATCGGCCCGCGAACGGCGGCGACCCGCGTAATCGACCGCGCTCGGTACGGCCGCGACCGCCACCCTATATGCTGTTCGCCCTTACCAACGAGGAAGACCTTTGAACCGACGCTCTCCCGGCCGCTCCGAAAAGCCCCGCCCGAGCGGTCCGCGCGCGCAACCGCTGCGCCCCACCGCCGAAACCCCCGACATCCATTCGTTCCGCGAGTTCAAGCTCGAGCCGGACATCCTCGCCGCGATCGAGGGCATGGGGATCACCAAGCCCACGCCGATCCAAGGGCTCGCGATCGGTCCCGCGCTCGAAGGCAAGGACCTGATCGCCAAGGCGGAGACCGGCACCGGCAAGACGCTCGCGTTCGGCGCGCCGATGATGTCGCGCATCGATCCGTCGCGCTCCAGCGTGCTCGGCCTGGTGCTCTGCCCGACGCGCGAGCTCGCGCAGCAGGTCGCGGGCGTGCTCGAGAAGCTCGGCGCCGCGCGCAAGATCAAGGTCGCGCTGCTGGTCGGCGGTGAGCCGATCCACCCGCAGATCGACGCGCTCAAGAAGGGCGCGCAAGTCGTCGTCGGCACGCCGGGTCGCGTGATCGACCTCTACGGCCAGCGCTTCCTCTCGTTCCCGTGGACCGAGTTCGTCGTGCTCGACGAAGCGGACCAGATGCTCGAGATCGGCTTCATCGACGACGTCCGCAAGATCCTCTCGTACACGCCCGAAGAGCGGCAGACGATGCTGTTCTCGGCGACGTTCCCCGACGCGGTGCTCCAGCTCGCCCGCGAATCGACTCGCAATCCGAGCGAGATCGCTACCGCGCAAGGCGTCGCGACCGTCAAGTCGATCGAGCAGGGCTTCATCCGCGTCTCGCGCGACGAGCAGACGATGGCGCTGATCCGCTTGATCGAGCAGAGCGGCCCGGACGACGTCTTCCTGGTGTTCTGCGACAAGCGCACGTACGTCGACGCCCTGATGCGCCGGCTCGAACGGTTGCCGTTCTCAGTCAAGGCGCTGCACGGCGGCTACGACCAAGCCGCGCGCTTCCGCGTGATGAGCGCGTTCCGCACCGGCGAGGTCAAGGCGCTGGTCGCGACCGACGTCGCGTCGCGCGGTCTCGACGTGCTGCACGTCACGCACGTGATCAACTTCGGCGTGCCGCAGGACATCAGCGACTACACGCACCGCATCGGCCGCACCGGCCGCGCCGGCCGCACAGGCGTCGCGATCACGCTGGTGACGCCCGAGGCGGAGATCCGCTGGCGCTCGATCGAGCGCGCGGCGCCGTGGAAGATCGAGGAACTCGACGCCCCCGGCCGCTACCGCTCGCGCCCGCGCCCCAGCGGACGCTCGCGCGACGACGACGCGCCGCGCGACGAGGCCGCTGCCGAGGGTTCCGCCGTCGACGCGCGCCCGCGCCGCGACGACCGTCCGCGCTCGGACGACACCCGTCGCTCGCACGAGCCCGCTCGCTCGGCCGCGCCGCGCCACGGCGACGCCGCTCGCGGCGGCGCCCGTCCGCGCGGCGACGAGCGTCCGCACCGCGATGCGCGGCCCGCGCGCACGGCGGCGAGCGACGAGCGCGGCGCCCGCGCGCGCAGCGAACCCGCGGCCGAACCGCGCGGCGGGCGCACGCCGCGCGAAGGTCAGCGCGCTCCCGAGCCGCGACGCGACGCCGACGAACGCCCGCGCCGCGCGCCGGCGCGCGAGGACCGCCCGCGTGCCGCGCCTGCGCACACGGCGCGCCCCGAGCGTCGTCCGACGGACGGCGCGCGAGTCGAACGCCGTCCCGCGGACAGCGCGCGAGTCGACCGCCGCCCGACCGAAGGCGCGCGCGCCGAGCGCCCGGCTCGCCCCGAGCGTCCCGCGCACTCGGAGCGTCCCGCGCCGAGCCGCGCGCCGAACGCCGAACGGCGTCCGACCGAAGCTCCGCGCGCCGCGCAGCCGCCGCGCGAGGAACGCGCGCCGCGCGCGGCCGACGACACCGACGCTCCGCGCCGCCGTCGTCGCGGTGGTCGCGGCCGCGGTCGCGGCGGCCGGCCCGAAGGCGACGCCGCACCGCACGCCTGACCTAAGTTCCGAGCCGGCGCCCGCGCGAACGCTCGCGCGGCGCTGGCGCCCGTGCTCGCGCGGCTTGCCTCCGCGCCCTGCACGCTTCCCACGAAACCGATGTCGGAGAGTTCGATGAACCCGCGTTGCTCCTCGTGCGCCGCCCTCGCGGCGACGTTGCTGCTCGGTGCCTGTGAAACGGTGTCGCTCGACGAGAGCGACCACGACGCGCTGTTCGTCGGTACGCGCGTCGAGAAACGACTGACCGGCACGTCCGCCCACGACGGCACACACCTCGAGGCCGAGTGGCGCTCGGTCGACGACGAGACCGACGCGCTCGACTACTCGCTCGAGACGTTGGCGCTCGGCTTCGGAGTCGATCGCGCCGTCGGCGAGCGCGGCTGGATCGGCGCGGTCGGCGGCCTCGCGTGGCGGGGCGCGACCCTCGACACGACGCCGGACGAGCTCGAGGACCTCGATGGCGTCGGTCCGTACTTCGCGCTGCAAGGCGGCTGGTTCGCGACGCCCTGGTTCGAGCCCTGCGTCCGCGCCGGCGGTGCGATGTACTTCCCCGATCTCGACGACGAGCTCTCGATCGAGGCCGGCGCGCGACTCCACGCGCACGAGCACGCGAGTCTGTTCGTCGGCTGGCGCTACGCGCGCTACGAGTTCAGCGACTTCGACGCCAACGCGCTCGGGATCGACACGGTCGAGCTCGACACGAGCGGCCTCGTGGTGATGCTCCAACTCGGCTTCTGAACGCGCGCGGCGCCGAGCTCGGAGCGGGCGCCCTGCCGCGTGCGTTCGAGCCGGTCTCGCGAGGTCCAGCAACGGACGAACTCGGCGCACTGCGAGGAATCGCCCGCGCGGAGCCGGCGCCTGCTAGCCTCGAACCCGTGGCGGAACGCGAAGCAACGGCGGCGCGCGACGCGCTGGGCTCCACGCGGTGGCTCGGCGTCGCAGCGATCCTCCTCGGCACCGCCGCGGTGCTGTGGGTCTTGCTCCGGCTCTTCGAGTTCCGCGGCGCGCTCTTCGCGTTCGAGCTGCACTTCACGCTGATGGCGACGGCGTCGCTGCTCGACAAGCTGCTCGCCCCGGACCTCCAATCGCCGTACTTCGACGTTTCGGAGCGCGAAGTCCGCGTCTACCGATCGCTCGGCGTGCTCGGCTTCATGCGCGGCTTGCGTGCGATCGGCTGGACCGCCGCGCTGCGCGACAAGGAGGTCTTCGACGGCACGCGCGCGACGCTCGCGTCGTACGAGCGCGCGACGCGGCACGGCGAGCACGCGCACACGTGGATCTTCGTGTGCGTGCTCGCGCCGATCGGCTGGGCCGCCGCCCACGGTTGGTGGGACGCAGTCTTCTGGCTCGGATCGATGAACGTGCTCTTCCACGCCTACCCGGTGATGCTCCAGCGCTTCCAACGCGCGCGCTTGCGGCACCTGATCGCGCTCGCCGGGCCGCGTTGATTCCTCCGGGGGCTGGGCGTATCGTGCGCCGCTCCCGGACGCGCCGCGGCGCGCGCGTTCGCGCTCGCAAACCCGCGCGCCGTGCTCCTTGAAGAGGACGATCCATGCGTTTCGCGCTCCCGTTCGC
>JADLBP010000162.1 GCA_020847695.1 Planctomycetota bacterium
GATGCCGGCATCGGCTTCCTGCTCGGCCCCGTGCTCGCGGACAAGAGCGGCGACGGCAAGTCGATGGGCGTGATCTTCCTGTTCCACATCCTGCCGACGATCATCTTCTTCGCCGCGCTCATGAGCTTGCTCTACCACCTCGGCATCCTGCAGTGGGTGGTGAAGGGCGTGGCGTGGGTCATGCAGAAGACCATGAAGACGTCGGGCGCCGAGACGTTGTCGGCCGCCGCGAACATCTTCGTCGGCCAGACCGAAGCGCCGCTGCTCGTGAAACCGTTCATCCAGGACATGACCAAGTCCGAGATGATGGCCGTGATGACCGGTGGTTTCGCCACGGTCGCCGGCGGAGTCATGGCTGCGTACGTCGGCATGCTGCACGACGTCAATCCCGACATCGCGGGCCACTTGCTCGCCGGATCGACGATGGCCGCGCCGACCGGACTCGTGATCGCGAAGTTGCTCGTGCCCGAGACCGAGGTCGCGAAGACCGCGAACACGATGACGGTCCACGTCGAGAAGAACGCGTCGAACGTCGTCGACGCCGCGGCGACCGGTGCGTCCGAAGGCATGACGCTGGTGTTGAACGTGGCGGCGATGCTGCTCGCGTTCGTCGCGCTGGTGAACATGTTCGACGTGATGCTCGCGTGGGGCGGCGATCACCTGCATGCGTGGACCGGCGCAGCGGTATTCGAGGACCTGAGCTTGCCGAAGGTGTTCGGCTGGATCTTCGCGCCGCTCGCGTGGCTGATGGGCATCGAGTCCGGCGACGTGCAAGACGTCGGACGTCTGCTCGGCGAGAAGCTCGTGCTGACCGAGTTCACGGCGTACCGCAACCTCGGCACCTCGGGCGATCTGCTGTCGCCGCGTTCGTTCACGATCGCGAGCTACGCGTTGTGCGGCTTCGCCAACTTCGCCAGCATCGCGATCCAGATCGGCGGGATCGGCGCGATGGCGCCGAACCGACGCTCCGATCTGGCCCGGATCGGCGTAAAGGCGATGTTCGCGGGCTTCCTCACCACATGCATCACCGCGACGGTCGCGGGCATCCTGATCTGACCGTCGCGCGAGTCCGACCGATCCTGGAGCGAACATGAGCAGCTACGTCTTCGAAGAAGCCCAAGAGGCCTACGCCGCGGTCAAGAAGATCGCCGGCGCTCCGCAGGTCGGTCTGATCCTGGGCTCCGGCCTGGGCGGATTCGCGAAGTCGTTGAAGAACGCGCGCGTCGTGCCCTACGCGCGCATTCCGAACTTTCCGCCGGCGCGCGTCGAAGGCCACGCCGGCCAACTGATCTTCTGCACGTTCCGCGGCGTCGAGATCGCCGTGCTCGCGGGGCGCGTCCACTACTACGAAGGCCATGCGCTCGAAGAAGTGACGCTGCCGACGCGCGTCCTCGGCCTGCTCGGCGTGAAGGTCCTGCTGGTCACGAACGCGGCCGGCGGCATCGCGCCTTCGCTCGATCCGGGCGATCTCATGGTGATCACCGACCACATCAACCTGCTCGGCACCAACCCGCTGCGTGGGCCGAAGGATCCGCGCCTCGGGCCGCGCTTCCCCGACATGACGAACGCCTATCACCCGCTCGTGCGCGCCGCGCTCTATGAAGCCGCGGACGCCGCGCGCGTGCCCGTGAAGTGCGGCGTCTATGCCGCGCTCGGCGGGCCGTCGTACGAAACGCCGGCCGAGATCAAAATGCTGTCGACGCTCGGCGCCGACGCGGTCGGCATGTCGACGGTGCCCGAAGTAATCGTCGCCAATCAAATGGGCATGAAGGTCGGGGGCATCTCGTGCGTCGCGAACAAGGCCGCCGGGATCTCGCCGAACAAGCTCTCGCACGAAGAGGTCATGGAGACCACGCAGAGCGCGGCGAAGCGCTTCTGCAAGCTGCTCGCCGAGGCGATCCCGCTGGCCGCGAAGGCCGCGAACGGCCCGGAGCAGCGCAGTGACAAGCACGCCAAGATCGTGCTCTCGCTGCGCGAGAAGTGCTCGGTCGGCAACATGCTGAAGGGATCGAAGAAGTGAATCGCGCCGCGCTCGCCGCTCGCATCGACCACACCATCTTGAAGGCCGATGCGACGCGCGCCGCGGTCACGAAGGTCGTCGACGAGGCGCGCGCGTACGGCTGCGCGTCGGTCTGCGTGAACGGCAAGCACGTCGCGTTCGTCGCGCGGGCGCTGGCCGGCTCGAACGTGCTGGCGTGCGCGGTGGTGGGGTTCCCGCTCGGCGCGATGGACTCGCGCGCGAAGGCGCAGGAAACCGCGAGTGTCGTCGCGGCCGGCGCGCGCGAGGTCGACATGGTGATCGACGTCGGCGCGCTGAAGGACTGCGACGATGCGCGCGTGCGGGACGACATTCGTGCCGTCGTCGAAGCGGCGGACGGCGTGCCGGTGAAGGTGATCCTCGAGACCTGCTTGCTGACGCACGACGAGAAAGTGCGCGCGTGCGAGGCGTCGGTCGCGGCCGGCGCGGCGTTCGTGAAGACGTCGACCGGCTTTTCGACGAGCGGCGCGACGCTGGACGACGTGCGTCTGATGCGCAAGACGGTCGGCACGCGATGCAAGGTCAAGGCGTCCGGCGGCATACGCGATCTCGCGGCCGCGCTGGCGATGATCGAGGCCGGAGCGGATCGGCTCGGCTTGAGTGCGACCGTCGCGATCCTCGAAGCGCTACCGAATTGATCGTCGCGGCGATCCGCGATCGTCGTTCCGCGCCGTCCATCGAGTCAGCCACGCGCACAGGGCGATCGCGCCCACCAACGTGCCCGCCAACGACGTGGTCAGAGCGCGGCGACTGGCGTGCGCGCGATCGCGCTCCGCCGCGTGTTCGACGTACCAGTCGGCCGTGTGGCGAGCGCGCTCGGCCGCGGGTCGCAGCGCATCGTCCGCGAGCGCGGCGTTCTCCAGCTCGACCGCTGCCGACGTGGTGCGCGCGAGGGCCGCGCTCGGCGACGCGAGGTCGTAGGCCTCGATCTCCGCGGCCAGGGTCGTCGCCCACGTCGCGCCGCCTTGCGGGAGCGAATCGCGATGCGCGAGCAGGCCGGCCAACGCCCGGTGCGGTTCGCCCTCGAAGCGGAGCCGTTGCGCCTCGCGCCAGGCCGTCGCGCTGGGCGCGTCGTGGCTCGATGCCATCGAGTCGAACGCGGCCTCGTACGTGGAGCGCGTGTCGTCCACCGTGCCGCGTTCGAGCTGCTCTTGCATCACGCGTTCGACCGGCGCGTGATCGTCCACGAACACTTGCTCGCTCGCCGCGAGCGTTGGCCGCAGCAGCAACGAGCGGAACGCCGTCGCGGCTGCGGTGAGGAATGGCGGGGGCTCGCGCAGCAGTCGCGTCGGAGTCTCGTCGCGCGCACCGCAGAACAAGATCGCCGAGGGGAAGTCGCGGACCGGCGTGAGCCAGACCGGGCCGAGCTCGGCCGCGTGAAGCGTCGCAGCGAGTGCACGCGGCAGTCGCGCCGCGGGTCGGCGGCAATCGACGTTCAGTGCCAAGAGGCCGGTCGGCTCGAGATGTTCGCGGATGCGCGCGAAGCACTCGCGCGTCGCGACCTGGAACGGGATGTACGTCTGATGCGCGTACGCGTCGACGACGACGAGGTCGAAGCGTTGGTCGCGCATGAGCGTGTTCACGACGGTGCGACCGTCGTCGACGATCAGCGTCAGTCGAGGGTCGGCGCGGTCGAGGTCGAAATGCGACGCGGCGACGTCGAGCACGAGCGGATCGATCTCGACGCCGGTCAGGCGCAGCGTGGGGCCGAGCAGCGCGTCGAGCTCCGTGAACAGCGTGCCCGCGGCGAATCCGATCACGAGGACGTCGTACGTTCCGTCCGCCGGAGGCTCCTGGAGCAGAGGCAACAACGCGAGCGTGTCGAAATAGCGTCCGCCGGAGTCGATGCGACCCTCGATGCGCGCCGAGTGGAACTCCGCGTCGCCTTCGTCGAGCGCGAGGATGCGCGTCGTGACCATCGTGCCGGTCGTCCGGTCCCCGATGTCGCGCTCGAGCACGCGGACCGTTTGGACCACGGAATCGCGCTCGAACAGCACGCGGTCGCCCGCGATGCCTGGGCCCTTCAGCGGACCGGCGTCGAAGGAGGCGCAAGCGAACGCGCACAGGAGCGCGAGCGCGATCGCTCGCGGCGGTGGGGGGCGATGCGCGAGAGCGCGCACCCAGAGCGAGGCCGCACAAAGCAGAGCCGCGCAGGTCAGCAACGTGCGCTGTGTGCCTAGCCACGGGATCAGCACGAGGTTCGCGAGATAGGCACCGAGCACGGAGCCGACCGTCGACAACGCGAGCACCACGCCGCCGCTGGCGCCGACGGCGTGTGTCGGCGCGAGATGGGCGAGCACGAGAGGCGTGATGGCTCCGAGAAGCATCAAGGGCGGCGCGAACAGGACCAGTGCCGCTTCGAGTGAACCGAGCAGCGCGAGTGTCGGATCGGGTCCGTCGCGGAATCCGTCGGGCAGCAGGATCTGGGCGAATCGTGGACCGAATCGCGCTGCGCCCGCGATCCACGCGGCCGCGGGGAGTGGGAGCCAGATCAATGCACGCCGGAAGTTCGGTCGGTTCGACCAGCGTCCGCCGAGCCACGCGCCGAGGGCGAGCGCGAGCAGCACGACGGCGATGACGTTGGTCCAAACGATCGGCGACTGGCCGAAGAACGGCGCCAGCAGGCGCACTGCGGTGAACTCGAGCAACGTGATCGCGGCGCCGCACACGAGCACGA
>JADLBP010000163.1 GCA_020847695.1 Planctomycetota bacterium
CGGGCACCAGCAGCTCGACGGGCCTGCCGAGCAGCTCGTCGCGCGCATAGCCGAACAGGCGCTCGACCTCGCGGTTGACCAGCACGATGCGCCCGTCCGCGCCGATCATCAGCACGCCGGTCGGCGACGCCTCGATCGCAGCGCGCAGCTGGGCGTCCGAGTGTTCGAAGCTCATCGCAAGCCTCCGTCGGTGGCGGGTCGGGGCGCGGGCGCGGTGTCGCGCGCAGGGGGGTCGCTCGGCAACATGGCAGACTCGATCGCTCTCGTCAGCTGCCGACTGTAGAAATCACGCGGTCGACTGCAGCTCCGTCATCCGGTCTATGTGCGCGATCGACGTCCCGCTTCAGGGACGCGGCGAACGTGGGCATCGCACCCGGAACTCCCGGATCGTCGGTCCGGACCACGCTCGGCGCCGAGTTCCGCGCCCCGCTGCGCCGCGCACTCGTTCTCAGTACGGGTCGCGCGACGCGTCAGCCGCCGAACAGCCGACCCCAAAAACCCTTCTTCGAGCGAGCGCCATCCTCCGGCGCTCTACCGGAGCTCAAACCCTCGATCGGCTGCACCAGGCGCGGCATCCGGCCGGTCTTCGCGACGATCGTCTCGACGTACGCGCGCTCGAGCTCGCCCGCCATCGCCGCGACCGTGCGCGTCACCGGCGGCGCGCCGGCCCAGCGTTCGCGCGCGGCGCGGTCCTTCGCGAAGCGCTCGAGCGCATCGCGCCACGCGAAGACGTCTCCCGCGCGAACGACCAAGCCCGCCGCCCCGCCCTGCGCGGCGTCGGCGAGCGCGCCCATGTCGCTGACCAACACCGGCAGGCCCGCGGCGCGCGCCTCGCGGACCGCGAGACCGAACGTCTCGTGCCAAACGCTCGGCGCGGCGACCGCGTCGAGCCCCGCGAGCACACGCGCGAGATCCCCGTGAGCGAACTCGCCGCGCAGCCGGATGCGCGAGTCGCCGCGCGCGAGTCCGCGCAGCGTCTCCAACGCGGTCGCGTCGCCATGGTACGCCCATTCGGGGCCGTGGAATTCGAGGCGGAGGTTCGGCGCGTCGGCTTGCGTGAACGCGCGCGCGAGGTCGAGCACGCCCTTGCTCGCGAACAGCGCGCCGAGCACGCCGATGACCAACTCGCCGGGCTCTCGCACGAGCTTCGCGCGCTCCGCCGCGACCGCGCGACGCAGCGGCTCGGCGTCGATGCCGTACTCGCAGAGCTGCAACCTCGCGCGAGCGACTCCCGACGCGACGAACACCTCCTGCGCTGCGCGCGAGGGCACGAAGAGCCGCGCGGGCTGCTCCAGCATCGCGAGCGCGAAGCGCGTGCGCGCCGCGGCGGCCTCGACGTCGTCGGCGACCGGCTGCTCGTCCGGACCGATCGGCTTCGCGCCGTTCGCGGCGGCGAGCCGCGGCCACGTGCGCGCGATGCACTCGCCGCAGGCCTTGGGCTCCGGCGTCCCGCAGACCACGCCGTCCCACCGATACATCTGCCCGCGCGGGCACAGCATCCAGTAGTCGTGCAACGACATCACCAGCGGCTGCCCGACGTCCGCGATCGCGCGCAACGCTCCCGCGCCGAAGCCGGTCAGGTGATGCACGTGGATGACGTCGCACGGCGTCTCGGCGAGCCACGCGAGCACGACGTCCTCCGCGCGCCGGTTCTGCACGAGATCGACGAGCCCGCGGTGATCGTGATAGCGATACGCCATGCGCCGCACCTCGACGCCGCCGCCCGCTTCGCCGACCTCGACGCGCGTAGAGTAGGGCTCGAGCCCTTCGCGCGAGTCGAGCGCGAGCACGTGCACGCGGTGTCCGCGCGTCGAGAGCTCGCGCGCGAGCGAAACCGTGTGGGTCTCGACGCCGCCGGGATCGGGATGCCAGCCCTGCGCGACGAAACCGACGTCCAGGCCCGCGCCTTTCACTCCTTTGCCCAACGCATCCATCGTGTCTGTCTCGGTGCTCGGTGTTCGCTGGTTCACTGGCTCGCGCGCGCCGGAGCGCCGCGTTGGCTTCGTCACGCGGGAACGCCGGGACGCCTCGCCCGAGCGTACACGGACTCGATGCGCTCGATGTGCGCGACGAACGCGAGCGGCAGTCCCGGCGCCGCGATCCGGCGGCGCTTGCGGAGCACGACCTCGCGCAGGCGATCGGCGAGCGCGAGCGCATCGCCCGGCGGGAACACGTCGCCGAAGCGCGGCGCCTCGACCACCTCCGCGAGCCCGCCGACGTCGCTCGCGACGATCGGCACGCCCGCCGCGCGCGCCTGCAGCGCCGCGAACGGCGCGTTCTCCATCCACAGCGACGGGACGACGACCGCGGAGAGTTTGCGGAAGAGCTCGGGCACCTCCGCGTGCTCGATCGCGCCGTGGACGACCACGCGCTCCTCGTGGTTCGCGAACGCTTGCGCGCCGTAGTCGCGATAGCGCTCGCCCGCCGAGTCCCCGTAGAGCTCGACGCGCCACGGCTCGACCGACTCCGGCAGACGGTGCGCCATGATCCGGACCGCGTCGAGCAGCACGTGCGGCCCCTTGTGCGGCGCGTATTGGCCGAGGAAGCCGATGCGCACGACGTCGCCCTCGGGCTCCGCGCGCGCGGCGAGGAACGCGGTCTCGTCGAACGAGTAGACGAGGTGCTCGAGGCTCGCGGGGGCGAAACCTCCGCGCACGAAGACCTCGGCGAGCGCGCGCGTCGGCGCGATGAAGCGATCGACCGAGCGCGCAGCCTCCGCGATCCCCTGCATTCGCTCCGCGACCTGCTTGGCGGTGACGACCCGTCCGAGCCCGCCGAGCAGCGCCGCGCCGCGCACCGCCGCGCGTTTCGCGAAAAGACGCAGACCGTGGTCGTCGTAGCTCGACGGCTCGCGGATGCAGCGCGCGCACACCGCGGCCGCGTGCGGGCCGCCGCAATCGCGCGAGCGCCAGTCGAACATCTGCCCGCGATGGCAGAGCAGGCCGAAATCGGTCAGCGTCACGACGTTCGGCACGCCGCGCGCGCGCGCGATCGTCGGCAAACGCGCGGAGAGGCCCCACAGCAGGTAGTTGAAGTGCACGAGCTCGAAACGCTCGCGGGCGAGCAGCTCGTCGAACGCGCGCTCGACCTCCGCGTTGCGCCAACTGTCGGCGAGCGGCTTCCTCGGGTCCGGCGGATTCGCGACGACGAACACGCGGAAGCCGTCGGAGCTCGAAACCTCGATCGAGCCTCGTCCGCGCGACTTGTCGCGCACCGCGTAGAGGATCGAGACCTCGTGCCCGCGCAGCGCGAGCCCGCGCGCGAGTTGGTGCGTGTAGAACTCGGTCCCCCACCGACCTCGGGGGGGGAATCCGCGCGACACCAGGAGCAAC
>JADLBP010000164.1 GCA_020847695.1 Planctomycetota bacterium
ACGCGCCTTCGAGCGCGATCGCCCGTCCCCAGTCCCCGAAACGCACGAGAGAACGATGAAGACCTTGATCGCAGCGCTCGTCCTGCTCGCCGGCGGCGCATTCGCCTTGCGCGAACCGTCCGCACGCGCGAACTTCGCCGACGCGTCGACGTCCGTCCCCCAAGACCGAACAATCGCCGCTGGAGTCGAATCGATGATCCCCGTCACCAACATCAAGACCTGTTTGTGGTTCGAAACGCAAGCCGAGGAGGCGACGCGCTTCTACACGTCGATCTTCGCGGGCTCGAAGGTGCTCGGCGAGATGCGCTGGGGCGAGGGCGGCTTCGGGCCGCAGGGCTCGATCATCGCGATGGATTTCGAGCTCGCGGGTCGGCCGTTCATGGCGCTCAACGGCGCGCAAGGCGTCGCGTTCAACGACTCGGTCTCGATCGCGGTCGACTGCGCGTCGCAAGTCGAGATCGATGCGTTGTGGGAGAAGCTCTGCGACGGCGGCAAGCCCAGCCAGTGCGGTTGGCTCAAGGACAAGTTCGGCGTGTCGTGGCAGATCGTCCCCAAGGAGCTTCCCGCGCTCTTGACCGACAAGGACCCGGTCAAGCGCAAGCGCGTGTTCGACGCGATGCTCCAGATGTCCAAGCTCGATCTCGCGCGCTTGAAGCAAGCCCACGCCGGGCGCTGAACCCGAAGCCACGAACCACCCGCAATCGCTACGCGCGTCCGCCGGTGCTCGGCGCTGGCCTTGGAAGCGCGTCGCGAGTAACACGCTCACGAAGAGGATCCACCATGAAGTTCATGTTGATGATGTCCGGCCCGATCAGCGCGTGCGAAACGATGATGAAGCTGACGCAGGCCGAGATCGGCGCGCACATCCGGTTCATGCTCGAGTTGCACGAAGAGCTGAAGCGCAGCGGAGAGCTCGTGCTCGCCGAGGGCCTCGACTTCCCGCCGCAGGCGGTGATCGTCAAGGCGACGCGTCCCGACGCGCCGACGATCAGCGACGGCCCGTTCGCGGAGACCAAGGAGTTCCTCGCGGGCTTCTGGATCGTCGACGTCGCGTCGCGCGAGCGCGCGCTCGCGATCGCGGCGAAAGCCTCGACCGCGCCCGGCGCCGGCGGCAAGCCGATGGCGATCCCGATCGAGGTCCGCCAGGTGATGAGCGCGCCGAAGATCGACGGATGAGCGCGCGGCTCGACGCCGGAGCCGAGCATGCGTTGCGCGAGCTCGCGCCTCGCGTGCTCGGCGCGCTGCTTCGCCGCGGCCGCGACTTTTCGAGCGCCGAGGACGCGGTGCAGGACGCGCTGGTCGCCGCGCTCGAGCAGTGGCCGCGGCTCGGCGTGCCGCGCAATCCCGGCGGATGGCTCTACCACGTCGCGACGCGCGCCCTGATCGACCTCGAGCGCGCGGAGGTGGCGCGCGAACGACGCGAGCGAGCGGTTTCGGCGTCCGAAGCCGTCGAGGGCGCGCCGCTCGAATCGAGTGCGACCATGGAAGGCGACGACGACACGCTGGCGCTGTTCTTCACGTGCTGCCATCCGGCGTTGACCGACGTGGCCGCGATCGCGTTGACGCTGCGCGCGGTCGGCGGTCTGACGACCGCGGAGATCGCGCGGGCGTTCCTCGTGCCCGAGTCGACGATGGCGCAGCGGATCGTCCGAGCGAAGGAAGCGATCCGACGGTCGGGCGTCGAGTTCGAGCTGCCGAGCGAGGCCGAGCGCGCGCGGCGGCTCGACGCGGTCCTGCACGTGCTCTACCTGATCTTCAACGAAGGCTACGCGGCGAGCTCGGGCGACGAGCTCGTGCGCGTCGACCTCTCGCGCGAAGCGGTGCGGCTCGCGCGCGCTCTCCACCGCGCACGACCGGACGAGCCGGAGGTCGCGGGGCTGCTTTCGTTGCTGCTCCTGTGCGACGCGCGGCGCGGCGCGCGCACCGGCGCGAGCGGCGAGCTCGTGCCGCTCGACGAGCAGGATCGCGGGCTCTGGGATCGCGCGGTGATCGCGGAGGGCAACGCGCTGCTGACGGCGACGTTCGCGCGCGGTCGCGTCGGCAGCTACCAACTGCAGGCCGCGATCGCGTCCCTGCACGACGAGGCGCCGAGCGTCGAAGCGACCGACTGGCCGCAGATCCGCGCGTTGTACGAGCTCCTGATGCGACTCGGCGATCATCCGGTCGTCGCGCTGAACCACGCGGTCGCGACGGCGATGGTCGAAGGGCCAGCGGCGGGGCTCGCGTTGGTCGAGAAGCTCGCGCGCGACCCGCGGATCGCCGGACACTATCGCCTGGACGCGGTGAAGGGGCACTTGCTCGCGCGCGCCGGCGACCGCGACGCCGCGCTCGAGCACTTCGCCGCCGCCGCACGCGCGACGCCGAACGCGGCCGAGCGCGACTACCTGCTCGGCAAGGTCGCGGGCTTGCGCGGGAGCTGACCGCGCCGTTCGGGTCACTTCACGAGCGCGTCGAGCTGCTCCTCGAGCCGCCGGATCGCCTCGTCGCGCGCCGCGGCGTGTCGCTCGTTGAGCACACTCAGGTTGGCGACCGCGTCCACGTCCAACGACGAGGCGTTCGGGAACCGTTCGTTCCAGAGTGCCTTCGCGATGGCGAACTCGTCGGTGGCCGCGCGCAACGCGCCGCCCGCGGGTCCGAATGCGTACCGGGCTGCGCTACTCGACGATCAGTCGCAGGCAGTCGGCGGAGAGCTTGCCCGCCGCGGCCGCGCCGGTGGTCTGGATCACGAGGTACGCGGTGCCTTCGTCGTCGAAGAAGCGCGCCGGGTTCGCGAT
>JADLBP010000165.1 GCA_020847695.1 Planctomycetota bacterium
CTCACGCACGAGGACTCACGCACGAGGACTCACGCACGAGGACTCACGCACGAGGACTCACGCACGAGGACTCACGCACGAGGACTCACGCACGAGGACTCACGCACGAGGACTCACGCACGAGGACCGGCGTTCTGACCAGCTTGCAGACGGCCCGAGGCTCGTCGCTCGCGCCCGATTCCGTCGAGACGAACGCGACATGGCGCTCGTGGGTACCGCCGGGAGCGATTCCATGCGGCACACCGTGGTCCCGGGCGCGGCGCGCGGGGCACGCGAGCGCTCGCCCGCCGTGCACCTGCTCACTTCGGCGGGTGCTGAACCGGATCGCGCTCGGCGCGCGTGTCGTGGACGCTGGGTCGAGCGCCGCTCGACCCGAGCACGCGAAGCTTCCCCGTGTCCGCCGTCCACCTCGAGTTCCCCGCGGAGCCGCGCGAGCCGCGGTCGTCGGACGTCGTCGCCGGACGGCCGACCGCGGAGCCGTCGGTCGCGACGATGCGCCGTGCCGCGGGCTCGGCCTCGACGCCGCACCCTCGCGACGCCGCCGGCCGCGCTTTCGACGCCGCGCCGTCGCTCGGTGAGCGACTCACCGGCCGTTGGCGGCTATGGGCCGCGGCGCTCGCGGTCGCTGCGCTGCTGTGGCGTCTGCCGGCGCTCTGGTACGCGTATCCGTTCGAGGGCACGCCCGACGAGTGGGTGCTGGTCGAGAGCGCGGTGCGCATCCTGCGCAGCGGCGACCTGAACCCGCACGTCTTCAACTACCCGAGCCTCGACATCTACGTGCTCGCCGCGGTCGATGCGGTGCTCGAGCCGCTCGGCGTGCTGCGCGTCGAGGCGCGCGCGACGCCGGACCACTACGTCGTCGCGCGAGCGCTGGTGTTGCTCGCATCGGCGCTGACGATCTTCGCGAGCGCGTGCCTCGGCTCGCGCTGCTTCGGTCCGCGCGTCGGCGTGGCAACCGCGGCGGTGCTCGCCGTCGCGCCGCTGCACACCGCGTTCTCGTACGTCGCGCGAGTCGATGCCTCGGTCGCGTTGTGGGCGGTGCTCGCCGCGATCTGCGCGTTGCGCATCCTCGTCGAGCCGCCGCGGACGCGCGACTACGTGCTCGCGGCGGGCTGCGTCGGTTGCGCGATCGGCAGCAAGTACACCGCGATCTTCGCCGCGTTGCCGATCGCGTTCGCGCACTTCCTCGGCGAGGCGCCGCTCGGCCGAGCCTCGTGGCGACGGCTCGCGTGGTTCGCGGTGCTCGTGCCGCTCTGCTTCCTCGCGACCACGCCGTACGCGCTGCTCGATCTCGCGGGCTTCCGCACCGAGCTCGCGATGGTGCGCGAGGCGTATCGAGTCGGCGTGCCCGGACACGCGGGCGCCGGCCCGACCAGCTACGGCGCGAACCTGCGCGAGCTCGTGGAGGGCTTCGGGCTCGCGCTCTCGGTGCTGGCGGTGCTCGGCGTCGGCAGCGCAGCGCGTCGCGAGCCGAGGCGCGTGCTCGTGTTGCTCGCGTTCCCGCTCGGGCTCGTCGCGTTGCTCGGCGCGTACGCGGCGCATTTCGCGCGCAACCTGGTCGGCGCGACGCCGTTCGTCGCGGTGTTCGCCGCCGTCGGGCTCGCGAGCGTCGTCGACGCGCTCCGTCGAGCGGTCGCGCGGCTCCCCGCGGGCTCGGCGAGCGCGCGTCGGACGTGGACCGCGTGCGCGGTCGCGCTCGCGTGCTTCGCGGCGTTCGTCGCGCCGGCGAGCGTCTCCGCGGCGGAGCTCCGGCTCGCGCGCGTGCCCGACGCGCGCGGCGCTGCGTCGCAATGGCTGCGCGCTCACGTCCCGCCGGGATCGCGCGTGCTCTGCGAACAACGCGGGCCGCCGCTCGACGCGTTCGCGCCGGGCTGCGACGTCACGGTCGTGCGCTGCGCGGTCGAAGCTCGCCGCCACGATCCGGCGACGGGCTTCGACTTCGTCGTGCTCTCCGCGTGGACGCTGCGGTGCGTTGCGGTCGAGCGCCCCGAGTTCGCGCCGCTGCGCGCGGCGTACGAGCGCTTCGAAGCGAGCCACGAGCTCGTCGCCGAGTTCGTCGCGGATGGAATCCGACTGAGCGGCGACTCGATCCGCGTCTATCGCGGCGCGCCGCGGGCGCCCGACTCGCCGCCGAGCGCCGCGAGCGGCGCGCGCTAAGCACGACGGCCCGCTTCGTCGGCGCGCGGCGGTTGCTAGCGTAGGCGCCATGCGCAACCTCCTCCTCGCCAGCGTCCTGGGTCTGCTCGCCGCCTGCCAATCCGCGCCTTCCGCGCCGAAGCCGATCGCGCTCTTCGACGGCAAGAGCCTCGCCGGTTGGCACACCGACGTGCCGGAGGCCGACGGCAAGCCCGACGCTCCGGCGTCGTTCGCGGTGCGCGACGGCGTGCTCGTCAGCCTCGGCAATCCGCCGGGCCACCTGATCACCGACGCGTCGTATCGCGACTACCGCTTGTTGGTCGAGTACCGCTGGGCGGGCGAGCCCGGCAACTGCGGCATCCTGGTGCACGCGTCGACGCCGCGGCGGCTCTACGGGATGTTCCCGCAGTCGATCGAGTGCCAGATGCACGTCGGCAACGCCGGCGACTTCTGGTGCATCGGCGAGGACATCGTCGTGCCCGACATGGAGAAGCGCCGCGGTCCGAAGGAGAAGTGGGGCGTCGACGGCGACAAGGCGCGGCGCATCCTCAACCTGACCGACGGCTCGGAGAAGCCCGCGGGCGAATGGAACCAGATGGTGATCGAGTGCCGCGGCAATCGCATCGACGTCTGGGTCAACGGCGACCACGTCAACCACGGCGCGCACTGCACCGCGGATCACGGTCAGATCGCGATCCAGGCCGAGGGCGCGGTCGCAGAGTTCCGCAAGGTCGAGCTCACGCCGCTCGCCGATTGAACGAATCGCACCGTTGCGCGCTCCCCGCGCGATCGTTGCGGGGATGACGCGCGCTCGGCGCGGGGATCCGAATCCACGGCGATCGGAGCGACCGCTCGCCGGCCCGCCGCTGTAGCATCGAGCAGCCCCGACGGGCTGCCGCGATGTTCCTCCTCCCGCCCCAGTTCGCGCTCGTGCTGGGCGCGTTCGTGCAAGCGCCCGAGCCGAGCGCCGACGACCTCGAGTTCTTCGAGCAGCGCGTGCGGCCGGTGCTCGAGGAGCGCTGCCTCGCGTGCCACGCGTCGACGCTCGCCAAGCCGAAGGGCGGGCTGGTGCTCGACTCGCGGCAGGGTTGGGAGCGCGGGGCGTCGCTCGGCGCCGCGGTCGTGCCCGGCGATCCGGACGCGAGCCCGTTGGTGCGCGCGGTGCGCTACGACGAGTTCGATCTGCAGATGCCGCCGAAGGGCAAGCTGCCCGACGCGGAGATCGACGCGCTCGTCGAGTGGGTGCGCCGCGGCGCGCCTGATCCACGTGTTGGTCCGCGCGACGGCGATGCGCCGGTAGCGGTGCGGACGGTGCCGAAACCCGAGGATCACTGGGCCTTCCGCGCGTTGACCGATCCGACGCCGCCCGCGGTGCGCGACGAGCGCTGGGTGCGCAACGGCGTCGATCGTTTCGTGCTCGCGCGGCTCGAGAGCGAAGGGCTCGCGCCCGCGCCGTTCGCCACCAAGCGCGAGCTGCTCGAACGCGTGCACTTCGATCTCGTCGGCTTGCCGCCGACGCCCGAAGCGCTCGAAGAGTTCGAGCGCGATCCCGAGCCCGATGCGTACGAGCGCGTCGTCGATCGCTTGCTCGCGTCGCCGCACTACGGCGAGCGCTGGGGGCGCTACTGGCTCGATCTCGCGCGTTACGCGGACTCGAACGGGCTCGACGAGAACCTCGCGCTCGGTGAGGCGTGGCGTTACCGCGACTACGTCGTGCGCGCGTTCAACCAGGACAAGCCGTACGACCGCTTCGTCACCGAGCAGCTCGCCGGCGATCTCTTGCCCGAGCCCGCCGATCGCGACGCACTCGCCGATCAGCTCGCCGCGACCGGTTTCCTGGTGCTCGGCCCGAAGATGCTCGCCGAGCAGGACAAGCAGAAGCTAGTGATGGACGTCGTCGACGAGCAGATGGACGTCGCGGGCAAGGCGTTCCTCGGATTGACGCTCGGTTGCGCGCGCTGCCACGACCACAAGTTCGATCCGATCTCGGCGCGCGACTACTACGCGGTCGCCGGCGTGTTCAAGAGCACGAGCACGATGGCGAACCTCGACTTCGTCTCGAGGTGGCGCGAACGCGAGCTCGCGAGCGCCGCCGATCGCGAAGCCGCCGCCGCGCATCGCAAGGCGAGCGAGCAGGCGAAGACCGAGCTCGACGCGCTCGTCGCCGAGAACGATCGCGCGCTGCAGGGCGGCTGGCGCCGCGACTTCGCGCCGTACCTGCTCGCGGGCACGTTCGCTGCGAAGCGCGCGACGCTGATCGAGGCCGAGGAGTTCAGCCGCGGCAACCTGCACGTCGACCGCTCGACGTGGGGCGACGCCGAGGTCGCGATCGTGCACACGCAAGCGCCCGGCGAGCAGTTCGTCGAGTACGACGTGACGTTCGAGAGCGCGCGCGAGCTCGTGCTCGAAGTGCGCTACGCCTCCGCGGAAGTGCGACCGATGCGCGTCACGCTGAACGGCGTCGTCGTCGCCGAGCGCGCGCTCGCCGAGACCACCGGCAGCTTCTTCCTCGACGGTCAACGCTGGGCGCGCGTCGGCACGTTCGAGTTCCAGCCCGGACGCAACGTGCTGCGGCTCGACAACCAGATCGACGTGCCGCACCTCGACAAGTTCGTGCTCGCGCCGCCGGGCGCGGCCGCCGCCGACGGCGTGCCCGAGCGCGCGTGGTACGTCGACGGAAATCCGTGGGCCGAGGGGCTCGTGCCGGAGCTCGTGCGCAACTTCGCGGTGCACGTCGAGCTCTCCGCGCGCCGCAAGGATCCGATCTTCGCGCCGTGGCACGCGTTCGCGGCGCTCGGCGAAGACGAGTGGCCGGCGCGCGCGGCGGAAATCGTCGCGCGTTCGGGTACGGAGCCAGGCTCCACCCCCGCGAGTTCGCCGGAGCCAACAGCGCGTCGCACGTCAATCGCCGAACTGGCGGGGGTGGAGCCTGGCTCCGTACCGCCGCGGGTGCTCGCGGTGCTCGACGGTTTGCCGCCGCGCTCGCTCGAGGAGCTCGCCGGCCGCTACCAGACGCTGTTCTCGGCGATCGAGATCGAATGGCGCGAAATGCAGGCGCGCGGAGGCGAGCCGCCGACCGCGCTCCCAAGCGCCGACGCCGAGGCGCTGCGGCAGGTGCTCCACGGCAAGCACGGCCCGTTCGCGCTGACCAGCGAGAGCCTGGAGAGCTTCTTCCCGGCTCCCGCGCGCGCCGAGCTCGCGACGCGCCGCGCGAAAGTCGAAGCGCTCGCCGCGAGCGCGCCGAAGCCGTTCGAACGCGCGCTCGGCGTCCAGGACGGCGACGTCGTCGACGTGCCGGTGCACTTGCGCGGCAGCCACCTCAGCCTGGAGAAGGATGCGGTGCCGCGCGGCGTGCTCTCGGCGACCGCGCACGTGCTCGAGGCGCCCGCGATGCCGAGCGATCACAGCGGTCGGCTCGAGCTCGCGCGCTGGTTGGTCGATCCGCGCCATCCGCTGACGTGGCGCGTGATCGCGAACCGCGTGTGGGCGGGGCACTTCGGACGCGGGCTCGTCGCATCGACGTCGAACTTCGGCGTGCGCGGCGACCTGCCGACGCATCCGGAGCTGCTCGACTGGCTCGCTCGCGAGCTCCAGCGCCGTCACGGCTCGCTCAAGTCGCTGCACCGCCTGATCGTGACGTCGAGCGCGTACCGGATGAGCACCCGCGGCAGCGCAGTCGCGACCGAGCGCGATCCCGAGAATCGACTGCTCGCTCGCCAGAACCGCCGGCGTCTCGACGCCGAGGTGATGCGCGACGCGTGGCTCGCCGTGAGCGGGCGGCTCGATGCGGCGCTCGGCGGCAGGTCGATGAGCACCGCGAGCGGCGAGTACGTCACCAACGATCAATCGACCGATCAGGCGCGCTATCAATCGACGCGTCGCTCGCTCTATCTGCCGATCATCCGCAACGCGATGTACGGCTTCTTCGCGGCGTTCGACTACAACGACCCGAGCACGC
>JADLBP010000166.1 GCA_020847695.1 Planctomycetota bacterium
CCATGCGCACGCGAGAACACGGAGGCGGAACAGCATGGCGCACCCGCCACGTTACCGCCCGGGAAGCCCCGGACGCGAGCGAACCGCGCGGGTGACCGCGAGCCGCTCGTGAGCCATTCGAGAGGCGCTACCCAGCCGGCGGGCCGACGGCCGACCACGCTCGATCGTCGTGTCGCGGTCGACCCCGCGCGGACGATTTTCATTCGCGCGCGGCCCCCAAGGCGGCCATTCGCCGATGCAGCGCACCGAGCAGGACCCTGTCGGCGCCCGAACACGACCCGCGTTCGCAGTCGAACCGCTCGCCGCCCGGCGTCGCGCGCGGCTCTCCAGCTCCGAACCGCCGCGCCCGGCGCCGCGAGTCCCATCCGGGCACACTCGCTGCACCCGATCGTTGACGCCGAGCCCGCGTTAGACGAGACTCGTCGCCCCCATTTCCCTGCTAGCATCGGGGCTCCCATCTCCGCTGCGGCGGAGCTGGGTAAGCCTCGTATTGCCTTGTATTTAAGCCTTCCTACGCGCCCCGGGGGCATCCTCGGACGCCAGGCGGGCGACACCCACCGGCCCTCGGACATGAACAAAGACGACCTGCTGCGGATGATCGACGTCATCCATCGCGACAAGGACATCCCGAAGGAAGTGATCTTCCTCGGGCTGGAAGACGCGATGGCTCAGGGCGTTCGCAAGCGGCTCGGGCTGGGGGAAGACCTGATCGTCAAGATCGACCGCAAGACCGGCGAGATCTCGGTCGAGGACGACGAGGAAGTCTACGAGATGGAGCTCGAGGAGCTCGGTCGGATCGCCGCGCAGACGATCAAGCAGGGCTTCATGCAGAAGCTGAAGGAAGCCGAGCGCGACGTCCTCTACGACGAGTACGAGAACCGCGTCGGCCAGCTGGTCAACGGCACGGTCCAGCGTTTCGAAGGCGACGAGCTCGTGATCAACCTCGGCAAGGTCGAAGCGTACCTGCCGAAGGAAGAGCGCGTGCGCGGTGAGACGTTCTCGCCCGGCGATCGCATCCGCGTGATCGTGATCGAAGTCCGCAAGGACGGCCCTCGCGTGCGCATCATCGTGTCGCGCACCCACGCCGACTTGGTGCGGCGCTTGTTCGAGCTCGAAGTGCCCGAGATCGCCGACGCGATCATCGAGATCAAGCGCGTGGTCCGCGAGCCGGGCTACCGCACGAAGATGGCCGTGATCTCGCAGGACCCGAAGATCGACTGCATCGGCGCGTGCGTCGGCGTGCGCGGTTCGCGCATCAAGGCGGTGATCGACGAGCTCCGCGGCGAGCGCATCGACATCATCCGTTGGAGCGATTCGCTCGAAACGCTGATCATGAACGGCCTGAAGCCGGCGGTGATCCACATCGACAACATCTACCCCGACGTGCAGACGCGCTCGGCGGTGGTGTTGGTCGACGAGGACCAACAGTCGCTGGCGATCGGCAAGAAGGGCCAGAACGTGCGTCTGGCGAGCCGCCTGTGCGGCTGGGACATCGACATCAAGACCCGCGCGGACTTCGAAGCCGAGCAACTCGGCGGTGAAGACGGCGCGGAAGGCGGTGGTTTGGACGGCGGGCAAGACGGCGGCGACGCGAGCGGCGCCGAACCCGACGGCCCGGAACGCGATCCGAGCTGAACGCACCAAGCACCGCGACCGGAACCAAGGAGATTTGTGAGCAAGAAAGTACGCGTCCACGAGCTGGCCAAGGAGTACGGCCTGACCGGACAGGAGTTCGCGACGAAGCTTCGCGAGCTCGGTCTGGCCGACATCAAGGGCCCCCAGTCGACTTTGGATGAGTTCCAGCTCCTCCAGGTCGAAGGACTGCTCGCTGCTCACAACCTGAACCGCGCCCAAGCGGCCGACACCGGCGCGACGCACGCCGGCGGCCTGACGATCAAGTCGAAGAAGAAGAAGAAGCTCGGCGCGGACGGCGAGGAGCTCGTCGCCCACGAAGAGCCCGCTGCTCCGATTCCCGCTCCGGCCGCCGAGGCCGCGCCGGCTCCGGTCGCTCCTGTCGGTCCGAGCCATCCGGTGGCGCCGACCGCGGCCGCGCCGGCGGCACCCGCGCATGCCGAGCCCGCGCTCGAGCCGAGCGCTGTCGAGCCCGAGCCCGCTCCCGCCGCGCGCGAGACTCGCGAGGTCGCCCCCGCGCACGAGCCGCGCGACGCCGGTCGCCACGTCGCGCCGACGCACGAGCCCGCGCCGCAAGCGCAAGTCGCGCCCGCGCCCCAGGTGGTTCCGCACGCGACGCCGCAGGCCGAGCCCGCGCCCCACCGCACCGCGGCGGCCGCGCAACAAGCCGCTCCGACGGCGACGCCGGAGCCCGCGGTCGAAGCGCAGAAGCCCGCCGCGAGCGCACCCGCGCCCGCCCCGGTGGTCACCTCGGCTCCGTCCGGCGGTTTGCCGCCGGCGACGCCGCCGCCCGACATCAAGCCGGCGCGCAAGCCGCTCGGCAAGGTCGTCGGCTTCGTCGACCTCTCGAAGATCCAAGCGCCGCCGAGCAAGAGCACCGCGGAGTCGCGCCGCCTGCGCTCGAAGGACGACGTCGCGCCCGACGTCAACCCGACGCTCGGCCACGACCGCCGCAAGGCGCTCGTCCGCGGCGATCACGGCAGCCGCGGTCAGATGACCGCGTCGCAGCTGCGCGAGAAGGAATCCGGTCGCTACCTGCGCCGCCGCGGCCAGCAGACGCCGAGCGGCCCGCCGGTTCGCGGCCCGCGCGGCTTCCAACGCACGGAAGCCCCCGATTCGCCGATGTCCGGCGGCGACGTCAAGATCGAGGCGCCGGTCACGATCAAGAAGTTGGCCGACGCGCTCGCGCTGCGGGTCAGCCAGGTGCTGGTCAAGGCGATCAAGTCGCTCGGACTCAACGTCAACCAGAACTCGACGCTCGACAACGACACGGCGGAGCTGCTCGCGAGCGACTTCAACGTCAAACTGATCGTCGTCGAGGACAAGGGCGCCGAAGACAGTGTCCTGCAGGAGCTCGTCAAGAAGCGCACGTCGGTCGAGGAGGCCAACCTCGTCGTCCGGCCGCCGACCGTCGCCTTCCTCGGTCACGTCGACCACGGCAAGACGACGATGCTCGACAAGTTCCGCCACTCGCAGATCGCGGAGTCGGAGTCGGGCGGGATCACCCAGCACATCGGCGCCTACCAGGTGCAGACGAAGTCGGGTCACACGCTGACGATCATCGACACTCCGGGTCACGAGGCGTTCAGCGCGATGCGCGCCCGCGGCGCGAAGGCGGTCGACATCGTCGTCCTCGTCGTCGCCGCCGACGACGGCGTGATGCCGAGCACGGTCGAAGCGCTGAACCATGCGCGCGCCGCGAAGGTGCCGGTGGTGGTCGCGGTCAACAAGTGCGACAAGCCGCAGGCGCAACCCGAGCGCGTGCGCCGTCAACTGACCGAACAAGGACTGCAGCCCGAGGAATGGGGCGGCACGACCGCGTTCCTCGACGTCAGCGCGTTGACCGGCAAGGGTCTCGACGAGCTGCTCGAGCGCGTGTTCCTCGAGAGCATGGTGCTCGAGCTCAAGTCGCACGACAAAGGCCCCGCGTCGGGCATCGTGCTCGAAGCCGAGATCCAAGAGGGCAAGGGACGCGTCGCGTTCCTGCTGGTCAAGGACGGCACGCTCAACCAGGGCGACGTCATCATGGCGGGCGAGGGCTACGGCAAGGTCCGCTCGATCCACGACGACCGCGGCCGCGCGATCAAGACCGCCGGTCCGTCGATGCCGGTCGAAGTCTCCGGTCTCTCGGAGCTGCCGAGCGTCGGCGATCACTTCCACGTCGTCGAGAGCCTCGAACAGGCTCGCGACGTCGCCGAAGAGCGCGCGAAGAAGAACCGCGCGATGTCGCTGGTCGAACGCCGTTCGGTCACCGCGGAAAACCTGTTCCAAGCGGTCGCCGCGCAGAAGAAGAAGACGATCAACGTCGTTCTCCGCTGCGACGTGCAGGGCTCGCTCGAGGCGCTCAAGTCGCAGCTCGAGGCGCTCACCCACGCCGAAGTCGACGTGCGCATCCTGCAGGCGGGTCTGGGCTCGGTCACCGAGGCCGACGTCAACCTGGCTTCGCCGGCCGAAGGCGTGGTGCTGGCGTTCCGCGTCGGCGTCAACGACAAGGCGCGCGTCGCGGCCGAGCGCAACAACGTCGAGATCCGCCACTACGACATCATCTACGAGCTCCTCGACGAGATCCGCCAGATGATGGAGGGCACGCTGTCGCCCGAGATGACCGAACAGATCACGGGACACATCGAGGTCCGCGCGCTGTTCAAGTCGTCCAAGATCGGTCTGATCGCCGGCTGTCACGTCATCGACGGAACGGTCGCCCGCGACGCGAAGATCCGCGTGATGCGCAAGAACAAGGTGCTCACGACCACCGGGATCGCTTCGCTCAAGCGCGAGAAGGACGACGCGCGCGAAGTCCGCGAGGGCTTCGATTGCGGTGTCACGCTCAAGGACTTCGAGACGTTCGAGGTCGGCGACATCCTCGAGGCCTTCAAGGTCGTGGCGGTCAAGCGCCTGCTCAAGATCTGAGCTTCCTCGCCCGGCCCCTCGAGCGCGAGGGGCCGGGAGTTTCCTCCCCCATGGTCAGTCAGCGAACGATCGCGCGCCTCGAGGCGCGTATCCACGAACGCGCGGCGCATTGCCTCGAGTTCGAGATCGCGGATCCGCGCGCGAGCTTCATCACCATCACGCGTGTGGAGCTATCCTCCGACCTGTCGAGCGGCAAGATCCACTACTCGGTGCTCGGCGACGCGTCGGATCGCTCGAAGGCGAAGCACATGCTCGATTCGGCGGCCGGCTACATCCAGCGGCGCGTCGCGCGCGTGCTCGAGATGCGGCGGATGCCGTTCCTGAAGTGGATCTACGACGACTCGATCGAACAGGCGGCGAAGCTCGACGAGATGATCCACCAAGCGCTGAAGCGCGACGAAGAGATCCACACCAAGGGCCACGCCGAGACCGAGGACGCCGAGAAGCCCTGGCAAGCCGAGTACGACGAGTTCGAGCTCGACGACGACGACGACGGCGAGTTGAGGCCGAAGCCTCGCCACTGACGCCACCGCCGTCGAGCCGCGAGCGCCGCGGGCCCGATGAGCGGCCCGGTTGCGAACGCTTCGGCTCGACGCGTGGCCAGCGGACTCAGCTCAGAGCGAGACCTGCAACACGTCCTGGAGCCAGTCTTCGTACAGCGTGTAGTTCGAGTGCCGCGAGGCATGGGACAGCACCAGCGGCGGCCGCCGTCCGAGCAGCATGCCGAGACCATTCAGCGCGGCTGCGCGCGACGCCGACGGCGTGCTCTCGGCGCGCGCGATCCCGGCGAGACCGCCGACCGCCGCATCCGAACCGTGGAACGCCATCGCCACCGCGGCGAGGCCCTGCAGGTTCGGTTCCCGCAGGTCCCCCATCACCGCGAAGAGGCTCGGCGCGTCGCTCGGCTCACCGCAGTGGCCGAGCGCCTGCGCCAGCGCGACACGCACCAACGGCGACCGCTCGTGATCGATCCGCTCACGCAACGCCGCGCGAGCGGCAGCGTCGTCGATCAACGCGAGCGCGGTCGCGGCGTACATGCGCTGGCGCGGGTCGGCGTGGGTCGCGAGCGCTCGTGCGATCTGCGGGACGGCCGCCGCATCGCGCGCGAGGCCGGAGGCGATCCAATGCGCGCCGAGCCCGTCCGCGTTGCGTTCCGCGCCGGACGACCTGCGCAGGGCTTCGCGCGCGACCGGATCGTCGCGGGAACTGGCGAGTACGCCGAGTCCGAGCGCCGCCCACGGCCGCAGGTTGGAAGCTCCCTTCGCGAGCACCGAGAGCAGGAACGCTCGCGCTTGCTCGCCGCCCTGCTCGCCGATCGACACGAGGAGGAAGCCCTTGGTCAGCGGCTCGGCCTCGATCTCGAACGCCGTCAGCATCGGCGGCAACGCCAAGTCGTGGCGCGATCGTCCGAGCGCGAGCGCGGCGGAGCGCCGGAGCTCGACGTCTCGGCCCGAGAGCCAGTGCTGCAGCAGAGAAAGCGTGTCGGACGAGTCGACCGACGACAGCGATTCGATCGCGCGGGCCCGCAGCGGAGTCGGTGTCGCCTCGTCCCGCGCGATCACGCGGGCGACGGATTCGAGCTCCTTGCTCGGCGCGAGAGTGTGATAGACGAGCGCCGCGACGACGCACGGGTCGTACGCCGTGCGGTCACGCCGTGAGAGCACTTCGAACACCTCGCGATCGGCGTGAACGTCGAACGCACCGGCTCGCCGACCGAGCCCCAGTGCGATCACCGCGAACTCGCGCGCGCGCGCGGTGATCGGCTGGGCACCGTCGTTGGTTGCACCGTGCCGCGCGATCGCGACGAGCAGCTCGAACGCGGCGGGCGAGCCACACTCGCCCAGCGCGAGGATCGCGCGGTGGCGCACGGTGACGCTGCGGTCCTCGAGCGCGGCGCGCAGCGTGTCCAGCGACGTCGTGGCTCCGACCCGCGCGAGCCCGATCAACGCCTCTCCGCGCACCGTCGGGTCGCCGTCGCGCACTGCGCCGCCGAAGCTCGCGAGCTCGCGCCTGCGCAACGCGTCGAGCTCCTTCTCGATCGCCGCGCGCCGCTCCGCGCCGGTCAGCTCACCGGTGCGACGTTGCAGCGAGTGCTCGAGCGGAGTCGAGTGCAGGTACGCGAGCTTGTTGTACTCCCACCACATCCACCACGTCGCTTCGTCGCTGGCTTCGCTGGCGAACGCGCGCGCCGTCACCGGCGAGTTCGGGGCGCTCGGCGCGCCGGGCGTCGACGGACCCGCGGGAGTGCCCGGCGTCGACGGCGAGCTCGGGGAGGTCGGCGCGGGCGTCGTCGGATTGCCGCGCGAGCCGCCTCCGACCACGTCGCCCGGGCCCGCGTACTTGTCGCCACGCGGCGGGGACCAAGGGCGCGTCGCGACGCCGTTGAGGAACGCCGGCAACTGGATGCGCGCAGCCTCGTCGATCGACAGTCCGCTCGCGTCGAGCCAGTCGAGGAACTCCTGATTGCATTCGAGATCGAGCACCCAGGCGTCGTTGTCCAGCGTGCGCACGAGCTCGACGAGCCCGTCGCGACCGCTCGCGTGGAGCAGCTCGGCGACCGCGCAACGCCGCCCACCGCGATCGACGAACTGCGGGATGCGCGCGTCGCCCTGGTCGGCGCAACGGCCGAACTCACCGCGTTCGCGGTAGACGAGCAGGACGTCGAGCAGCCGCTCGCGCTCCGCACGCCGTGCAGGGTCGAGATGGTCGACGGTGCGAGCGCGCAGCTCGAGCTCGACCGTCTCGTAGTGCGCGCGAGCGCGCTCCAGGTAGGCGGGATCCAGAGTCGTGGGCTCCTGGATTGTGAAAGCGAGGCAGGCACTGACGAAGCTCGAGAACATGCGAAGCGCTCCGGGGAAGTGGCACGCGCGAGGCGTGCGGGAGTTCGGGAACGGAAACGGATCCAATCGATCGAACTCCGACGACTCGGAGCAGGACGACCATCGGTCTCGCGTCCGCCGAGAAGGCGGCGCCCGTTTGCGAAGGCGCCGCGCCGAGGCAATCGACGCACCGCAGCTTCCGTGAAGCCGGGCCGCGCGTCCTAGCTCGTTGGCTCGACTAGGCTTCGGTTCGAGCGGGCGTCCGAACACGGTGCGTGTGCGCCGGCGAGCCCGCGTCACGCCAGCGGAGCACACCGGGCGGCGTCGAACGCTTCCACCCGCGCGGAACGCGGCGTCAGGGCCGCGCGTCGCCGCGTTCGATCAGGCGCCCGACTTGCGACGCCAGATCACGCCCTTCGGCGAGTCTTCGAGGACGATGCCCTGGCTTTCGAGCAACTTGCGGATCTCGTCCGCGCGCAGGAAGTCCTTCGACCTGCGCGCGGCCTGACGCTCCTGGATCAGTGCGTCGATCTTGGCGTCGAGCAACTGCTCCTCGATCTCGATCACGCCGAGGACTTCGTTCGCGCGAGTCAAGAAGGCGAGCGCGCGCCCCGCCGCCTCGACGCCGAACGCGCCGCTCAGCGCGTGCGCGCGCAGTCCGAACAGCGGCGCGAGCGCCGGCGCGACGTTCAGGTCGTCGTTCAGGTGCTTCTCGAACTCCGTTCGCGCGGCTTCGACCAGCTCGGAGCCTGCGTTCGGGGCCGACGCGGCCCCGTCGCCCTTCGCGGCGCGGCGCAACCGCGCGACGAGGTCGTCGAGGTTCTCGAGCGAACTCGCTGCGTCCTTCATCGCTTCCCAGGTGAAGTTCAACGGCGCGCGGTAGTGCCCGCGGATCAGCGCGAACCGCAACTGCCTCGGCGTGTAGCCCTTCGCCGCGATGTCGTCGAGCGTGTAGACGTTGCCAAGGCTCTTCGACATCTTGCCGCCGTCGACCTGGAGGAACTTCGAGTGCATCCAGTAGGTCGCGAAGGGCTTGCCGGTGAAGCTCTCCGACTGCGCGATCTCGCATTCGTGGTGCGGGAAGATGTTGTCTTCCCCGCCGGTGTGGATGTCGAGGCGATCGCCGAGGTGCTTGCGCGCCATCGCCGAGCATTCGATGTGCCAACCCGGGAAACCGTCGGGGCCGAAGCGCGTCGCCCACTTCATGATGTGCGCCGGATCGCTCTTCCAGAGCGCGAAGTCCTCGGGGTTGCGCTTCTCCTCGCGGACCGCGATGCGGGAACCGGCCTCGAGGTCCTCGACGCGGTTGCCGGAGAGCTTGCCGTAGCTCGGGAAGCTCTTCACGTCGAAGTACACGTCGCCCCCGACGGCGTACGCGTGCCCTTTCGCGATCAGTCCCTCGATGATCTCGACCATCTCGGGGATGTGCTCGCTCGCCTTCGGGTAGACCTTCGCCGGCCGGACACCGAGCGCTCGCAGATCGGCGAAGAACTGCTCGGCGACCTTGCGCGAGATCTGCCAGGGATCGAGCTTCTCCTTGCGAGCCTGCTTCTCGAGCTTGTCCTCGCCGTCGTCGGCGTCGTCGGTCAGGTGCCCGACGTCGGTGATGTTCATCACCTGCTCGACGCGGAAGCCGCAGTACTCGAGCCAGCGCCGAAGCGTGTCCGCGAACAGGAACGCGCGGTAGTTGCCGACGTGCGGGCGGTTGTAGACCGTCGGTCCGCAGTTGTACATCCGGACCACGCCAGGCTCGAGCGAGCGGAACGGCTCCTTGGTCTTGCTGAGCGAGTTGTAGACGACGAACGTCACGGGGGTCCTTCGGGTCGCGGGGTCGAGTCGCGGATTCTATCCGTCGGCCGCGCCCGAAACACGCGCGCCGGACCGGGCGGTTCGCGCGCTATTCTGGCGCGCCATGTCGCAGCCCGCGCCCCGATTCGAACTCGTCGCCGAGCTCGGCAGCGGCGCCACGGGCACGGTGTACCGAGCACGGCTGCTCGAGCCCTGCGAACCGTTCGCCGTCGGCGCCGAAGTCGCCGTCAAGCGACTGCACGCGAGGCTCATCGGCGACGCCCGGGCGCGGGAGCGCTTCCGCGCCGAAGGCCTCGCCGGGACGCGTGTGCGGCACCCGAACCTCGTGCGCGTCCTGCATTTCGACGACGGGGCCGAGCCGCAGATCGTCATGGCGCTGGTCGGCGGGATCACGCTCGAGCGCGCACTCGGCGACGTGGGCCCGATGCCCGAGCCTCAAGTCCGCACCGTCGCGACGCAGATCGCCGGCGCGCTCGCTGCGCTGCATGCGAAGGGCTGGACACACAACGACGTCAAGCCCGAGAACCTGCGGTGGGATGGCGCCGGCCGGGCGGTGCTGCTCGATCTCGGGTTCGCACGCCGCGCTCCGAAGGCGACGGGAAAGCACGAAGAGCTCGCGCTCGGCCATGGTGAAGGCGTCAACCCTGGTAGCCTCGCCTACCTCGCGCCGGAGCGCGCGCGTGGCGAGAGCGGTAGCCCGGCGAGCGACGTGTTCGCGCTCGGCGTCGCGCTCTACCAGCTCGCGACCGGCCGGCACCCGTTCGCGCCGGAATCGATCGCGCCCGAGGTCGAGGAAGCGCTGCACGAGGAGGCGGGGTTCTCGAGCGCCGCGCTGCTGCGCAAGTCGATCGACGCTCCCGGCGCCGACCGATTGCTCGCGGCGATGGCGACCGCGCGCTACGTCCCGCCTTCGCGGCTGGTGCCGCAGCTCTCGCCGTTCTTCGACGCTTTGCTCGAAGAGCTACTCCAGCGCGACCCGGCAGCGCGGCCGACCGCAGCCGAGGTCTCGAAGCGCTTCGCCGAAACCGAGTCGAGCGCGTGGTGGCGCGCGCAACTCGACCTCTCGCCGCGCTCGCGGCGCGGTGTGATGGGATCGCCGGATGCGTCGCACTTCTTGCCGCTGGTCGGACGCGATCGCGAGCTCGATGCGCTCGTCCGTGCGTGGCGATTCGTGTCGCGAGCCGACGTACCGACGGGTCGCGGACGCGTCGTCTGGGTGCGCGGCGCGGTCGGCTCCGGGAAGTCGCGCGTCGTCGGCGAGTTCGGTGCCGAAGTGCGGCGCTCGATCGAGCCCCCGCTCTATCTGTACAGCCGTTGCTCGCAGGAGGAAGACGCGCGCCCGTGCGCGGCGATTCTGCGGCTGCTCCAACGCTATCTGCAGTTGCCTCCGGGAGCTCCCGCGGGCGAACGAGAGCGCGCCTGGCTCGGCCGCATCGTCCCTCCCAAGGAGGCGGCGACGCTCGCCGACGCGCTCGACGCGGACTTCGAGGGCGCGAGCGCGACCGCGCTGAACGCCGCGCTCACC